>NZ_JBFTQT010000004.1:0-510610 GCF_056399145.1 Rhizobium sp. 01N48
CCTGGCGACTGTTCGGGTTCGATGGAACGACGGACCTGGCCCCGGCTCTGACGCGGGCTTTAACGCCCAAGGGGGTAGCGGGCTCCGGTCCGTCACCGCAGGGAGGAGCTAGATCCGATGCGGCAATCGTCAAGTTACAAGGGGGGTATATCCGCACCACGCCGACGGCCAGCACTGCACTCTTCAGCGGCAGCACCGTGGAAAGAACGGGGTGTACCCGCACCACGCCTAAGACCAGCACCAAGCCCACCCGGACCACGCCCACGCGAGGCCACCCCCTAAATGGCCACCCCCACCCAGCCCATCGCCGACCTCTCCGCAGCCCTCGTCACATCCCCGGTGCCGATCGCCCACTGGCTCGTCATCGCCCCCGTGGCGCTCTGCATCACCCTTGGCGCCATCCTCCTGATGGCCCGCGGCTCCGTGCGCCTTCAAGCATGGCTCGCCATCCCCGGCCTGGCGCTGCTCGTCGCCCTCGACGCCGCACTCCTCGTCAAGGTCATGGCCGACGGCCCGCTCACCATGGTCATGGGCCGCTGGCTGCCGCCGTTCGGTATCGCATTCACCGTCGATACCCTCTCCGCCGTCATGGCGCTGACGGCGGCGATTGCGGCACTGGCAGGCGGCATCCACGCGCTTTCCGATATCGACGAAACCAACCGGCGCTACGGCTTCTTCCCGTTCCTGCTAATGCTGATGGCCGGCGTCACCGGCGCGTTTCTCACCGGCGACGTCTTCAATCTCTACGTCTGGTTCGAGGTGCTGCTGATCTCGTCCTTCGGCCTGCTGATATTGGGCTCCGAGCGCAAGCAGATCGACAGCGCGATGAAATACGCCGTCCTCAATCTCCTCGGCACCACGCTGTTCCTGATCGCCGTCGGCATCCTCTATGCCATCTTCGGCACGCTCAACATGGCCGATATCGCCAGCAAGGCAGGCGAACTCAGCGAAACCGCGCCGCTGACCACGCTGGCGGCCCTCTTCCTCTTGGCCTTCGCCATGAAGGCTGCCGCCTTTCCGGTCAATTTCTGGCTGCCTGCCTCCTATCACACCCCGCGCATCGTCGTGTCGGCACTCTTTGCCGGCCTGCTCACCAAGGTCGGCATCTACTCGTTGATCCGCGTGCTGGTGGTGCTGCTGCCGCTGGAGCGCGAGGAGCTCAGCCTGCTGATCGCCATCACGGGTGCTGCCACCGCCATTTTGGGCGCGCTCGGCGCGCTGGCGCAGGATGATGTTAGAAAGCTGCTCGGCTATGTCGTCATCTCGGGCATCGGCAACATGCTGATCGGCATCGCCATCGGCACGACAGGCGCACTGTCCGGCACCGTCTTCTATGCCCTGCATTCCATGCTGCTGATGACGGCGCTCTATCTCGCGGCCGGCCAGATGGCCTTTCTCGGCGGCAGTTTCTCGCTGACGAGGCTGGGCGGTCTCTATCGCCGCAACGGCCTCTTCGCCGCCATCTCGCTCATCCTCTTCTTCGCCGCCTCCGGCCTGCCGCCATTTTCCGGCTTCTGGCCGAAGCTCATCCTGGTCAAGTCCTCGCTCGATGTCGGCGCCTGGTGGCTGGCAGCGGCCGTGCTGATCAGCGGCTTCCTGACGACGATCTGCTTCGGCCGCGTCTTCCTGCTCGCCTATTGGCGCCCGGCCACCGAAAGCGCCGAAACCCATGTCGCCACCGGCTGGAGGACGATGCTGCCGCTTCTGCTTCTTACCGTCTTCATCGTCGGCTTCGGCCTGCTGCCGGAACGCCTGCTGGCGCTGACGCAATCTGTCGCCACCGAGCTCACCGATCCCTATCCCTATATCGAATCCGTCTTCCCGGGAGGCGTCGCGCCATGATCGCCTTGCTTCTCAATCTCCTGCTGGCGATCGCCTGGGCAGCACTCAGCGGCAGCACCTCGGCCCATAATCTCGTCCTTGGCTTCGCGCTCGGCGCGCTGGCGCTCTTCCTGGTGCGCGAACCGTTCGGAGCCAAGGCCTATCTCTGGCGCCTCTGGGCGATCACGTCGTTGGCGCTGCTGTTCATCAAGGAGCTCGCAATGTCCGCCATCAAGGTGGCGACGACGGTGCTTAGTCCCGAGATGAACCTGAAGCCCGGTATCTTCGCCTTTCCGCTCACCGTCGATCGCGATTTCGAAATCACGCTGCTCGCCAACATGATCACGCTGACGCCGGGCACGCTGTCGGTCGATGTCTCCGATGACAGGAAGACACTCTACGTCCATGCGCTCGATTGCGCCGATCCGGATGCGATCCGGCGCGATATCGCCAACGGCTTCGAGCGCAAGATCATGGAGGCGTTTCGATGACACCCGACGCGATCGTCTCCATCTCCGCATCCGTGGCCCTCGTCATCCTCGCCGTCACCTTCCTCGTCGCATCCTGGCGGGTCATCGTCGGGCCGACCTTGCCGGATCGCATCCTGGCGCTGGACACGCTGTCCGGCACGGCGATCGGCTTCCTCGCCGTCGTCGCGGTCAAGACCGGCTTCGCGCTCTATATCGATATCGCAATCTCGCTCGGCCTCGTCGGCTTTCTCGCCACCGTCGCCTTCGCCCGCTTCGTTCTGTCGCGCGGCCCGCTGCCGGGTTCGGCTGGACCCGTGGCGGCGCAAACGGATAAAACCGTCCGCCCGGCCTCGAAAAAGCCCGATGCGAAGGTGAAGAGCGATGCCAAGCTGAAGATCAAGGCCGCGCCCGCGCGCAAGACGAAGAAGGACAGGACATGATGGATTACATCACCGCCATCGTCGTTTCCGTGCTGCTCTTGTCGGGCGCGCTTTTCGCGCTGGCGGCGGCCCTTGGTATAGTCAGACTGCCGGATTTATACACGCGCATGCACGCCGCCTCGAAAGCCGGAACGGTAGGCTCGGGTCTGTTATTATTTGCGGCCGGCATCGAATCAGGAGAAATCGCGGTATTTGCACGTTCGCTTGCTGGTTTCGTGTTTTTTATACTGACGGCTCCGGTCGCCGCTCATCTCTTGGCCAGGGCGGCACACAAGACAGGTTATCGTCTGTTACCGCCTTCGGTGCGTGACGATCTTCTTGAAAGGTAAGAGTGCTATATATTCAAGATTTTAAGCAGTTTTTTGCAGTTTTAAGCAGATGTGAGGATGATTAATGTTTCCTTCGCGCTATACTAATTCTTGGGATAGAGGCGTTTTTTGACGGATATATATGAAATATTAATTGGCGTTTTCGCAAAACGGTGATAATTGATGCTCAAGTAGAGTTCTGATATTGAATTAGAATCACATTGCATAATTCCTCGGTCGCTTTGAATTTCAATGTTTAATTGAGGGTCGTGTGCGGGTGTGTGCGTACTAATGCAAGATCAGGCAGTATAAGAACGGGTTTCGGCCTCAGGAATCTAGGGGTGGATTTCAGTTTTTCGAAACATGTAGCCGCAGACTGAGTTTTTTGCTGTTCGCTCTACGATAGCGGTCTTGAGCCAAGGAGGCTTTAGACCTTTTGAGCATGCAAACAGGAGAAACGAAATATGACGGATACTGCAGCCGGAAGCGGGCCAGAATTGCTGGTCGAGCTTACCGCGGATATCGTCGCAGCGTATGTCAGCAACCACGTCGTGCCGGTTGGCGACCTCGCCAATCTTATTTCGGACGTGCATTCGGCGTTGAGCAACACGTCGACGCCGACACCGGCCATGGCTGTCGTTGAAAAGCAGAAGCCTGCTGTCTCTGTGCGCAAGTCCGTCCAGGATGAGCAGATCACCTGCCTCGAGTGCGGCGGCAATTTCAAGTCGCTCAAGCGCCATCTGATGACTCACCACAGCCTCTCGCCTGAAGAATATCGCGAAAAATGGGATCTGCCGGTCGACTACCCGATGGTAGCGCCTGCCTATGCCGAGGCGCGCTCGCGCCTTGCCAAGGAAATGGGTCTCGGCCAGCGCCGCAAGCGCGGCCGCGGCTGATAGATTTGTCGCATTGAACGATCACGATCAGCCGGGCGAGAGCCCGGCTTTTTCGTATCCGCGCATGTCTCCCGAAAGTGGACACCGGTTTCGGGATAAAGACATGCGGCAAGCAAAGAAGGCGTTAAGACGACGAGGAAAATAATCCCAAATAATTTCAATCCTCGTTAAAATTCGTGAGCGAAATCAGCCGAAATCGATCAAGGCGCGCTTTCGTTTATCCCCGTTCCTGTATAGCGTGTATGAATTAATTCCTATTCATAGGAGTATTCATATGCCGATTGGACATTTTTCCCCGCCCGGCGCCGCGAATGCGCCGCTGTCCCCGCTTTATGGGGAAGAGCAGACCGTCCTCTCAAGGGATGATCGCCCGCCGTCGGCCACGGATGCCGTGCGCACCGTCTGCCGCATCTGCCAGGAAGTCACGACCGAGATGGTGATGATCGCCGGCCAGCGTGTGCAGATGCGCCGCGACCGCCGCCGCACGCTCTGCCACATCAGGCAGATCGCCATGTATGTCTGCCACGTCGCGCTGCAGATCCCGCTGCATGAGATCGGCACCGGCTTCGGCCGCGATCGCACCACGGTCAGCCATGCCTGCCACGTGGTCGAGGATCGCCGCGACGATCCCGCCTACGACGAATTCGTCGCCGCCGTCGAGCGCACGGTGAATTCCATCTTTCGGTCCGGTGGAGGACACGGCCATGAGTAAATCGGCAAAGACCAAGACAAAGCCGGCCGCTTCGCAAAAGCCGATGGTGAGACTGCTGAAGCTGCTCATCCGGGGTGAGGCACGGCGACTTGATGGCGAGGGGAGCGATATCGACATCCTCTTCGCCGACGGAACGGCCGCCGGCTTTCCCTTGAGCTTGATCGCCGAAGCCCGCGCCTCCGGCCTCATCGAGGAGCAGGGTGAATTATTGCGCGCATCCAATCAGGCGCGCGCCTATCTGCGCCGCGCGGCCGCCGAGGCCGATGAGGCCTTTCTCACCCAGCACGCGGATATCGAGACGAGCGCCCGGGAAGTCGACGGCGTCGTCAGGCGGCTGCGGGTCAACAAGGATGAATCGCCGCTCGCAAGCCTCGAGCGTCTGAAGGACCGCGACGGCGCTGCCTTCATGCCCGAGGCCGCGATCAAGGCCGGCGAGAGGCTGCACGCCGATTTCACCCGTGCTCAGCTGCAGCCGCGCGTCACCGCCTCCTGGGAACCGCGGCTCTCAAGCCGCGCCAGCGGCGGACGCGGCGGCATGGCGGATCTGACCGACAGCGCCGTCGCCGCCCGCCTTGCCGTCAATCGCGCGCTGGAGGCGTTGGGGCCGGAACTGTCGGGCGTGGCGCTGGATGTCTGCTGCTTCATGAAGGGGCTTGAGACGGTCGAGCGCGAGCGGCAATGGCCGGTGCGCTCCGCCAAGCTGATGCTGCGCACGGCACTCATGGCGCTCTCGCGCCATTATAACCCGCAACCACCATCCCGCCGCCCGCGCATGGAGCATTGGGGCACGCCGGACTATCGTCCGGAACTCTGGTCCTGATCGTTCAATCTGAAAAGAAAGGCTGGCTTTACGCCGCCGCCCGCAGCCGCGCTTCCTCGCGGATGCGGTTGACCATCGAGCGCAGCCCGTTCGAGCGCTGCGCCGACAGGTTCTCGACAAGACCCATCTTGCCGAACACCTCGAAGGCATCCAATGCCGCGATCTCCGAAGCGGTCTTGCCGGAATAGGTGGCAAGCACGATCGCCACTAGCCCGCGCACGATATGCGCGTCGGAATCGCCCTCGAAGGTCATCACGGGATTGTCGCTGTCGTCGGAGACATGCGTCACCAGCCACACCTGGCTCGCGCAGCCCATCACCTTGTTTGATGATGTCTTCTTCTCGTCCGCGAGATCAGGCAGCGCTTTGCCGAGTTCGATCACATAGCGATAGCGATCTTCCCAATCGTCCAGGAAGGTGAAATCGTCGATGATCTGATCGAGGGACGTCATGCAAATGGCCTTTCGTTGTCTCCCGATCATATAGGGGAGATGCGGCCAGATTTGAACTGTTAAAAAGAAACGCCGCGAAGGATGGGCATCCTCGCGGCGCAGCAAATTGCTGAAGAATAAACAGGGCAGGCACGTCAGGCACAGGGCGGGGCCATTGGCCGGCGCCGGTGCAAGCTTTGGGTGCGGCGGTGGCCGCGGAATTCGTTAGATCGCCGGACGCGGGGTCGGCAGCGGAATGGTGCCGGTCGTGACCCGATCGGTCGCGACATGGGCGGCGGCCGGGCTGTCTTCGCCGTCGTCAACAGGCGGGCGGTAAGGCATCGGCTGGTTCAGCGCCACGGTGCGGTCATCGCGCAGCTGCTGCGGAGCGGCTGCCGTTGCCGGCTCTACGGTCGTCGCAGGCGCCAGGCCGACGGAAGGTGTCGCGGTCGTGGCAACCGTGGCGCTCTTGCCGCTGCCGAACTTGCTGTCGAGCAGTTCAAAGGCAACGAGGGCGCCGGAGCGGGCCCGCTCGCCGAGAACGCCGAGCGTATTGGCGCCCTTGGCGCAAACCTCAGGCTTTTCGCCGCACATGCCGCTCAGATAATCATAGGCGCCGGTCACGGCGACGAAAGCGTCTGCAATCTGCAATGTCGATCCGGTCTGCGTGTTCGTCTGGCGCTCGCCGCTGAAGAACGACAAGGCGACGAAGAGAAGCCCGAGCCAGATCGATGATTTGAATAGAAACCACATGTTCGTTGCCCATCCTGTTTTCCCGCTCGGTCTTGCCGCCGAATCAGGTCCGTCTTCCGGTGTGATTTCACCCTAGCCAAAACTTGCGAATGCCGGTTTTCGAAACTCGGTGGCATTTGCGTCAAATTTAGTTCAAATTTTAATCGAAACCGCATTCGGCGCATTTCGGTCGAATTGTAGCCATTGGCGTTAAGCATGCCATGAGCCACCTCCTGTAATTGCAGGCTTTCCTTGAAGCGCGTTCGCCCCAAGCGTTAACGACTTGCCGAAAAATGAGCGAAATCCGTCGCTTACTCGCTGTTAACCGTAAAAAACAAAGGGCCCTTCCGGTGGCCCAAAATGGGACTTTTCGCGCTTTCCGGCCGGGGAGCGGCACTTTCCCTTATTCTTTCCTTAAGCGCCCGGGGCCTATTCTTGGGCCTCTGTGAAGAGCCTTTTTAGGGCGGGTATTGCGTGCTTGTATTGAGTGACATCGTGGATCGGGCGACAGCCCTCGTGGACCGGGCGGCGGATCGCTGGCTCTCCCGGACGGGAGGAAGTGCCGCGGTGCGCCAGCGCGAGCTGACCATCCTGCGCCGGCTTGCGCTTCTGTCTTCGGCAGCACTTGTCGTCGCGCCCGCTGCTCTCTCCATCGTCACCAGCCCGGCCGTCGCCCTTCCGGCAGGCGTCGCCGCCGTCGTCGGCGGCTTCCTGTTTTCGGCCGTCGGCAGCATCGCGCTGTCGCGCCAGAGCATCGTCACCTCGGGTGTCGCCACCCAGTCGGCCGAAGAGTTCTTCATGGAAGCCTCGGCCGGCCTCATCCTGTTTCTCGATCCGCAAGGCTCCGTCGTCAATGTCGGCGGCCGCGACAAGCGCGATTATCTCGCCTGGATGCGCGCGCCTGACGGGCGCAGCTTCATAGAGCAGATCCACGTCTCCGACCGCATCCTCTTTCTGCAGGCGCTCGACCGGCTGCGCCAGGGCGAGGAGCAGGCGGCCGTTGATCTCCGGCTCGAGCGTCCGTCGGTCTCGGTCGACAATCGCCAGTTCTCCCATCTCAGAACCGATCTCACCGCGCGCCGCGATAGCGATGGCGCGCTGATCAGCGTCGTTGCCCAGCTGCGCGATGTCTCCGCCGAGCATCAGCTCCGCGTCGAGGCCGAAGCCCATGCCGCCGATGCCCGCTCGGCCAATGATGCCAAATCGCGGTTCCTGGCCGCCGTCAGCCACGAGCTGCGCACGCCGCTGAACGCCATTCTCGGCTTCTCCGATATCCTGATCGGCGAGTATTTCGGCAAGCTCGCCAATGAGCGCCAGCGCGAATATGTCGGCCTTGTGCGCGATTCAGGCGCGCATCTGCTCTCCGTCGTCAACACCATGCTCGACATGAGCAAGATCGAGGCCGGCCGCTACGAGCTGGTGCTGGAACCCTTCGATATCGCCACCGTCGTGCGCTCCTGCGAGGCCATGCTCGGGCTGCAGGCCAAGACCAAGGGCGTGTCGCTGACGAGCCGCATCCAGCGCGGTCTCGACGAGGTCGTCGCCGATCAGCGCGCCATCCAGCAGATCCTCATCAATCTGGTCGGCAATGCCGTCAAGTTCACCGAAGCCGGCGGCGCGATCTCGCTCGACGCCTCGGTGCGCGACGGCATCCTGACGCTCTGCGTCTCCGATACCGGCATCGGCATCCCGGCCGACAAGCTGCAGCTGCTCGGCCAGCCTTTCGTGCAGATCCAGAACGATTACACCCGCCGGTTCGAGGGCACGGGCCTCGGCCTGTCGCTGGTCAAGGGCCTTGTCGCGCTGCATGGCGGCGATTTCGCCATCGCCAGCACGCCGGGCTCCGGCACCATCATCACGATCTCGATTGCGGCGGATGGCTCCGGCGTTCCCGTCATGGACCTCTCGGCCAATCACCCGGTCGAGTTTCCGCCGCGGCTGAAAGCGTCGACTGGCATGACCGACATCTTGGAAGAGGGGCTTTTCGATGGCCGCGAGCAAGCGAAAATCGCCTAAGGGAAAGAGGGGCAGGCAGAAGCCGAGCCTTCTTCTCACCGGGGCTGCCGCCGTTGGCGGTTTGGGGCTGCAGGGCATTGGCGTGCTCGGCGGCGTCATCGGCCGCAATCCGTCGATCACGGGCGGCACGGCCGCCTTCCTCGTCATCTTCTCCTTCGTCGCCGCCAATGCGCTCTGGTATCAGCCGGGCGTGCACCCGCACCCGTTCCTGCGCACCCGCGACAGCCTGTTTCCGAGCGCGCTGATCGGCCGTCCGCCGGTCGAGGAACACACCGGCGAAGTCACCACCTTCAAGATCGAGCGTGAAGGCGAGGGCGAGGCGAACAGCGCCGAGACCACCAACGCCGTGCCGCCGGCACCGGTCGCCGGCCAGCCCGCGAACCAGCTGGTCATGGACATCCAGGCCGAACTCGTCCGCCGCGGCCTCTATAACGGCGCGCCCGACGGCGTCATCGGCCCGCGCACCAGCGCCGCCATCCTGTTCTTCGAGGAAACCGTCGGCATGCCGCAGAGCGGCGACGCCACGCCCGAAGTGCTGGCAGCACTCAGAACCGACGCCATCGGCCCATCCGCCATTCCCACCGAACGCCCACGCGAGGACGTCTCGGCCCAGGCGCTCGCCGAAGACCCGGTCGCCGCCGCCATCCGCAGCGCCGAACACCAGGTGAAGACCGCCCCGACGCCGAAAGCGGCCCCCAAGCCCGCCCCGGTTTCGGCCCCGACAGCCCAGGTGCCAGTCCGGCAGGTCCCGGTCCAGAAGATCTCGGCCCCGAAAAACGCGCTGGAACCCGTCCCGGCCAGGCAAACCTCTGCCGCCCGCGCCGCCGCAACGCCCTCGACCTCGCCGTCCTCGACCTTGAACAGCGTCGATCTGGTCCTGAAGATTCAGCAGGGCCTCGCCAACATGGCCTACACCAATGTCGGCGTCGACGGCGTCGTCGGCGAACAAACCCGCGTCGCCATCCGCCATTTCCAGAAGCACTACAACCTGCCTGAAAACGGCGAGCCCAGCGAGGCGGTGCTGAAGAAGCTCAAGGATATCGGCGCGCTCTGAGCGGGTTATACCCAGCCACAATTATGACGTGAATTGCTACAAGAAAGACACCACTGTCAAAGTGGGGCGTCGATGCATCGTTTCGTCATGTTGGTGGCCGCAGCTATGACCTCCCTTGGTTACTCCACGGTCGTCGCGGCTGGGGCAGAGAGCAAGCCTTACGAGTTCCCGGTGCGCTATGCCGTCGTTATCGACAACGCCGAACCGATCTCGGGCGAGGTGACCTGCAAAAGCGACCGGGATTGCGAGTTGCTTGATCACAAGAAGCCGGAGATCAGGCTTGTCCTTCGCGGACAGAGCCCGGTGCAGTATATATCCGCCTCCTGCTCCCCCAATTGCCTGCTCTGGCCCGAACACCCAATCATTACCCCGCAAGAGACGCCGCAGTTGATGAAGCTCGATTTGTCCGTAGGCGAAAACCCCAGCCCGAGCGCCGTGCTTCTGAAGAGGCACCGGATAGGAACGATCTTCATCGCTTATTGAGCTTGGCCGCCTCGTTGCGGCCCCGCGCACACCGGTCTATACCGCCTGCATGAGACTTCGCACCGACATCTTCGTATCCGCGCTGCTGCGCCGTGTCTTCGCCAAGGGCGATTTCGCCGCTGTCGAGAAGAAGGGCGCCGACGAGGCTGGGGCGGTCTTCATCCGCCAGCATTTTCGCGATGGCTCCGAGACGCTTTATGGCCCCGCGCCGCAGAGCTTCTTCGATGAGGAGGACAGCGGCGAACGGCTGTTCGAGATCAGGCTCGAGCGCAAGGATGCGGATGACGTGAGGACGATGCTGGAGCGCGAGCGCAAGTTCGACAACGACCTCTGGGTCGTCGAGCTCGAAGCCGATGATGTCGCCGATATCGTGCCGCTCGCCAGGGAGAGCGACGACCGTTTCTAATCAGATCAGCGCGAACGTCCGACGAGCCGCATGGCGCGCGCCGGCGGCTGGTGGACGGCGCGGGCATGCGCGGTCTGCTGTGCGACCGGATGGGGCGCGGCCGGCGCCTGTTCCGGCAGATAGGTGTAGCTGTCGGCCCGGCGCCATGCCTCGACGCGGTCGCGGCATTCTTCCGGATCGAGTGCATCGAGCACCATCCACGCGCGGGTGACGCTGTGCTGCGCCTCGGCCAGATGCGGATAGAGCTTTTCGAGAACGAAGACGGCGTCGGAAAAATCCATGCCGATGCTGGTCAGCGTCGTCGCCATCTGCTGGCCCGACGTGTCGAGCATGATGCGCTCGGCAAGCCAGCGGCTGGCTGACAGCGTATCGGCAAGGGCGGTCGCGAAGGCGACCGCCTCGCGGCTGCGGGCAAAGCGCACCAGCAGCGCCGATTGCAGTGTCGAAAGGGTGCGAAGACCGAGCCGGTCGTTGTCGTCGCGACCGAGATGGCGCGCCAGACCGCGCAGCGTATCGCGAACCTCTTCCTCGCGCGCGCCGCCGGCGGCGGGCGTTTCGGCGGTTGTCGCCAGGGCAGGGGAATGTGTTGACTGAACGCTCTGCTTTTTCGCTGCCGCAGGCGGCACTTCGGTGGTCTGCTTCGGCTCGACGGGATGGACGGCGATCGTCTCGACCACCACGACCTCGGCGTCGGTTTCGATGGCGATGGTCTGCACTTCGACGGCAACAGGCGTAGCGGCAACAACGGACGCCGCATCGGTGGCCTCGGACACTATTTCGGTGACCAAAGGTGCAGCCTCTTGGGCAACGACCACCACCTTGTTGACCACGGGCGCAGCCTCGGCAACCACAGGCGCGACAGCTTCGACAGTCACAGCAACCGGTTCGCCGGTCGCGACCTTTACGCTCGCGGTCTCCGCGATGGCCTTAACCTGTCCAGCCTCCGACGCAACGAACGGCATCGCCGCACTGGCAAGAGCCTCGGCGACCTCTGCTCTGTCGACTGTTGGCGCCGGCTCGATCGTCTCCACCTGCCGCTTCGGCGCGGCATGGCGCAGCCCGACCAGCACGTCGATCACCCGAGGCGACAGCGCATCGCGGCTGACGATGGCGCGCATATGCTCGACGCCCTGCGTGCGGGCAACGGTGATCAGCGTATCGTCGTCGATGGCGGGCGAGGAGATGAGGAACGGGGCGGAAATGGCGATCGGCTGGCAGCCGATGAACAGGGCGACCGCCTGCGGAATGGCGGCGCATTGCGAGAGCGCGGCCACCGCCTGGCGCTTGGCGTCATCGGAGGAGGCGACGAAGAGGGGGGTGAACAATTCGGCGAACTGGCGAAGCTCCGATCGGGTCGGCGGCTGCAATCCCTCGAAACTGCTCACTGTCGCCATGAGAACCACGTCCTTCTTCCGGCTCGCGGAGGGGGCCTCTAGGTCTCGAAACCGGTCACGCACAAAACACACCCTGAACACTCTAGAGGGATGCCGCTGGCCTGGACGCGAAGACGCCTCTACCACATACGGGATATGAACAAATCCTACAGGGACACGGTTAACCGTTGCTGAAGATTTGAGGGGAATCGTCCCGAAATGGTGCTGCGCAACATCAACCGTTGCGGCGTCCGCCTGCCCGTTCGGTGCCCGTTAAACGAGTGATATGGGTGACTTGTATGGACGGCTCAAAGCGCCCGGTGTCCGCGCAGCGCGGTGAGCAGCTTGTCGGGATCGTCATAGCCGGGTGGTAGAGATCGAGCGCCGTGGAGGCGGCGACTTGCGCCTTCGAGCTCTTGATGTCGATACGCTTTTCCGCGCACCAGGCATCCAGCGCGTGGCGCAATATATCGAGATCCTCAGGCGAAAATGTCGACCCAATCATCAGAGACATCTGTCTGCCCACCCTGGTTAACCGTCAGACCCAGTCCCCAGATCAAATCCAGGGTCGGCCGCGTTTTGCCCTGCAGCCGATAATGCGACCTTAGCGGCATCTCGGCGAACTGCAATTAATATTTTTGTGATGTAAATTTGCAACATCGGTGATGGCGGAGCCCGTGTCCGGCGCCGTATCGCTAACTATATGATTTAAAGCTAAAATTTGCGACCAATGGAAATGGCGGATCTTTGCGATCGGCATGTAACCAAAGGGCGGGCCCCTGCGTTTTAATGGAGACCTCGATCGACAGGGATTCTCCGGCCGAATTTTAATATTCTGTTAACCACCGTCTGTCTCAATCCGGGAAGCAGAACGCGCTCCTTGTAAGGGGCGCCATCATACGCATCACGGTATTGTTCACGATATGCCGTGAGAAAGGCGCGAATGACCCGATGCCGGAAAACCCGGCCAAGGGTGCGCCGGTCCGCGCAGGCGGGCAGGGTGAGATCTGAGCTTCATCCGTCTCGGGCAGTGCAGGGAGACGACAATGGCAATAGTCATAGCATTGGCTGATCGTCTATCTCGGACGCCAGGCCGCAAGGAAAGATCATCAAGCGTGGAAGGATCGCCGCTCGAAGCGCAGATCCTGCTTTACACTGGCGTGCGCTACGAACGCCTGACCGACCCCGACAAGCCCACGGCCGTTCGCCGCGCCTCGCGCTCGAAGGGTAAGTAAGGCTCTAGTTGGAGGGAGCGAATTCCTCGCAACCGGCTTCCGACAGGAAGCTCTTGGCCGCCGCGTCGAAGCTCGTCTGCGGCGCCAGTGTTCGCAGAACCGCGTATCCGCCGGACCGCGTCGTCTCGACCAGGATCGTCCTCTGAAGCTCCTGCGGCAGCGACTTGCGCAATTCGGTCAACTGGATCGGGCTGCCGATCAATATGTCCACCGCGCCGCCGACCGAGGTCCGGTCGTTCATGCTGAAAATCTCGTTCGATGCATCGTCGAACAGCGCGATCGACCAGAAGGGCACGTTGCCCCTGGCCGTGAACCGCACCGGGTTCTCCTCGATATCGAAGGAACAGACAGCGGTCCGCACGAAGGGATCGTCGTTGGAAAGCCCCGCCGTGTCCTCGGTGCCTCCGAGCAGGTAAAACGTGTCGAGATCGCCTTCCGAGGCGACGCGCGTCGCCGCGTCCTTGCCGGTGAAATGCGGCAGCGACAGGATGATGACGAGATGCAGCAAAGCGGCGCCGAAAAGGCCTGCCAGAAGCGCGAACAAGACCCTAAGCATTGCCGCACCCTGTCTTCTCAAGCTTCGGCATCGCCAGATCGATGACGCCGGAACTGCCGGCCGTCGGCGTGTCGAACAGCGTCAGCACCAGCTGAAACGTGCCGGCCGCCGGAAGCGCCAGCCAGTTGTTCGGCCGGGCCCGGGTCGAGATATCGATGGTGAAGCTGCTGTCCGGCTGTCGCAGCACCGTCCACGAATTGAGCGCACCCGGCAGCCCTGGCTGCAGCGAGGCCGGATTGCCGGAATCATCAGATGTGAACAGCGTCCAGATCCGCGCCGGCGGCGTCTGCCCGGTGATCCGGTAGCTGCACCCCGCCTCCAGTCGATTGCCGGCGTCATCCACCTTGGCGGTGAACATCAGCCCCTCTGCCGACCCATAAAGCAGCCGGCCTGCGCGCGCCCGGTGCGATTTCGCGTAAGGATCGGCATTCTCCGTCTGCAACTCCGGAAACGCCTCCCACGCGCCGAGCTTGATGGCGCCGAAGCCGGCGGTCGCATTCAGCGCATAAAGCGAAACGAGTATCCCGCCGCCGAAAGCGATTATCAGCGTCATCGCGATAAAGAGAGGAAATCGAAACACCGGTCGCCCTTGATAGCCAAATCAGTTGAAAGGGTTACCACTGATTCTGGCTGGGCGGAATGGTGGAGGGGGAAAAGGTGGGGTGGTTTGACAGCATAACGCGTGGCGTTATATAACGTATAGCGTCATGACGGATGGCCGATGATCACCAGCTTCGCGAATGCCGAAACCGAAAAGATCTGGAACGGCGTCCGCAGCCGCAAGCTGCCCTCGGACATTCAGGCTGTTGCGCTCAGAAAGCTGCGTCTGCTCAATCAGGCGCGATCCGTGGACGATCTGCGCATACCGCCCGGCAACCGGCTGGAAGCCTTGAAGGGAAACCGCCGGGGGCAGTATTCGATCCGCATCAACGACCAGTGGCGCATATGTTTCATCTGGCATGAGGGAAGGGCAAGCGATGTCGAAATCGTCGACTACCACGACTGAAAGCGATCTTCTCCCCAGCCCGCATCCGGGAGAAATCCTGCTGGAGGAGTTCCTCAAGCCGCTGGAATTGAGCCAGAACGCACTGGCCCGCGCGCTTCAGGTTCCGCCGCGCCGCATCAACGAGATCGTTCTCGGCAAGCGCGGTGTGACCGCCGACACTGACCTGCGTTTGGCGCGCTATTTCGGCCTGTCGGAAGGCTTCTTCCTCGGCTTGCAGGCTGATCACGATCTGATGCAGCGACGCCGAGAAATCGGCGAAGACCTTCAGGCCATCGCGCCAAGGGCAGCCTAGCCCCTCACTCTGCGCTAGCCACCTTCTGCGCCGCCAGCGGTGTGGCCGTCTTCAGTTCCTCGCCGATATCCTTCAGCAACTTCGTCGATTCCACCGAGAGCATCCGCGGCCGGACCAAAGGAGGCGGGGCGCCGGCGGCGGGTTTGGTGGCGGCGATGGTCTTGGGGGGCGGGGGGGCGGTGACGCCGGGGATGGCGCGCAGGGTGATGCCCTGGTGGGCGTAGTCCATCAGGCGCTTGAAGGTCATGGCGGGCAGCGTGCCGCCGGTCATTTTGTTGGTCGAGGTGTAGTCGTCGTTGCCGAACCAGACGGCGGTGGTGAAATTGCCGGTGAAGCCGATGAACCAGGCGTCGCGATAGGCCTGCGTCGTGCCGGTCTTGCCTGCCGTGAGAATGCCGTTGTCGAGGGCTGCGCGCCTTGCGGTGCCGACATAGGGCACGCGCGACAGCATCTGGTTCATGTAGGCGTCGGCCTGCTCGGAGAGCACCCGCTTGGCCGGTGGCTCGTCCTTGTCGAAATCATAGAGAACGTCGCCGCCGTAATCGAGGATCTGGGTGATGCCGTGCCGCCGCGACTGGTAGCCGCCGGCCGGGAAGACCGCATAGGCGGTCGCCTGGTCCATGACGGTGACTTCCGAGGTGCCGATCGGGATCGTCACGTCGTTTCGAACCGGCGATTCCACGCCGAGATTGGTGGCCATGGCCCGGATGGGGGCGATGCCGAACTTCTCCTTGGCGAGACGCACGGGAATAGTGTTGATCGACTGCGCCACCGCGGTCGCGATCGTGATGCGGCCGGCATAGCGGTTTTCGTAATTGTGCGGGCTCCAGTTGCCCCAGGAGATCGGCGCGTCGACGACGATGCTGTCGGGCGTCATGCCGTTCTCCATCGCCACCGAATAGGTGTAGACCTTGAAGGAGGAGCCCGGCTGGCGCAGCGCCTTGGTGGCGCGGTTGAACTGGCTCTCGCCGTAATCGCGCCCGCCCACCATGGCGCGCACCGCGCCGCCGTTTTCGATCATCACCATCGCGCCCTGCTTGGCGTGATAGCTCTCGCCATATTCGCGCAGCGACGTTTCCATCGAATCCTCGGCCGCGTGCTGCAGGCCCATGTCGACGGTGGTGCGCACGATCAGCGAATGCTGGTGGAAGCGCGGCGAAAGCCGCATGGTTTCATCGAAGGCCCAGTCGAGGAAGAAATCGGGCGATTCCACCTGGTTGCGGTCGACGACGGTGGCCGGGCTGCGGCGTGCCGCGATCACCTGGCCCTCGGTCATCATACCGCTCTGCACGAGATTGGTGAGAACCTCGTTGGCACGGCCGCGCGCGGCCGGCAGGTTGACGTGGGGCGCGTATTTCGCCGGCGCCTTGAAGAGACCGGCGAGCATGGCGGATTCGGCAAGGTTCACATCGGTGATGTTCCTGCCGAAATAGAACTGCGCCGCCGCCGCCGCCCCGAACGTGCCGCCGCCCATATAGGCGCGGTCGAGATAGGTGGAGAGGATTTCCTTCTTCGACAGATTGGCTTCGAGCCAGAGCGCCAGGAAGGCCTCGGTGATCTTGCGGTCGATCGAGCGCTCGTTAGAGAGGAACAGGTTCTTGGCGAGCTGCTGCGTCAGCGTCGAGCCGCCCTGGACCACGCCGCCGGCCTGCGCGTTCGTCACGATGGCGCGGAAGAGGCCGATCACGTCGATGCCGAAGTGGCTGAAAAAGCGGCGGTCTTCGGTGGCGAGTACCGACTTGATCAGGCTGTCGGGCAGCTCGTCGATCGGCACGGAATTCTGGTGGATGACGCCGCGATGGCCGATCACGTTGCCATAGCGATCGAGAAAGGTGACGGCATAATCGCCGCGATTGCGCCAATCTTCCTTGGTAGCTTCGAATGCGGGCTGGGCAAGGGCAAGCATCAAGACGGCGCCGACCGAACCCCATGTCAGGCCTTCGCCGGCGAGTTCGACGACGACGCGCTTCCAGCCGCGAACGCGGAAGCGGCGGAAGAAGATGGTGATGTCTTCCCAGATTTCGGCGGAGCGGAAACCGGCGTTCCAGATGGTGGAATCGATCCAGGAATCGATCTTCAGCAGCAAGTGGCGTTTCTTGCGCGGCTGCTTTTCTGGATTGTCCGGATCCGTCACGTCTTATATTCCCGCCCGATCAGTCAGTTCGACGTCTGATAGACTGAGGTCGAACTATGGCAAATCTGCCGCTCGCATCCGGGGTAACCGGCGCAGGGTGAATCTTTGGTTGATTTGCCAACGAAGAACAAGAGAAATGGAAAGCACTCACGCGATTTTGCGGGTGCTGTTGCAAGAACGGAATGATGGAAGAGCAACCCTTCTGGAAGCAAAAGACGCTGAACGAGATGACCAATGCCGAGTGGGAAAGCATCTGCGACGGCTGCGGTCTCTGTTGTCTCAACAAGCTCGAGGAGTGGGATAGCGGCGATATCTACTTCACCTCGATCCGCTGCAAGCTGCTGGACAGCGAGAGCTGTAAGTGTTCCAGCTACCCCAATCGCTGGGATTTCGTGCCCGATTGCGTGCAGCTGACCAAACAGAATGTCGACGAAATCCCCTGGCTGCCGCCGACCTGCGGCTACCGGCTGCTGAACGAAGGGCGCGATCTCTACTGGTGGCATCCGCTGGTATCGGGCGACCCGGAGACGGTGCATCTCGCCGGCATTTCGGCGCGCGGCCGCACCATCGACGAGACCGGCATCGATGTCGACAACTACGAGGACTATGTCGTCGACTGGCCGCTGACAGTGGGCGACGATGCGCCGAAGACGCCGGATGAGGTGGGCAATCGCTGAGTGGATTCTGGCTGAATCGACTTATGGGGAAGGGATGACAACGAACTGTCTTTGCAGGGTTTTCGGCGCGGCGTTCTGCCAGGAGCGGCGCACCAAATCCTGCACCAGCGCGTCGCTCGCCAGCTGAAAGAACAGCCGCGTCGAGCCGCGCAGCCCCCAGCCGCCGGGAACCGCGATCGTCTCCTTCGGCGAGACCGCCAGCGTCATGTGCTGCTGCTCCGGCGTCAGCCTGACGACGCAATAATCCTGCTCCGGCATGGTCAGGAAAATCCGCGTCCGCACGCGAAAATCGCGTGTGCCGTGATGCGCGCTCTCGACCGCCTCGGGCAGGCTGAGCGCGAAGGATGCAAGCTCTTCGCGGGTCATGATCTTTATTTTAGCACAATAGAATATTGCGAGGCCAATCAGAAAAACTCACGCAGCCGCGCGCTGGTCTTCCCTTGCGCCGTCAGGCCGCTCCAGCTCGGTTCTCGCAAGTGCCCGCTGCAGCGCTTCGATGCAGATAGGGTCATGCGCCTGGCCGGCACCTTCCCACAGGATCGACAGCGCCTTGGAGATCGGCAGGGCGGCGCGATAGGGGCGGTCGGCGGTGAGCGCGTCGAACACGTTGGCGGTCGAGACGATCCTGACTTCCATCGGGATTTCATCGGCCAGCAGCCCGCGCGGATAGCCCTTGCCATCCAGCCGCTCGTGATGGGCGCCGCCAATGCGGGCGAGGTCGGAGAAGGCGCCGATATGGGAGAGGATCATTTCCGAGAACTCGGCATGGCGCTTCATCTGGCCCCACTCCTCGTCGTCGAGCTTGCCCGGCTTGTCGAGCACGCTGTTGCTGACGCCGAGCTTGCCGATATCGTGCAGCAGGGCGGCGCGGCGCAACAGCCGGCGTCCTTTCTCGTCGATCCCCATCTCCTCGGCGATCAGATCGGTAAACAGCGCCACGCGGTCGCTATGGCCTGACGTATAGGGGCTCTTGGCGTCGATGACGCGGGCGAAAGCGGCAGCGATATCATCGAGATAGTCGTCATCGGCCATGATCGCCTGCTGGCCGGGCTCGCTGTCGAGCACGATGGCTTCCAGCGCCTCGGACCGCAGCGTCTGCCAGAACTCGTCGCGGCTGGCGATGCGGATGAAGGCGGCGGCAAGCGCAGGGTCGAACCAGCTGCCGGCGCGCTTGCTGATCTCGGCGATGGCGGCCTCTCGCCCGGCGCTCATCTGGAAGATATCGGCCACTTGCGACAACAACGCGATGCGCGAATAGAGCGGGATCTCCTCGCCCGAGATGCCGAGCGGCTTTCCGCCGCCGTTCCAGTGTTCATCGAGGCTGAGCACGCCGTTGGCCACGCCCTCCGAGAAGCGCATCTGTCTGGCGATCTCGGCGCCGCGCTGGCAGCGGGTCTGGATCAAGTCGGTGGCGATGCGTCCGCCGTTCTGCAGGATGTTGACGATCCCACGGAAGCGCTCGGCAAGGCCGGCCTGCATGCCGGTATGCGAGAGCACGAAGCGCAGCACCTGGCTGAGGCTGCCATCGACCAGCTTGAAATCGCGCTTGAAGGAGAGGTCGTCGGCCATGTAGAGCTCGCAGATCCGCGCCGCATTGCTGCTGCAGCCGAGATCCTTGAGGAGCAGCGTATAATAGAGCTCCTGCAGCGCCTCATCCGCCATGCCGATCTCGCGGCCGATATGGGTGCCGATATAGCAGGCGCGGATGCAATGGCCGGGCGGCTGGCCCTCCGTGAGGTCGAGCGCCTTGCTCAATGCCTCGATAATCTCCGCTAGTCGTATCTGGATGGCCTGCATGTCGATCGCCCTTTGCTGCGATCCGTTCTAGCCGTGGCTTTCTTGAGGATTCATTGAAATATCGGGGGAAAGGCGAGAAAACCTATATTTATCAATAGATTAAACATAGATAAATTGCAATTCGACGGGACGTTGCAGGAGGATTTTCCGCATGTAGGAAAATAATCCTTGACGGCGTAACGGTGCTTTGATAGGGTTATGGCATAGTCGGAAAGTTGCGGGCAGGACGCGGCGAGGGGCATGGTCTCCTGGCTGGTCGATCATTGCCGCCGGCACCGCCGCTTGTCCACGCAACGACTGTTGCCACGGGATTTCCCCATGACCGATATCGACGATTTCGCGCCGGAGCTGTTTGGCCTTTGGCCGGCTCACCATGCTTATGAAAACGATCCCGCGCGGGCTCTCGACGTGGACAGGGCAAAGGCGGTGGCCAAGGCGTGTATGCTCGAGACCAAGTCCGCGGCATCGCCGGCCGAAGAGCTGCGGGTGCTCTTGAACGAGATGACGGCCGAGATGCGCGAGCAGTTTTCGGCCTTTCGTGACCTGCGAAGGGCAGCCGAGCAGGCGGCTTCCAGCGGTGGCGACGATGCCGCCGCCAAGCTGGCCCGCGCGGACCTCAAGGCCGCGACCGATGCCATGTCGTTGATCGTCCGCACGCTGGAGAAGATCGACCAGCTGCAGCGCCAGTTCGCCCGCGACCGCGAGCAGGCCGCCGAAGAAAGCGAAGCGGCGAGGGGGCTCGACCATGTCAAAGCGAAGTTCCTCGCACGCATCGAAGAGCGCGCCGAAGCCCGCGCCCGACAATTGCTGGCCGAATGGCAGCGCGACGGCGCTCCCCCAACCATCGATGACGGACCAGCGCTTGCCAGCCGCGAAGCCGAACCGGGTTGAGCGGCGCGTCGCGGACGCCAATACGGGCAAGGTCGCTGGCGCCTTGCTGGACTACAGTCATAAAATGGATGCGATCGTGGCGAAACGGGCTGGTGACCGCGCGGTGATCCTGGGTGCAGTTGCGCGTGGCGCCGCGTTGGCCGGGGCGATGTCGCAGCCGGATAGCGGGACGGTAGCGGCGGCGGTTTCCGGTGAGGCGCCGGTGGTTGACGCTGTGACGAACGGTGTGCCCCGGTCCACCAACGCCAACGTCGATACCAGCGCAAAGGCTAATGTTGAAGGTGGCGTCGATGCCGAAGCCGGCGCCGGCGCCGCTCTGGGCCAGCCCAATCTCTCGCTGGCCGACATGCTCGACCTCTCCGCCGAGGACCTCGCGGAACGGCTGAAGCTCTGGCCCTCGCTCGGCAATCTCTGGGCCTTCACCGGCCGCGACGAACAGCAGCCGCCGCCGGGAGACTGGCGCACATGGCTTATCATGGGCGGGCGCGGCTCGGGCAAGACGCGGGCAGGGGCCGAATGGGTGCATGCGATGGCGAGCGCCGGTCGCGTGTCGGATCTGCGCATCGCGCTGATCGCCGAAACGCTGGGCGACGCCCGCGAGGTGATGATCGATGGCATCTCGGGCATCATGCGGATCGCCCGCAGCCGCCGTCCCGAATTCGAGATCTCCCGCCGTCGGCTGGTCTGGCCGAACGGCGCGGTGGCGCAGATATTCTCTTCGGAAGATCCCGAAAGCCTGAGAGGGCCACAGTTTCATTTCGCCTGGAGCGACGAGCTCGCCAAGTGGAAGCATGGTCAGGAGACCTGGGACATGCTGCAGTTCGGCCTGCGGCTCGGCTCAGCGCCGCGCCAGCTGGTGACGACGACGCCACGCCCGGTGCCGCTGTTGAAGGCGCTGATATCGGACCCGACGACGCTGACGACGCGCATCAGCACCCGCGCCAATGCCCAAAACCTGGCGCCCGGCTTCATCGATGCGCTGGCAAACCGCTATGGCGGCACGCGGCTGGGGCGGCAGGAGCTGGATGGCGAGCTGATCGAGGATCGCGAGGATGCGCTCTGGCGCCGCGAGATGTTCGATGCCGTCACGATCCGCTTCTCCGGCGATCTCCGCCGCATCGTCGTGGCGGTCGATCCGCCGGCGGCGGCGGGGGCGACGTCTTGCTGCGGCATCGTTGTCGCGGGGCTGGATGCGAGCGGCCGCGCGGTGGTGCTGGCCGATTGCTCGGTGGAGGGCGCAAGCCCGGCGGGCTGGGCCGGTGCGGTGGCGAAAGCCTATCGCCGCTTCGCCGCCGACCGCGTTGTCGCCGAGATCAACCAGGGCGGCGATATGGTGACCGCGATGCTGAAAAGCATCGACGAGACGCTGCCGGTGACGACGGTGCGCGCCACGCGCGGCAAGTTCCTGCGCGCCGAACCGGTCGCGGCACTCTACGAGCAGGGGCGCGTCGCTCATGCCGGGCGCTTCATGGCGCTGGAAGATCAGATGTGTGATTTCGGCCCGGACGGATTATCCCAGGGCCGCTCGCCCGACCGGCTGGATGCTCTGGTCTGGGCGTTGACGGCTTTGATGCTTGAGGGTGGCGGGGAGCCGCGTGTGCGGGGTATTTGAAGCCTTGGCGGCGTATTGGCCACTTCCGGAGGGGTAGGCCGTGAGGGGGTGTTTGACACCCCCGGGCACTTGCGCTTAACGCTGCTGTTGCTGCGTCGCCGGACGTTGTGCTTGCGGCACGGGGCGAACCTGACGCCACTCGCTTTCGAGTTGGTCCGTCACGTGCTGGGGAATGATCGGCTGATTGCTGTGAACGGGCTGCGTCATGCGGTCCTCCGAAGACGAATTGAATGATGGATCATCACTGCCATGCGCCAAACGGTCTGTAAATCAGGGCCTTAAACGCTTTAAACGATTAAAATAAATTTAATCGATTAAGGACATCGAGTCCTCATCAGCTTTTAGGATTACACGCTATGGTTATCCACATCGACAGGCGGTTTTTCTTCGACACGGTGCGCGAGGCGCTGTTCAAGGGCACGCTTTCGGGTCCGCAGGTCGAGGGCATGACGGCTATACTGAATTTCTGGGAAGAGCGCATGGCCGACGCCGATCCGCGCTGGCTGGCCTATATCCTGGCGACCGCCTTTCACGAGACGGCCTATACCATGCAGCCCGTGCGCGAGACGCTGGCGACGAGCGATGCGCGCGCCGTCGAGATCCTGGAAAATGCATTCGCGAGCGGCAAGCTCTCCTGGGTGAAGACGCCCTACTGGCGGCCCGACGAGGACGGCAAGAGCTGGCTTGGCCGCGGCTTGGTGCAGCTCACCCACAAGCGCAATTACGAGGCGATGAGCGTTCTCACAGGCATCGATCTCGTCGCCGAGCCCGACCGGGCGATGGAGATGGGGCCGGCGGTGTCGATCCTGATCGAGGGCATGGTCCAGGGCAGCTTCTCCAAGCACAAGCTCGCCGACCATCTGAACGCGACGAATGACGACTGGATCAACGCGCGCCGCATCGTCAACGGCACCGACCGCGCCGAGAAACTGGCCGGCTACGGCAAGACCTTCCTCGCCGCCATCAGGCCCGAGCAGCCGACAGGCTGGTTCACCCGGTTGAAGCAGTGGCTGTGCCGTGGTATCGCCCGGCTTATGGGCTGAGCCCAATCAGACAGACAGGAGTTCCGCGTGATCCGCCACATCGTCTTCTTCACGGCGCCGATCGAAAACCTGGAAAAGGTGCGCGCCGGCTTGTCGATCCTGACGGCCATCCCGCACGCAAGGCTGCTGGAGATCGGCACCAATGTGAAGACCGACCAGCTCGGCACCGAGGTTGACCTGATCGTCTACGGCGAGTTCGACGACGAAGCAGCCCTTGCCGCCTACAAGGCGCACCCGAACTACCAGCTCTCCATCGACCTCGTGCGTCCCATCCGCGAAATGCGGATGGCGGCGGATTACGAGACTGATTTGGCGGTGAAACAGCCGCTGGGGTGATTGATGGCTTGGCTGTTCGTGCCTGTCGTTCGCCAACGAGGCGGCCTTGCAAATTGGCTTGTTGCTAACAAGAACTGTCTGTACTCGTTGCGACTGGAATTCAGTTGCGATGATGGGCGATCAATCGTGCCAACCGGATACGCAACGGTCTGATTGACAGGAAAGAGCTATGAAGCCGATCACCTACAAGGGCTATCAGGCCTCGGTCGAGTATCAGGACGGTACGCTGTTCATCAAGATACTGCATATCGACGATCTCCTGCTGGCGGAGTGCGAGGATTCCAGATTGGTGGAAGCTACCGCACGGGCTTTGATCGACGATTATATCCAGACCTGCATCGATGAAGGCCGCGATCCCGAGAAGCCCTTCAAGGGCTCGCTTAACATCCGCATGGACCCCACGCTGCACCGTCGCGCGGCCATGGCTGCCGCGGATGAGGACAAGTCGCTAAATGCGTGGATCTGCGAGGCGATCGCGGAGAAGGTCGATTGATGGTAGGATACGGACGTCAGACCCGGAGATTGCATATGCAAGAGGTTAGGCTGCAGATCACCGATCTCGACGGGTTCTTCGCCGATGCGATCGAGGCCGCCCGCCGCATCGACGGCGGTGACTTCAGCGTACAGCAGAGCGTTGTCGCCTTCGAGAGTATGGAGACGTTGCTGAAGACGCTCCCCGTGCGTCAATGGCGCCCGATCCCGGCGCGTAAGGATCGCAACTGACACTCTCAAGCGCCACAAACGCGCCGGTTGCCGCCGCGTGCATATTTCCGGTTTTATTTCAACCTGAAGTCGGATATTCCCATTGAGTTGGGAAAACACACGTTTCAGGAGATGAAATTGAAGATCATGGTGATGACGGCGGCGCTGCTGCTTTCGGGCGCGGGGTTGGCCGAGGCGGCTTCCTGCGAGGCGAATTTCAAGGTGTCGGGCGTACCGATGATGACGGCGCTGAGCTACAAGACGTGGCAGGAGTTTCCGAAGGCGAAATCCGCCGCCGTCTTGAAGAACCTCGCCCAGGCGGTCGCCGCCGAGGGCTTCTCCGGCATCAAGGTCAACAAGGAGCTCTCCTCGGTGGACGCCTACCAGGAAACGACAGGCAGCGGCCGCATCCAGACCCTGCGCGTCGTCGCCCGCCAGAAGGGTTCCGGCGTTCGCGTCGATGCCGTCTTCGATATCCAGGCCGGCCAGCTGACCACCAAGGAAGTGGTGCGCACCGGGCTTTGCAACATCATCGGCTCGGCGCTGTGATGCTGGCGGCCGGACAGGATCCGGCCACGCGTCCTTCTTGAGCATCCACGTCGCGGGGACATGCCCGCGACCGCCGCCCTTGAGACGGCTTGGGCTTCATCGCCCTGTACAGACGATAGCACCGGCCAATCGAGTGCCGGTGGCAGACATCAGGAAACCGGATCATGAACCTTCGATCTCTCCTGCCGTGGGGCTCCGCGGCGGGCCGTACACCTGTGCCCGAGCGCAAAGCCGCGGGCGGCTTCCTGTCGCTGACATCGGAGGGTAGGGCGAGCTGGACCGGCCGCTCCTACGCATCGCTGTCGCGCGAGGGCTTCATGCGCAATCCGGTGGCGCATCGCTGCGTGAGAATGGTCTCGGAAGCCGCCGCTTGCGTACCGCTGCTCATCTACGAGCAGGACCGCGAGCGGCCGGATCACCCGCTGCTTCATCTGCTGCGCCAGCCGAATGCCCGCATGAGCGGCCCCGATTTCTTCGAGGCGCTTTACGGCCATCTGCTGCTCYCGGGCAATGCCTATGTCGAGCCGGTCGAGATCGGCGGCGCGTTGCGCGAGCTGCATCTGCTCAGGCCCGATCGCATCGGCATCGTCGAGGGCCGCGACGGCTGGCCGGAGGCCTATGACTACCGCGCCGGCGGCCTCGTCCGCCGCTTTCCCGTCGAGACTAACGGGCTCGGCCTGCTGCACTTGAAACTCTTCCATCCGCTCGACGACCATCTCGGCTTTCCGCCGCTGGCCGCCGCCCAGGTGGCGCTCGATCTCTCCAATGCGGCCGCCACCTGGAACAAGGCGCTGCTGGATAATTCCGCGCGCCCCTCCGGCGCGCTCGTCTACCAGCCCAAGGAGGGCGGCAATCTCTCGCCCGATCAATATGAACGGCTGAAACAGGAGCTCGACGAGGGCTATTCCGGCCCGATGCGCGCCGGCCGGCCGCTGCTGCTCGAAGGCGGGCTCGACTGGAAATCCATGGGCCTTTCGCCCAAGGACATGGACTTCGTCGAGGCCCGCAATGGCGCCGCCCGCGACATCGCGCTCGCCTTCGGCGTGCCCCCCATGCTGCTCGGCATCCCCGGCGACAACACCTACGCCAACTACCAGGAAGCCAACCGCGCCTTCTACAGGCTGACGGTGCTGCCGATGCTGACCCGCACGCTGGCGGCGCTATCCTCCTGGGCGGCGCAAGGCTATGGCGATGGGCTGCGGCTGGAGCCGGATCTCGACAAGGTCGCGGGTCTCTCGGCCGAGCGCGGCGAGCTCTGGAAACGCGTGGGCGAGGCGGCGTTTCTGACGGATGAGGAGAAGCGGCAGGCGGTGGGGTATTGAGGGGGGGGCGTATGGCCAATTGCAGGCATGGAGTGTAAATTATAGCGATGCACTCAAAGCTTCCTCACGGTCTGACATACCAGCCGGGTTTCATCTCCGAGGATATGGCTGACGCGCTCGTCGCGGCGCTGGATGGATCGCGCTGGGACGAAACCCTGAAACGCCGCGTCCAGCATTTCGGATACCGCTATGACTATCGCGCCAGGGCGGTGACCGGTGATGCCTATCTTGGGGCGCTGCCGGATTGGCTTCGCGACGTGGTTGCCCGCCTGGTATCGGGTCAGCACTTCGTACAGCCGCCCGATCAGGTGATCGCCAACGAATATCATTCGGGGCAGGGGATCAGCGCCCATGTCGATTGCGTGCCGTGCTTCGGCGACAACATCGCCTCGCTCAGCCTGCTGTCACCCTGCGAAATGATTTTCCGTCATCCTGCTACCGGCGAGAAGCGGAGGTTGATGCTGGAGCCGCGTTCGCTGCTGAAGATGGATGGCCCGGCGCGCTATGAATGGACGCACGAGATTCCAGCGCGGCTTGCCGATATCGTCGACGGCGAAAAGCGCGTACGGCGGCGGCGGATATCGCTGACGTTTCGCAATGTGGTCAAGACGACGGATGAAGGGATTGCGTTGAGGCCCGCTTCGAAATTTGTTATACACCGTATTACAAATCGAGGAGCCAGCCGATGACCAAGCCCGTTCTCTCCGACCCGATTGCCCTGCGCATTCCAGAAGACATGCTGAAGGACATCGAGACCATCGCCAAGGCCACCGACCGCAGCCGCAGCTGGGTCATTGTCCGGGCGCTGAAATATTACCTGATGGAAGAGGGGAATGATGTTCTGCAGACGCTGAAGGGCGAAGAGCAGATCCGCAATGGCGAGACCGTCGATTTCGAGGAGTTCATGCGGGAGCTGACATCCTCTCCCAGAGATGACGCGGCATGATGAAGGTCATTCTTTCCAAGGATGCCGCCGACTATCTCAGCCACGAATATGGCTATCTGAGCGCGTTCAATTCCCGCGCTGCCGACACCGCCATGGCGCGAATTCAGGGCGGCATCAGAAGGCTCGCCGCCTATCCTCAGATCGGTGCTCCTGTGCCAATGCTGTCGGGACGCCGTCAGTTGGTCGTCGGCCCCTATATCATTACCTACCGCATTGGCCGCGATGCTATCATGGTCTCGGACATCACTCACGGTAGACAGCGCGAGCAACTGGACAGGGATGACGGGCTCGACGAGAGCGACTGACGCGTCAAGAGCACCGCGCGGGTTTTGAACCTTGTTGGGCCGATCTCATCGGCAATTGATTCATCGTGTGAACAGCCGGACTCAATCTTGGAGCGGCTGTCCGCAACAGATTCAAAAGACAGCAGAATTGAACCGGCCGTAGCATCGCTGCGACGGAAGACGCGCGTCTCTCGCGCACCCACACACCCCCACCACAAAGGCCCAAACCAATGGCCGATTTCTCCAACGATACCAGTCTCTGGGCGACCAGGGCGCTGGGCGCGTCGGCGGGTGCCGCCGTGTCGCTGATCTATCTTTTGCCGAAGAGTCGGCGCGAGGCGGCGAGCCGGTTTTTCACCGGGCTTTCCTGCGGCATCGTCTTTGGCGGCCCCAGTGGGATCTGGATCGCCGAGCGGCTGGATCTGGTCGGCCAGCTCTCCGCGGTCGAGGTGATGCTGTCGGGCTCGGCCGCCTCCAGCCTCTGCGCATGGTGGGGCCTCGGCATTCTCCAGCGCATCGCCGGCCGATACGGCGCCCGTAACCGGTAAGGCACCGGCCAAATATCCATGAAACGAGGAGCATGATCATGACCGCAAGCCGCGCGCTGGCGCGAACCCCCACGCGCTTGTCCACCCGGGCCATTCCCGGCGCGGATACGCGCAAGTTCGCCAATCTGGAGCTGCGTGGCCTCAGCCGCGATGGCACCTTTTCCGGCTATGCCAGCGTTTTCGGCGAGGTCGATCTCGGCAAGGATGCGATCGAGCGCGGCGCCTTTCTGCGCTCGCTGAAGACACGCGGCGCGGCGGGCGTGCGCATGCTCTTCCAGCATGACCCGGCCGAGCCGATCGGCGCCTGGAAGACGATCCGCGAAGATAGCCGCGGGCTCTATGTCGAGGGCGTGCTCGCCGATGGCGTCAGCCGCGCCCGCGAGGTGCACCAGCTTTTGAAGAACGGCGCGCTGGATGGCCTGTCGATCGGCTTTCGCACCGTCCGCGCCAAGACCGACGCCAAGTCCGGGGTGCGCCGGATCCTGGAGGCCGACCTCTGGGAGATCTCGGTGGTGACCTTCCCCATGCTGCCGTCCGCCCGCGTGCAGAACATCAAGAATGCGCGGTGGTTCCGCGACAAGGAGACCGAGCTCGTCCGCGCCATGCGCCGGGCCGCCCGGATGATGCTGCAAGACACCTTCAAGTAGACCTTCAAAAAAGGATGATTCCGCAATGACCAACACGCAGATTGCCGAGAAAATCGCCCCCGAGATCAAGGCCGCGCCGGAAATGACCGCCGCCTTCGACGAGTTCATGGAAGCCTTCGAGGCCTTCAAGGAAACCAACGACGCCAGGCTCGGCGAGATCGAGCAGAAGCTGACATCCGACGTCGTCACCCGCGACAAGATGGACCGCATCAGCCGCGCGATGGACGAGCAGAAGAAGGTGCTGGACCAGCTAGCACTGAAAAAGGCCCGCCCGCCGCTCGGCCGCACCGCATCGTTGGGCGCAGAAACCACCGAGCACAAGCAGGCTTTCGAGCAGTATATCCGCCGCGGCGACGAGGCCGGCCTGCGCGAGATCGAGGCCAAGGCGATGTCATCGGGCTCCGGCGCCGATGGCGGCTATCTCGTGCCCGACGAGACCGACAGCGCCATCGGCCGTCGCCTCTCCGTCGTGTCGCCGATACGCTCGATCGCGACCGTGCGCCAGGTCTCCGGTGCTGTGCTGAAGAAGCCCTTCGCGATCTCCGGCATGGCCTCCGGTTGGGTGGCCGAGACCGCGGCGCGGCCGCAGACCAATGGCGCCCAGCTTGCCGAGCTCTCTTTCCCGACGATGGAACTCTACGCCATGCCGGCCGCCACCCAGGCGCTGCTGGACGATGCCGCCGTCGATATCGAGGCGTGGATTTCGAGCGAGGTCGACACGGTCTTCGCCGAGCAGGAAGGCGCGGCCTTCGTCGCCGGCGATGGTGTCAACAAGCCGAAGGGGCTGCTGGCCTATACCGCGGTCGCCGACAGCGCCTGGAGCTGGGGCAATCTCGGCTACATCGCCACCGGCGCCGCCGGCGGCTTCAAGGCGACCGGGGCCTCCGACACGCTGATCGACACGATCTACTCGCTGAAGGCCGGCCATCGCCAGAACGCCAACTTCGTGATGAACCGCAGAACCCAGGCCGAGGTGCGCAAGCTGAAGGACGCCGAAGGCCGCTACCTCTGGCAACCGCCGGCAACGGCAGGCGAAGCCGCCTCGCTGGTTGGCTTCCCCGTCGTCGAGGCGGAGGACATGCCTGACATCGCTGCCAATGCGATGGCCATCGCCTTCGGGGATTTTCGTGCGGGCTATCTGGTGGTTGATCGCACGGGCGTGCGGGTGCTGCGCGACCCCTATTCGGCCAAGCCGTATGTGTTGTTTTACACGACGAAACGGGTTGGCGGCGGGGTGCAGAACTTCGAGGCGATCAAGCTGGTGAAGTTTGCGGTGAGTTGAGTGGGTGAGGGGGGCTCCGGGCGCGGTGCGGCTGAGGTTGTGCCGCGCGGCGTCGAATGCGGTTGGCGTAGTACCTAGTGGCCCGAATGTAGCTTGTGTCGCGCCCGGAGCCCCTCATCCGACCCTTCGGGCCACCTTCTCCCCGTGGGGGAGAAGGGGAGGTCGGCGCGAGCGGCCCGCCCCGAGTCTCTTCTCCCCAGCGGGGAGAAGGTGCCGGCAGGCGGATGAGGGGGCCACTTGCTCCAGCCTCTCACAGGCACCCATCACACCATATCACCAGGAACCCCACCCATGACCTACGCCCTCGTCACCCCACCCGCATCCGAACCCATCACCCTCGCCGAGACCAAATCCCACCTCCGCCTCGACGACACCAACGAGGACACGCTGCTCGCCGCCCTCATCCGCACCGCACGCGAGCACCTGGAGCGCACCACCGGCCTCAGCCTCATCACCCAGACCTGGCGCCTCTATCTTGATTCAGTTCCTGAAGACGGCGTGATTCAGATCGCGAGAGGTCCGGTCCAAGCCATTGAAAGCCTGACACTTTACGACGCCTCGGGCGAAGAGCTCCAACTCCCGTTGACCGGCCATATCCTCGACGGCCACGCCCGCCCTGCGCGCCTCGTGCTCGGCCGCGCCGTCTGTGCGGGCCAGCAGATCAACGGTATCGAGATCGACTTCACCTCAGGCTTCGGCGAGAGCGGTGCCGAGGTGCCGGATACGCTGAAGCGGGCGATGCTGATGCATGTCGCGCAGATGTTTGCGTTCAGGGGCACGGTCGCGGCGGAGGATCAGCCGGCGGATATTCCCGCAGGCTACGACCGCCTGATCGCCCCTTCATGATCAGGAGGCTCTGATGCGCTCGGTCTTCTTCGACCCCGGCCAGATGACGGCGCGGCTGGCGCTGGAAGCGCCCGTCGAAACCTCGGATGGCCAGGGCGGCGCCACCGTCTCGTTTATCGAGACTGCCTCATTCTGGGCCCGCATCGAACCGGTGAGCGAACTGCGCGAGGAACAGGCGGGCGCCGATGTCTTCACGCTGACGCACCGCATCTGGCTGCGCTTCCGCGACGATATCCAAGCCGGCATGCGGCTGCGCAAGGGCGCGCGCGTCTTTGCGATCCGTGCCTGGCGCGACCCCGACGAGCGTGGCAACTATCTCGCCTGCCTGTGCGAGGAGGAGGGCCGATGAGCGCCGCCAACCAATTGCTGACTGCCATCCAGGCGCGCCTTGCCGACGACACGGAACTGTCCGCCGTGATCGGCCCCGAAGGCCTGCGCGACCGCTTGGTCTCCGGCCGAAAACTCCCCGCCATCATCGTCGCCGATCTAGTAAGCAACGACTATTCCACGGCGACCGAAACCGGCGCCGAGCACCTGCTGACGCTCGAAATCTGGACCGACGCCGGCGGCCGGAAAGAGGCCGCGACCATTGCCGAACGCCTGCACGCCTTGTTGCATGACGCGCCGCTATCGCTGGAAACGCACCACCTGGTCGGCCTGCTGCATCTTTCGAGCCGCACCCGGCGTGAACAGAAGACCAGGCTGCATGTCGCCGAGATCCGGTTCCGGGCGGTGACGGAGGCTGTCATTAGCTGAGTTTGCGACGTGTGCGCTGGCTCAGGCGACCTGAATAACCGGCTTCGCGCGGCGGATAAGGCTTGCCAGCATCAGCACGAGGCCGAAGGCGAGTGCTGCGAGCGTGCAGCACAGGGCCATCACCATGCCGGCGCCGGCGCGGTCGAGGATGGCGGTGAAGATGATGGGGCCGGCGGCGTTGGCGATGTTTTGCGGCAGCGACAGGCGGGCGGCCTGCAGGCCGTATTCGCGCGGCGAAAACAGCGCCAGCGGCAGCAGCGCGCGGGCAACGGCCATGACGCCGGCGCCGAAACTGTAGATCACGATGAAGCCGACCAGAAGCGATGTCGAGGGCGGGACGATGAGGATCACTCCGAAGCTCGCCACCATCAGGCCGATCCCGGCGATGGCGCTGACGATGGGGCTGCCGCGCTTGCCGAGCAGCATGTCCATGCCGCGCGCCGTTATGCCGATGACCCCACGCGCCGAGCCGAGCTGTAGCGCGAGCACCGGCGCGGCGCCGTATTGGCGCAGGACCTCCAGCAGCGATGGCGCCAGGCCGAAGGTCACGAAGCTCGATAGCGTCGTTGCCGCCGCAAGCAGCAGGAAGGCCTTGCGGCGATCGTCAGGCGAAAGATCGACCGGCGCCGCATGCATCTCGGTGGATCCCTCTTGCGCGGCGGCCGGGCGCGGCAGGCCGAAGAGATAGAGCGGCAGGCAGACGCACAATTGCAGCGCCGCGCAGATGATGAAGGTGATCCGCCAGCCGAACTGGGCATCGAGCATGCTGAGGATCGGCCAGAACAGCGCGCTGGAGAGCCCGGTAAAGAGCATCAGGATGGCGATGACGCGTTTGCTGTTGAGGCCCTCGCGCTCGACGACGGCGGTATAGGTCGGCGCCGTCAGGCCGAGCGCGCCGCCGATGCCGATCACGATCCAGGAGATCGTATAGAGCACGATACCCTCTGTCGCGGCCAGCATGAGAAGGCCGGCGGCGAAAGTGACGGATGAGGCGGCAAGCACGGGCACGGCGCCGTGGCGCTGCAACAGCCGGCCGATCGTCGGGCCGAGAAGCGCAAGGACGACCATCATCACGGTCAGGCCGCCAAAGACGATTTCGTTCGCCAGCCCAAGATCGGGCGCGATCACCCGGCCCATGACACCAAGCATGTCGAACGTCGTGCCCCAGCCGATGAGCTGCGTCACGGTGAGCACGGCAATCATCTGTGTCGAACGCAGCGGGAAGGCCCGGGACATGGTGTGGATTTCGGCGAAGGGAAGGGATCAAAGCGGTCGTAGCATCTTCGCCGCCAGGTTCAAAGTGACAAGTCGATGACATCGCGGGCGTCCCATCGGGGCGCCCTTTTTCGTGAAAGGGATGAGGCCATGGTGGCGCAGAAGGGCAAGGATCTGCTGTTGAGGGTTTTCAACGGCACGGATTATGAAACGGTGGCGGGGCTGCGCTCGAAGCGGCTGGCCTTCAATGCCGAGACGGTGGATGTGACCGATGCCGAAAGCGCCGGGCGCTGGCGCGAGCTTTTGGGCGGCGCCGGCGTGCAGCGGGCTTCGGTGTCGGGTTCAGGCATCTTCAAAGACGCGGCCTCCGACCAGCTGGTGCGCAACGCCTTCTTCAATGCCTCGATCCTGAGCTGGCAGATTGTCGTGCCGGATTTCGGCAGCGTCACCGGGCCGTTCCAGGCGAGCGCGCTCGAATATTCCGGCCAGTATAATGGCGAGGTGATGTTCGAGCTGGCGCTGGAATCGGCCGGTGCGATCAGCTTCGAGGTGCTGTGATGGCGGGCGGGCGGCAAGGGGCCGCCATCGGGCGAAGAGCCAACCGCCGGCGTGGCGAGATCGAGGCCGAGATCGACGGCGAGCGGCGGGTTTTGTGTCTGACGCTGGGGGCCTTGGCGGAGCTTGAGACGGCGTTTTCGGTCGATAGCCTGAATGGGCTGGCCGAGCGTTTCTCCGGCGGCCGGCTGAAGGCGGCGGATATGATCCGCATCATCGGCGCCGGCCTGCGCGGCGGCGGCAATCTCTATTCCGACGAGGATGTGGCGGAGGCCGATATCGAGGGCGGCATCGGCGGCTATGCCGCGATCGTCGGCGATTTGCTGACGGCGACGTTTTCGGGGGATGGCGCGGACGCCTCCGCGCGCCCCCTCTAGCCGCAGCGGGCATGAAGACCACGGACAGTGCGGGGCCCACGCCTTTCCCCTGGGCGCGGGTTCTGCATGTCGGTCTCTGCCTGCTGCGGCTTCCCCCGCAATCCTTCTGGGCGATGACGCCGGTGGAATTTCACGCCGCCGCCGGTGGCCTCTCGCCGCCGCGTCCCGCCGTCTCCCGCGCCGATCTCGATGGGCTGATGGCCCGTTTTCCGGACAGCCGGACGATACACGAAACGAGGAACGACCATGACCGATGATCAGACGGACCTCTCAGCCATGACCGACGAGGCGGCGACGCTGCGGCGCGCGCTGGACGATCTCGAGGGCCGCTCGCGCTCCTTCGGCTCGGCGCTGTCAGGGGCGCTGCGCAGCGCGGTCTCGGGCGGCAAGGGGCTGGACGATGTGTTGCGTGGGCTGGCCAATCGCATGACGGATATCGCGCTACAGGCCGGTCTGAAGCCGTTGGAGACGATGCTCTCGGGCGCCGCCTCCAGTCTCTTCGGTGGCGCCGGCAAGCTGCTGCCCTTCGCCGATGGCGGTGTGGTTTCGCAGCCCACCTATTTTCCTCTCGGCGGCGACATGGGGCTGATGGGCGAGGCGGGCAGCGAAGCGATCCTGCCCTTGCGGCGCGGCGCCGACGGTTCGCTCGGCGTCGCCGCTTCGGGGGCGGGCTCGCAGCCGCAGATCGTCTTCAACGTTAGCGCGACGGATGCCGAGAGCTTCCGAAAGAGCGAGGCGCAGATTTCCTCGATGCTGGCGCGCACCGCGATGCGCGGCCAGCGCAACCTGTGAGGTGATGATGTCTGGTTTCCACGAGGTGCGCTTTCCGCTGCGCCTGTCTTTGTCGACAAGCGGCGGGCCGGTCAGGCGCACCGATATCGTCAATCTCTCCAACGGCCGCGAAAGCCGCAACAGCCGCTGGCGCGATGCGCGGCGCAGCTATGACGCCGGCTCCGGCCTGCGTTCGGTGGCCGATCTCTACGAGGTGTTGGAGTTCTTCGAGGCCCGCAGCGGCGAGCTTTATGGCTTCCGTTTTCGCGATCCGATCGACTGGAGTTCGACACGCCCGGGCGCCGAGATCGGACCCGGCGACCAGTCGATCGGCATCGGCGATGGCGTGGCCGTCGCGTTCCCGCTCGCCAAGACCTATGGCGATGCCGGGGCCAGCAGCACGCGCTGGATTGAGAAACCCGTCGAGGGCTCGGTTGTCGTCGCGGTCGATGGCGTGCCACAGCCGGCTTCCGCCTTCATGTGCGACCCCACGACCGGTATCGTCACTTTCGCGGCGGATGTCGTTCCGCCGGAGGGTGCGTCGGTGACGGCGGGGTTCCTGTTCGACGTGCCGGTGCGCTTTGCGACCGGGCGCATCGACATCAACCTCTCGGCCTTCAATGCCGGGCGCATTCCCACCATTCCGCTGATGGAGATCATGCCATGAGGCATATTCCGGACGCGCTCGCCGCGCATCTTGCGGGCGACGCCACGACGCTCTGCCACGCCTGGCGGGTGACGCGCCGTGATGGCGTCGTGCTTGGGTTTACGGAACACGATCACGACCTGACCTTCGCGGGCACGACCTTCCTGGCGGCGAGCGGCTTTTCCGCCAGTGCGGCGGAAGAAGAAGCGGGCTTGCCGGCCGCCACCAGCGATGTCGCCGGCGGCTTTTCCAGCGCGGCGATGACCGAGGAGGATCTGACGCGCGGCCGCTATGACGGCGCCCGCGTCGAGGTGCATCTCGTCAACTGGGCGGACCCTGGCCAGCACATGCTCTTGAAGGTGCAGGAAATCGGCGATGTCACGCGCGATGCCGGCCAGTTTCAGGCGGAACTGCGCAGCTTCGCCAGCCGCCTCGGCGAGCCGCAAGGCCGCGTCTATGGCCGGCGCTGCGACGCCACGCTTGGCGATAGCAGATGCGGCGTCGATCTCTCGGCACCCGCGATGCGTGCCGAAGGCGTGGTGGTCTCGGTGCCGGATGCCAGCCGGCTTTTGCTCTCGGGCGTTCGCGCCGTGCCGGACGGCTTCTTTCGTTTCGGTGTGCTCAGTTTTCTCGATGGCGACAATCAAGGCCAGCGGTTGGAGATCGAGACGCATGCGGTGAAGGACGGTCTGCTGGAGGTGACGCTTTGGTTGCCGCTCGAGGCCACCCCAAGTGCGGGCGACCGCGTCGTGCTGACGGCGGGCTGCGACAAGGCTTTCTCCACCTGCCGAACGAAGTTCGCCAACCACCTGAATTTCCGCGGTTTCCCGCACATCCCCGGCACCGATTTCGCCTACACCTATGCCGATGGCGAGACCCTTCATGACGGGAGCGCGCTGTTCAAATGACCGACATTTCAACACAAGTGCTGCGGCTGGCCGAAGGCTGGATCGGCACGCCCTACAGGCATCAGGCCTCGCTCAAGGGCGTCGGCTGCGATTGTCTCGGGTTGATCCGGGGCATCTGGCGCGAGCTTTACCGCGCCGAGCCGGAGCGCCCGCCGCCCTATGCGCCGGATTGGGCCGAACGCGGCGGCGGGGATCGGCTGATGGAGGCCGCACTCCGGCATTTCGGCCCGCCGCTGCCGCTTGTCGAAGCAAGACCGGGTGACGTGCTCCTATTTCGCTGGCGCCCGCAGCTCGCCGCCAAGCATGCCGGTATTCTGTCGGGCGAGCGGCAGTTCATCCATGCCTATGAGCAGGCGGCGGTGGTCGCTTCACCGTTGGTGCCGAGCTGGCGCCGCCGCATATCGGGCGTCTTTCGTTTTCCGGAGAGATAGATGGCAACGCTCCTCTTCCAGGCCGCCGGCGCGGCACTCGGCAGCGTCTTCGGCCCTGTCGGCGCCATCATCGGCCGCGCGGCGGGCGCGCTTGCCGGCAGTGTCGTCGATCGCGCGCTGATCAACGGGCGCTCCACCGTGCGCGGCGCGCATCTGTCGAGCGCCCGCATTCCCGGTGCCGACGAGGGCACTGCGATCAACCGCGTCTATGGCAGTGTGCGCGTCGGCGGTACGCTGATCTGGGCGACGCGCTTCGAGGAGGAGGTGACCAGCGAGCGGCAGGGCGGCAAGGCGACCGGCGGCACCCGGGTGGAGAGTTTCCGCTACTTTGCAAATCTCGCGGTCGGCCTGGCGGAAGGGCAGATCGGGCATGTCAGGCGCGTCTGGGCCGATGGCAAGGAACTGGATCTCACCAGGATCGAGATGCGCGTCTATCGTGGCGATGACACGCAGCTGCCCGATCCGCTGATCGAGGCCAAGCAGGGGGCGGGCAATGCGCCTGCCTATCGCGGGCTTGCCTATGTCGTCTTCGAGCGGCTGCCGCTCGATGCCTATGGAAACCGCATTCCGCTGCTGCAGTTCGAGGTCGTAAGATCGGTCGGTGAGCTGGAAAATGAGATCAGGGCCGTCTGCATCATCCCCGGCGCCACCGAGCATGGTTATCAGCTGGCGCAGGTCTCGGAGAGCCTCGGTGCCGGCAGCGCCCGCATTCTCAACCGTAACAGCCTGCGCGGTACGAGCGATTGGGATATCTCGATCGACGAGCTGATGGCGCTTTGCCCCAATCTCGAGCGCGTGGCGCTCGTGGTCTCGTGGTTCGGCACCGATCTGCGCGCCGGCCAATGCCGTGTGGTGCCCGGCGTCGAGGTGGCGAGCCGCGCGGAGGAAAGCGCTCCGTGGTCGGTCTCCGGCATCGCGCGCGGCGCGGCCCATCTCGTCAGCCGCAACAATGGCGGCCCGGCCTATGGCGGCACGCCTGATGATGCCAGCGTGCTCTCGGCGATCGCCGATCTCAGGAGCCGAGGCCTTGAGGTCTATCTCTATCCCTTCGTGATGATGGATATCCCCGCCGATAACGGCCTTGCCGATCCCTATGGCGGCGCGCATCAGGCGTCCTATCCCTGGCGCGGCCGCATCACCTGCGATCCCGCACCGGGGCGGCCTGCTAGCGCCGATCGTACTGCCGCCGCGCGCGGGCAGGTTCAGGCCTTCGCCGGCAATGCGCAGGCGGGCGATTTTACGGTCGCGAACGGCCATGTGGCTTATCATGGTGGCGAGGAGAGTTACCGGCGTTTCGTCCTGCACTATGCGCAACTGTCGCGCCTTGCGGGCGGGGTTGATGGCTTTCTCATCGGCTCCGAACTGCGCGGCCTGACGCAGCTGCGCGATGTTGGCGGTGCCTTTCCCTTCGTCGAGGCGCTGGTGCGGCTGGCGGGCGATGTCAGGGCGCTACTGCCGGCGGCGAAGATCACCTATGGCGCCGATTGGAGCGAGTATTTCGGCTATCACCCGGCTGACGGCAGCGGCGACGTCTATTTCCATCTCGACCCGCTCTGGGCTTCGCCCGATATCGATGCCGTCGGGATCGACAATTACATGCCGCTCGCCGACTGGCGCGACGACGATCTGGCCAGCGCCAATCCCGACGGCTTCCGGCTTGCCGACGATCGGGACGCGCTGACGGCGGCGATAAGCTCCGGCGAGGGCTTCGACTGGTACTACGCGGATGGCGATGCCCGCGAAGCCCGGCAGCGCAGCCCGATCACCGATGGCCTCGCCGGCAAGCCCTGGGTCTTCCGCTACAAGGATATCGCCGCCTGGTGGGCCAATCCGCATCATGAGCGCATCGGCGGCGCCGAGCGCGCGGCACCGACGGCGTGGATCCCGTCGGGCAAGCCGGTCTGGTTCACCGAACTCGGCTGCGGCGCCGTCGACAAGGGCGCCAACCAGCCCAATGTCTTTGCCGACCCGAAGTCGGTGGAAAGCGGGGCTCCGTATTTCTCGACCGGCATGCGCTCGGACAGCATGCAGCGCCGCTTTCTCGAAGCGCACCATCTCTGGTGGGCCGGCGATGACGCGCCCGCCGACATGGTCGATCCCTCGCATCTCTTCGTCTGGTGCTGGGATGCGCGGCCTTTCCCGGCCTTTCCGCTGGCAACGGATGTCTGGTCCGATGGTGGCAATTGGCGCACCGGCCATTGGCTGAATGGTCGGCTCGGCGCCGGCACCCTGGCCGATGTAATGGCGGCGGTGCTGCGCGACCATGGCTTTGTTGATTTCGACGTCTCCGAGGTGAGCGGCGACCTGATCGGTTACGTCAAGGGCGAACTCGGTTCGGCCCGCGATCTGATCGAGCCGCTGCTGCAGGCGTTCCAGATCGATGCCTTCGAGGATGCCGGCCTGCTGCGCTTCCGCTCGCGCACGCGCGCCAGCCTGCCGGCGATGCGGATCGAAACGCTCGTCGACAGCGAGAATGAACCGCTTTGGCAGGAGACGCGCGGCCACGACAGCGATTTCGCCGCCGAGGCGGTGATGACCTTCTACAATCCCGATCTCGACTACGAGCAGGCAAGCGCCCGCTCGCACCGCGCCGGGCAGGCGACGAGCCGGCTGATCAAGCAGGATCTGCCCGCCGTCCTTGCCGAGGAAACGGCGCTCGATGCGGCCGAGGCTCTGCTGCGCGACGTCAGAATCGCCCGCCGCTCGCTGCGCTTCTCGCTGGCACCCGGCCGGCTCGATGTGCAGCCGGGCGATGTCGTCTCGCTCGCGGATGGTCCCGATGGCCGCTTCCTGGTCTCGCGCATCGAGGATGGCGATGCCCGTCGCATCGAGGCGCGAGCCTTTGCGCCATCCTCGGGCGGCGCTCCGCCTGCGGTGACCGATGGCCGAAATGGTGGTGGCAGCGCCTCGAACCTGTTCAAGCCGCTCGTGCATCTCATGGATCTCCCGCGCTTCGACGGCGAGGCAGCGACGAGCTTCGCGCGAGGCGCCGTCTTCGCCAAGCCCTGGCGCACCGTCGGCCTGTCGTCATCGGCGACGACGGAGGGCTATCGGGGCAGGGCGGTGCTCGACCGTCCGGCAACGATGGGGACTCTTGCGTCCGCATTGGCACCGGCTGTTACCGGCCGCTTCGATTGGTCCCAGCCGCTGATCGTCGATCTGGCTTACGGCGAGCTGTCCTCGGCGGCCGAGATATCGGTGCTGAACGGCGCCAATCGGTTGGCCGTGCGCTCGATGAGTGGTGTCTGGGAAATCCTGTCCTTCCTGCAGGCCGACGAGATCGCGGCCGGGCGATGGCGGCTCGGCGGCTTGCTGCGCGGGCTTGCGGGCACCGAGGATGCGATGGTCTCGGGCATTCCCGAGGGTGCGGCGGTCGTGTTGCTCGACGAGGCGGTCAAGCCGCTCGGGCTGCGTGGCGACGAGGCCGGCCTGTCGCTCAACTGGATCGCCGAGGCAGCCGGTTCGCTTGCGATGGCGGGACCGTTCATGTTCGCGGGCGGCCTGCGCGCCGAAACACCGCTCGCCCCGGTGCATCTGCGCTGCCGACGCACGGATGCCGGCGATACCGTGATCGCCTGGACAAGGCGCGGACGCGACAATGCCGACAGCTGGACCGGTGCCGATATTCCGCTCGACGAACCCTTCGAACGCTACCGGGTCGAGGTGCTTGATGGCGCTGACATCGTGGTCCGGACGGTAGAGGTCGCGACGCCGGAATGGACCTATCCGCTCGCCGACGAGGTGCTCGATTTCGGCGAGCGGCAGACGAACCTTGCGGTGACGATCCGTCAGCTTGGCGAGCGCGTGCCGCTGGGACTGCCTGCGCGGGCGATCTTTCAGACGTGACATTTCAACCGAAGGAGAAGGACGATGCCTGATTTGAAAAACTGGTACAGCTCGAAGACCATCTGGGGCGCGGTCGTTGCGATCCTCGCTTCGGCTTTGCACTTTACGGGTGTGGATATCGCATCCGGCGATCGCGGCCAGATCGTCGATGCGATCGTCAACATCGCCGGCGCGCTGGGTGGCCTGCTTGCGGTCTATGGCCGGGTGACGGCGAAGTCCGCGATCAAGCCTTGAGTCCAGGGGCGATAGCGGCACGGTGGCGCGAATGCCGCCGCCAACCGTGCCTTTCCGGCCACAGCAGCCGCGTCGGGTGCCTCGCGGCATGCTCTCAGGCACCTCCAGGGACCCGACATTACCTTGCATTCATTTGCCATTCAGGTCTCCTGAGTACATAGTCAGGTCAAGTTGGTATCCATTGAAAGCATAGCACATGGCCTCTCCTCTGAGCGTCGCAGCGTTGGCCGTTTGGCTGACGGTACCGTCGCCCTCACCGGATAATACGCACAACCTTTTGGTGCGCGTAGCAGGCGATTGCAGTGAAGCCGCCCAGCAGGTTGTCGAGAAGACCGGGGGGCAGCTGCTCTCCGTTCAGCCCTCCGGCGACAGCTGCATCATCACCGTGCTCGTCCAGGGCAACGGCCAGCGACCGCGTAAAGTAACCGTCAAGGTTCCGATGTAGGCAGAATCGCCCTATTTAGACATCGAAGACATAAAGCGGAGTAGAGCGGACCGATGCGCATCCTGGTAGTCGAAGACGACGTCAATCTGAATCGTCAGCTGAGCGAAACCCTGAAAGAGGCCGGCTACGTCGTCGATCAGGCGTTCGACGGCGAGGAGGGACACTTCCTCGGCGATACCGAGCCCTATGACGCGATCATCCTCGATATCGGCCTGCCCGAACTCGATGGCGTCAGCGTTCTGGAAAAGTGGCGCGGCGCCGGTCGCGGCATGCCGGTGCTGATCCTGACGGCCCGTGATCGCTGGAGCGACAAGGTCGCCGGCATCGATGCGGGGGCCGACGATTACGTGACCAAGCCCTTCCACGTCGAAGAAGTGCTCGCGCGCATCCGCGCACTCATCCGTCGTGCCGCCGGTCACTCTTCATCGGAGATCGTCTGCGGGCCCGTTCGCCTCGATACCAAGACCTCGAAGGCCGTGGTCAACGGCGTGGCGCTGAAGCTGACCTCGCACGAATACCGGCTGCTCGCCTATCTGATGCATCACATGGGCGAGGTCGTGTCGCGCACGGAGCTGGTCGAGCACATGTACGACCAGGATTTCGACCGGGACAGCAACACGATCGAAGTTTTCGTCGGTCGCCTGCGCAAGAAGATGGGCGTCGATCTGATCGAAACGGTGCGCGGTCTCGGCTACCGCATCCAAGCGCCGACCAATGCGAATTAAGTCTCTTACCGCACGCGTCCTGCTTCTGACCACGATCTGGTCGACCGTGGCGCTGGTGGTGATTGGCCTGTTGATCTCGACGCTCTATCGCAAGAGCGCCGAGCGCGGCTTTCAGGATCTGCTGCGCGCGCAGCTCTATAACGTCATCAACTCCGTGGCGATCGGCGATCAGGGTGCGCTGTCGGGCAGCCCGCAGCTCGGCGACCTGCGCTTCGCCCAGCCGAAGACCGGCTGGTACTGGATGGTCGAGCCGCTGGGAACCTATACGGCCCCGCCGCTGGTCTCGCCCTCGCTCGGCGCCACCACCATCCCCGTTCCCTCCGTGCTGGAAGCGCCGTTCGACAAGAACTACGAGCGCTACTACCAGGTGACGGACACCTCGCAGAACCGCATCCAGGTCGCCGAGACCGAAGTGGTGCTCGACACCGATGGCCGCGCCGCGCGCTTTCGCGTCACCGGCAATGTCGATGTCGTCGAGGACGATGTACGCAACTTCTCCCACAGCCTCTATCTCGCACTCGCCGGCTTCGGCGTCGGCAGCTTGATCGTCAACGCGCTCGCCATTCTTTATGGCCTGAAGCCGCTCGACAAGGCGCGTGCAGCACTCGAGCGCATCCGCGCTGGCGAGAGCGAGCAGTTGAAGGGCGAGTTCCCGCGCGAAATCCTGCCGCTTGCCAACGAGGTCAACGCGCTGATCGACAGCAACCGCCGCATCGTCGAGCGCGCCCGCATGCAGGTCGGCAATCTCGCCCATTCGCTGAAGACGCCGATCGCCGTGCTGCTCAACGAAGCCCGCGTCTTGGAGCGCTCGCATGGCGAGCTGGTCAAGAGCCAGGCGGAATCGATGCAGGGGCAGGTGCAATCCTATCTCAACCGCGCCCGCATCGCCGCCCAGCGCGAATCCGTGCTCGCCCGCACCGACGCCGAGCCGGCGCTGGAGCGGCTGGTGCGCGTCATGCGCCGCCTGAACGTCGACAAGGAATTCGACCTACTCGTCAATCCGCCGCATCTGGCCGTGGCGCTGGAGCAGCAGGACTTGGAGGAAGTGGTCGGCAATCTGCTCGAAAACGCTTCGCGCTTCGCCGTCCACAAGGTCAGGCTTTCGGTCGCCGAAGCCCCCGATGACGTCAAGGGCGGGGAGGGCAGCGCCCGCCGCCATTGGGTGGAGGTCATTGTCGAGGATGATGGCCCGGGCCTTGAGCCCGACCAGATTCGCGAGGCGCTGAAGCGCGGCCGCCGTCTCGACGAGAGCAAGCCCGGCACCGGCCTTGGCCTTTCGATCGTCACCGAGATCGCCAACGAGTATCAGGGCCGGCTGGAACTGTCGCGCGGCGAGTGGGGCGGACTGAAGGCGCGCCTTATTCTTCCCGGTGTCACAAAGGATGTTGCGTGATCGTCGGCTTGATGCCAGAAAGACATTTGCATAGCATGCTTTACCTCGGCCTAAGGCGGGGTGCAGCTTGCACCTGTGGCGCGTTTGACACCTGGTTCGGGTTCGACTGAATGATACCTAGCTCAAAAGGCATAATTGGTCTTTCTCTTGTGGCATGCATGGCTTTGTCCGGTTGCCAGACGACGAAGAGCGGCGCCTCATCCGGCCTTTTCGGCGGCCGCAAGCCATCGGCCTCCGCCACCATCATCGAAGCCCTGCAGGGCGGCATCGTCGGCCGCACCGGCGTGACCTTGAGCGACAGCGACCGGCAGCGGGCGCTGGAAGCCGAGTACCGCGCGCTGGAAGGCGCAGCCGTCGGCCAGCCGGTCGTCTGGAGCGGCCGCAATGTCAGCGGCAAGGTCGTGGCCGCGGCTCCCTATCAGGTCGGCTCGCAGAATTGCCGCCAGTACACCCACACGCTCACCGTTGACGGCAAGGACACGCTGGCGCGCGGATCGGCCTGCCGCAACGAGAACGGCAGCTGGTCGCCATTGGGTTAGTCGATCCCGGTCGCTTCTTGTCTGCGACAGCTGCAAAATGCTTCAAATCATCGTCATCGTGGCTTTGCATATTGGAATGATCCCGCGCTTCGAGTAATTGGCGATCATGACTTTCTGGATTCTCCTGGCCGTGATGACGGCATCCGTTGCCGCTCTTCTGCTTTATCCGCTTTTGCGGGGCTCGAAGGCGACCGGCGATAGCCGTGCCGGCGAAACCGCCGTCTACCGCGACCAGCTTGCCGAGCTCGACCGCGACCGCGCCGGCGGTCTGATCTCCGCTGAGGAGGCCGAATACGCCCGCGCCGAAATTGGCCGTCGGCTGCTTGCCGTATCGAGCGCCGAGATGTCGGCTGCTCCCAAGGCCGGACGCGGATACCGTCGCGCCGCCGAAGTCTTCGTGCTAATGTTGCTGCCGCTCACGGGGCTCTGTCTTTACATCATAATGGGCAGACCCGATCTGCCCTCGCAGCCTCTCGAGGCGCGCCTGGAGAATCCCGGCAACGACATGGCGATCCTTGTCGCCAAGGCCGAGCGGCATCTCGCCGAGAACCCGGATGACGGCAAGGGCTGGGACATCCTGGCGCCGATCTACTTCAACACCACGCGCATCGCCGACGCCGAGACCGCCTACCGCAACGCCATCCGCCTGCTCGGCGAAACGCCGCCCCGGCTCGACGGGCTGGCCGAAACGCTGATTGCCGCCTCGAGCGGCGTGATCACCGACGATGCGCGCGATGTGCTGACGCGGTCGCTGAAGCTGGAGCCGGAAAACCCGCGCGCCCGCTTCTACATCGCGCTCGGCCTCGAACAGGCGGGCAAGGCCGACGAGGCCCGCGCCGGCTTCGAGGCGATCGCCAAGCAGTCCCCGCCCGATGCGCCATGGATGCCGCTGGTGAGCGAGCATATCGCAAAGAACGGCGGCACGCCGGCTGCTGCAGGCAATGCTCCCACGGCCGCACCGCTCGGTGGACCGACGCAGGCTGATGTCGCGGCGGCCGATCAGATGAACAGCGGCGATCGTCAGCAGATGATCCGCGGCATGGTCGACAGTCTCGACGCGAAGCTGACCGAGAACCCCGACAATCTCGACGGATGGCTGCGGCTGGTCCGCTCCTATATGGTATTGAACGACAAGGACCGCGCGGCGGCGGCGCTGAAGCGCGGGCTGACGGCTTTCCCCGCTGATGGCGAGAAGGGCAAGCAGCTTGTGGCACTCGCCCATGAACTCGGTCTTCCCGCGGAAGCAGCGGCGACACAAGGAACGATGCAATGACGCGCAAGCAGAAACGCCTTGCGGTAATCGGCGGCGGAATGAGCTTCATTGTCGCGGCCGTTCTGCTGGTGATGTTCGCCTTCAGCAATTCGGTCGCCTATTTCTACATGCCGGCCGATCTCGCCAGCAATCCGGTGCCGCCGGGAACCCGTATCCGCCTCGGCGGCCTGGTTGGCGAGGGCAGTGTGGTCAGGGGCGCAGGCTCGACGGTGCGTTTCGCCGTGACCGACGCCTCGGGCGATCTGGTCCATGTCCGCTTCACCGGCATCCTTCCCGATCTTTTCCGCGAAGGTCAGGGCGTGGTGACCGAGGGCACGTTCGAGAGCGGCAGCGATGTCTTCACCGCCGATACCGTGCTTGCCAAGCATGACGAGAAATACATGCCCAAGGATGTCGCCGACAGGCTGAAGCAGCAGGGGCTCTGGAAAGACGAACAGGCGGCGAAATGATCATCGAAATCGGCCACTACGCTCTCATTCTGGCGCTCGCCACCGCGATCATCGTGTCGCTCGTGCCCCTGATCGGCGCCCGGCGCATGGATCAGCCGATGATGGATGTCGGGCCGATCGGCTCTGTCGTCCTTTTCGCGCTGGTCGCCTTCTCCTTCGGCGTCTTGACCTATGCGCATGTCGTCTCGGATTTCTCGGTGAAGAACGTCTGGGAAAACTCGCACTCGCTGATGCCGCTGATCTACAAATACTCCGGCGTCTGGGGCAATCACGAGGGATCGATGATGCTCTGGCTGCTGATCCTGGCTCTCTTCAGCGCGCTGGTCGCCATCTTTGGCCGCAATCTTCCCGAGACGCTGAAGGCCAATGTGCTTTCGGTTCAGGCCTGGATCTCGGTGGCCTTCCTGCTCTTCATTCTGCTTACCTCCAATCCCTTCGCGCGCCTCGATCCGGCGCCGGCGGAAGGCAAGGATCTGAACCCGATCCTGCAGGATATCGGCCTCGCCATCCATCCGCCGCTGCTTTATCTCGGCTATGTCGGCTTCTCCGTCTGCTTCTCCTTTGCCGTGGCGGCACTGATCGAAGGCCGCATCGACGCCGCCTGGGCCCGCTGGGTGCGCCCCTGGGCGCTGGCCGCCTGGACTTTCCTCACGCTCGGCATCGCCATGGGCTCCTACTGGGCCTATTACGAGCTCGGTTGGGGCGGCTGGTGGTTCTGGGAYCCGGTSGAAAACGCCTCCTTCATGCCCTGGCTCGCCGGCACGGCGCTGCTGCACTCGGCGCTCGTCATGGAAAAGCGCGAGGCGCTGAAGATCTGGACGGTGCTGCTTGCCATCCTGACCTTCTCGCTGTCGTTGATGGGCACCTTCCTGGTGCGCTCGGGCGTGCTGACCTCTGTTCACGCCTTCGCCAGCGACCCGTCGCGCGGCGTCTTCATCCTCTGCATCCTGCTGCTCTTCATCGGCGGTGCGCTGTCGCTCTTTGCCTTCAGGGCGCCGAGACTGACGGCCGGCGGCCTGTTCGCGCCGATCTCGCGCGAAGGCGCGCTCGTCGTCAACAATCTGATCCTCACGGTCGCCTGCGGCACTGTGCTGACGGGCACGCTTTACCCGCTGGTTCTGGAAACCATGACCGGCGACAAGATCTCTGTCGGCCCGCCCTTCTTCAACATGACCTTCGGCCTGTTGATGGCGCCGCTTCTGGTCATCGTGCCATTCGGCCCGCTGCTCGCCTGGAAGCGCGGTGATCTGCTGGGCGCGCTGCAGCGGCTCTATGTGGTTGCCGCACTCGCCTTCGTCGCCGCCGTCTTGTTCTTCTATCTCCAGCATGGCGGCCCGGTCATGTCGGTTCTCGGTCTCGCGGCTGGTCTTTTCCTGGTCCTCGGCGCCATCGCCGACCTGTGGTATCGCGCCGGCGTCGGCAAACAGCCTCTTGGCATCGCCTGGCGCCGCCTCAAGGGCCTGCCGCGTTCGGCCTTCGGCACGGCGCTCGCCCATGCGGGCCTCGGCATTTCGGTGCTTGGCATCGTTGCCGTTTCCACCTTCCAGACCGAGCACGTGCTGCAGATGAAGCAGGGCGAGGTGACCGATGCCGGCGGCTATACGCTGCGCTTCGACGGGATGCGCGAGGCGACCGGTCCGAACTACACCGAGGATCGCGGTCATTTCACCATCGCCAGGGGCAGCGTCGAGGTGGCTGACGTCTGGTCGGCCAAGCGCATCTACACCGCCGGCCAGATGCCGACGACGGAAGCCGGTATCCTGACCTTCGGCGCGAGCCAACTCTATGTCTCGCTCGGTGATCCCACAGATGACGGCGGCATCGTCGTGCGCATCTGGTGGAAGCCCTATATTCTCTGCATCTGGGGCGGCGCGCTCGTCATGGCGTTTGGCGGCTTCGTCTCGCTCAGCGACCGGCGCCTGCGCGTCGGCGCGCCGCGCCGCAAGGCAAAGGCGCTGCAGCCTGTCATGGAGCCGGCTGAATGATGCGTCGCTTCCTTCTGGCCCTCTTCCTGATCGCGTCCGCAGCACCGGCCTTCGCCGTCAACCCGGACGAGATGCTGAAAGATCCCGCTCTTGAGAGCAGGGCGCGCGCGATCTCGGCGGAATTGCGCTGCATGGTCTGCCAGAACCAGTCGATCGACGATTCCAACGCCGAACTCGCCAAGGACCTGCGTCTGCTGGTGCGAAAACGCATTACTGATGGCGACAGCGACCAGCAGGTCATGAGCTACATCGTCTCCCGCTACGGCGAGTTCGTGTTGCTGAAGCCGCGTTTCGAGACAAAGACGCTGCTTCTGTGGGGGGCTCCGATCCTGCTCGCGTTGCTGGGCGGCCTGTCGCTCGTGGTCTTCGCCCGCCGCTATGCCGGCCAGCCGACCGGATCAACGCTGACGAGCGAAGAGCAGGCGCGTTTGAGCGAGCTACTGAAAAAGTAGGCTCCAGGCGGAAGAATTCGGACATTACGAATTTTTCATGCCTCGGACAGTTCGCAGTAAGGTCTGCCGTCCTATATCTTCATCCATCGACCGATCCGGTAACCGCCGGTCCCGTGGATTTAAATATAAGAAGGTGCGTCTTATGCTGAAGACTATCAAAGCTCCGTCACTGTCGACCGTGCTCAAGGCCTCGACCGTTGCTGGTCTTGCCACCGCCGTCCTGGCGACCGGTGTCCCCCTCGAAATCACGCGTTCCTACGCCGAAGCGGTCAAGGTCGAGGCACCATCCGTGCCGAGCTTCGCCAATGTCGTCGACGCCGTTTCGCCTGCCGTCGTTTCCGTTCGCGTCGAAAGCCGCGTCAAGCCGGTCTCCGATGAGGATGGCAACAACGGCTTCTCGTTCGATTTCAACGGTCGTGGCTTCGATGATCTCCCCGACGCCCTGAAGCCCTTCTTCCGCCAGTTCGGCGAGCAGCAGGGTCGCCGTGGCCCTCCCGGCGCGCATCCTCCCGGCCCCGGCCAGCATGAGGGGCGTCTGCGTCCCGTCGCCCAGGGCTCCGGCTTCTTCATCTCTGAAGACGGCTATATCGTCACCAACAATCACGTCGTTTCCGATGGCGCGGCCTTTGTCGCTGTCATGAAGGACGGCACCGAGCTTGATGCCAAGCTGATCGGCAAGGACCCGCGCACCGACCTCGCCGTGCTGAAGGTCGACGGCAAGGGCAAGAAGTTCACCTACGTCAACTGGGCTGACGACAACAACGTCCGCGTCGGCGACTGGGTGGTTGCCGTTGGCAACCCGTTCGGCCTCGGCGGCACGGTGACGGCAGGTATCGTTTCGGCCCGTGGCCGCGATATCGGCTCCGGCCCGTATGACGACTATCTCCAGGTCGACGCAGCCGTGAACCGCGGCAACTCCGGTGGCCCGACCTTCAACCTCAGCGGCCAGGTGGTCGGCATCAACACCGCCATCTTCTCGCCGTCGGGCGGCAGCGTCGGCATCGCCTTCGCGATCCCCGCTTCGACCGCAAAGGACGTCGTCGCCGACCTGATGAAGGACGGCCAGGTTTCTCGCGGCTATCTCGGTGTGCAGATCCAGCCGGTCACCAAGGACATCGCCGACTCTCTCGGCCTGTCTGAGGCAAGCGGCGCGCTCGTCGTCAACGCTCAGGCTGGAACGCCGGGTGAAAAGGCCGGCCTCAAGGCTGGTGACGTCGTCACCGCCGTCAACGGCGAGACCGTCAAGGATGCCCGTGACCTCAGCCGCCGCATCGGCGCGATGACGCCGGGCAAGAAGGTCGAGCTGTCGGTATGGCGTTCGGGCAAATCCCAGCCGGTGACGGTTGAGCTCGGCACGCTGCCGGCCGACCAGCAGCAGGCTTCGGCAGATGATGGCGATCAGGCACCGGAAGCACAGACCCCGGCATCCGAAAAGGCGCTCGCCGATCTCGGCCTGACAGTTGGCCCGGCCGATGACGGCAAGGGCCTGCAGATCACCGGCATCGACCCGAACTCCGACGCTGCCGACAAGGGCATCAAGGAAGGCGAGAAGATCACCTCGGTCAACAACCAGGAAGTCTCCACCGCCGACGACGTGGTCAAGGTGCTGAACCAGGCGAAGAAGGATGGCCGCACCCGCGCGCTGTTCCAGATCCAGTCCAAGGAAGGCAGCCGCTTCGTGGCCCTTCCGGTCGAAAACCAGGGCTAAACGCCCCGGGTTTCCGGATCGAATTAGAAGGGTCGCGCGCTCGCGCGGCTCTTCCTGTCAACCATCGCAGGTGACGACAATGACCTTCCAGCACGACGATCACGCTTTGAGCCTTGCCGAAACACAGCCGGCGGGTAATGTCGGCCGCATGAAGATTCTCATCATCGAAGACGATCTGGAAGCGGCGGCCTATCTCACGAAAGCCTTTCGTGAGGCGGGTATTGTCGCCGACCATGCAAGCGACGGCGAAAGCGGCCTCTTCATGGGGACCGAAAACACCTACGACGTGCTTGTGATCGACCGCATGCTGCCGCGCCGCGATGGCCTTTCCGTCATCGCCGAGCTGCGCCGCAAGGGCATCCACACCCCCGTTCTCATTCTCTCCGCTCTTGGCCAGGTCGACGACCGCGTGACCGGCCTGCGCGCCGGCGGCGACGACTATCTCCCCAAGCCCTACGCCTTCAGCGAGCTTCTGGCGCGCGTCGAGGTGCTCGGCCGCCGCAAGGGCACGCCGGACCAGGACGTCGTCTACCGTGTCGGCGATCTGGAGCTCGATCGTCTCGCCCACGAAGTGCGCCGTGGCGGCAAGGAAATCCCGCTGCAGCCGCGCGAGTTCCGTCTGCTCGAATATCTCATGAAGAATGCCGGCCAGGTGGTCACCCGCACCATGCTGCTCGAAAACGTCTGGGATTATCACTTCGATCCGCAGACCAACGTCATCGACGTGCACGTGTCGCGGCTGCGCTCCAAGATCGAGAAGGATTTCAGCCTGCCGCTCTTGAAGACCATTCGCGGCGCCGGCTACATGATCAAGGATGACGGATGAACCGCTTCTGGGTTCTCTTCAAGTCCACGGCAGTCCGCCTTTCGGCTCTCTACATCCTGCTCTTCGCCATCTGCGCCGCAACGCTCGTCTTCTACGTGACGGCTATGTCCGAGCGGCTGTTGACCAGCCAGATCCGCGAGGCCGTGCAGCAGGAGGTCGATCAGGTTCAGCGCGCCTATGACAATGGCGGCATGAACCTGCTGCTCAGGACCATGGAGCGCCGGGCCCGCCAGCCGGGCGCCAATCTCTACATCATCGCCGGTCCCTCGGGCGATATCCTCGCCGGCAACGTCGCCTCCGTCCAGCCGGGCGTGCTCGACGAGCAGGGCTGGACCAGCCTGCCGTTCCGCTACCAGCGCTATTCAGAGGGCGGGCAGGGCAAGCCGCACATGGCGGTCGCCAACATCAACGTGCTCGACAATGGCCTGCGCATCCTGATCGGCCGCGACCTCGGCGAGCCGGAAGCCTTCCGCGCGCTCGTCCGGCAGGCGCTGATGGTCGCGCTGGCGATTATGGGTCTCGGTGCCGTCATCATCTGGTTCGGCATCGGCCGCAACGCGCTGAAGCGCATCGACCGCATGTCGGCGGCGAGCAAGAAGATCATGGCCGGCGATCTCTCGCAGCGCCTGCCGGTCGGCGGCTCCGGTGACGAGTTCGATCGCCTCTCCGTGTCGCTGAACACCATGCTCGGCCGCATCGAGAAGCTGAACGAAGGACTGCGCCAGGTCTCCGACAACATCGCCCACGACCTGAAGACGCCGCTGACGCGTCTGCGCAACAAGGCGGCAGATGCGATCGATACGCCGGATGCCGATACGCGCCGCGTGGCGCTGGAAGGGATTATCTCGGAATCCGACCAGCTGATCCGCACCTTCAACGCGCTGTTGATGATCTCCCGCGTCGAGGCCGGCTCGGTGGCCGCCGAGATGTCGACGATCGATCTCTCGGCAATCGTCGCCGATAGCGCCGAACTCTACGAGCCGGTGGCCGACGAGGCGGGGCTTGCGATGACCACTGACATCGAGCCCGGTATCGAGGTGCAGGGCAACCGCGAACTGATCGGCCAGGCGATCTTCAACCTGATCGACAATGCCGTGAAGTATTCCGCGGGTGCGGAGGCGGGTGGCGAAGTCTCGCTGCGGCTGACACGCCGTCCCGATGCCATCTGCCTGCAGGTCGCCGATCATGGTCCCGGCATCCCTGCCGACAAGCGCGAAGATGTGCTGAAACGCTTCGTGCGGCTGGACGAGAGCCGCTCGAAGCCCGGCACCGGGCTGGGGCTGTCGCTTGTCGAAGCGGTGATGGAATTGCACAGCGGCAAGCTGGAACTCAGCGACACCGATCCGGATGCGGCGGCCCATCGCGGCCTCGCCGTCACGCTCGTCTTTCCCCTGAAGTAGGCGTTTCCGCGCTACCCCGAATTGTCTGTTGGCCATTTGCGTCTCAGACCCTAACTTAGCCTCAGGCGGCGAGCGGCTTTGATTCTGCTTCGACTTTTGCTGCCTGTTGCCAGGGAGGGCGCATGCTGACGAATTCGACGCACAGCCTGAGCGAGGTGGTCGACGGCCTGTTGAAGCCGTTGAGCAAGGCCGAATTGAAGCTCGTGCTTGATGATCTGCAGAAGATCGGCGCCGACGAACCGGTCGTGGCCGCCATGCTGAAGACCGAGGGCGCGCTTCGCGATTTCATCTCCGCCGCGCTGACGCTCTCGCCCTATCTGCGCGATATCGCCAATATCGATCCTGGCATTCTCACCATCGCCACCAGCGAGCCGCTCGAGCCGCGCTTGGAGGCGCTGATTTCGGAAGCGCGTGACGTCTGGATGCCGCGCGATGGCGCTTCGCCGAGCGAGAGTGAGATCATGGGCCGCCTGCGCACGGTCAAGCGACGCGTGGCGTTCCTGTTGGCGCTCGCCGATCTCGCCCGGATCTTCGATGGCCGCACCACCACGGCATGGCTGAGCCGGCTTGCCGAGGCCACGGTCTCGGCCGCGATCGATCATCTGCTTCTCTCCTCGCACGAGGCCCGCAAGCTGCAGCTGAAGAACGTGGCGCGCCCGAGCGAAGGGTCGGGTCTCGTCGTGCTCGGCATGGGCAAGCTCGGCGCCTGCGAGCTCAACTATTCCTCGGACATCGATCTTGTCGTCTTCTTCGATGAGCAGGCGGGCATGCTCTCCGATCCCGATGATGCGATCGATATCTTCCCGCGCCTGATGCGCAGGCTCGTCCGTATCATGCAGGAGCGCACCGGCGACGGCTACGTTTTCCGCACCGATCTCCGCCTGCGGCCCGACCCCGGCGCCACGCCGCTTGCCGTCTCGATCGACGCCGCCATGGTCTATTACGAGGGCAGGGGGCAGAACTGGGAACGCGCGGCCTTCATCAAGGCCCGCCCCGTTGCGGGCGATATCGCGGCCGGCGACCGTTTCCTGCGCGATCTCACCCCCTTCGTCTTCCGCAAATACCTCGACTACGCGGCGATCTCCGACATCCACTCGATCAAGCGGCAGATCCATGCCCACAAGGGACACGGCGCGATCGCGGTGAAAGGCCATAACGTCAAGCTCGGACGTGGCGGCATCCGCGAGATCGAGTTCTTCGCGCAGACGCAGCAGCTGATCGCCGGCGGGCGCATGCCGGCGCTGCGCTCGCGCGCCACCGAGGAAACGCTCAACGAGCTCACCAAGGCCAAGTGGATCGACGAGGAGACCTGTGGGGAGCTGACGGAAGCCTACTGGTTCCTGCGCGACGTTGAACACCGCATCCAGATGGTGCGCGACGAGCAGACCCACCTGCTGCCCGAGACCGAAGGCGAATTGAAGCGCATCGCCTACATGATGGGTTTCAGCGACACGCCGAGCTTTTCCGAACGCCTTGTCGAGGTCTTCAGGACCGTCGAGCGTCGCTACGCCCGGCTGTTCGAGCAGGAGACCAAACTGTCGACGGAGACGGGCAACCTCGTCTTCACCGGCCAGAACGACGATCCCGACACGCTGGTCACCTTGCGCAAGCTCGGCTTCGAGCGCCCCTCCGACATCTCCCGGGTCATCCGCACCTGGCACTACGGGCGCTACAAGGCGACGCAATCGGTAGAGGCCCGCGAACGGCTGACCGAACTGACGCCGGAGCTGTTGCGCGTGTTCGGCGAAAGCAAGCGTGCCGACGAGGCAATCCTCAGGTTCGACAGTTTCATCTCGGGGCTACCGGCTGGTATCCAGCTGTTTTCGCTGCTCGGCAGCAATCCGGCGCTGCTCTCGCTGATCGTCTACATCATGTCGGCGGCGCCGAAGCTTGCGGAGGTCATCGCCGCGAGGCCACACGTCTTCGACGGCATGCTCGATCCGGGCCTGATGGCCGAGCTTCCGACGCGGGATTATCTGGCGGGACGCCTCAAGGGCTCGCTGCAGCAGGCGCGCTATTATGAGGAGGTGCTGGACCGGCTGCGCATCTTTGCCGCCGAGCAGCGCTTCCTGATCGGCATTCGTCTGCTGACGGGCTCGATCAATGGCGCGATGGCCGGACGCGCGTTTACGCACCTTGCCGATCTCATCGTCGAGGCGGCACTGAATGCCGTGCTCTCGGAGATCGAGGCGGCGCACGGCAAGTTCCCCGGCGGCCGCGTTGCCGTCGCCGGAATGGGCAAGCTCGGAAGCTTCGAGCTGACCGCGGGCTCCGATATCGATCTCATCCTGCTTTACGACTACGACGATGCGGCCGAGGAATCCGACGGCGCCAAGCCGCTGGACGCGGTTCGCTACTTCACCCGCATCACCCAGCGGCTGATCGCCGCCTTGTCGGCGCCGACGGCCGAGGGCGTTCTCTACGAGGTAGACATGCGCCTCCGCCCTTCAGGCAACAAGGGGCCGGTCGCCACCCGCATCAGCTCTTTTGCGAAATACCAGCGCGAGGAAGCCTGGACCTGGGAGCATATGGCGCTCAGCCGCGCGCGGCTGATTTGCGGCGATGCGAGCCTGATCGGTGACGTCGAGCGCGTGATCGAGGAGGTGCTGTCGACACGGCGGGATGTGCGCAAGGTGGCCAAGGATGTGGCGGAGATGCGCGCGCTGATCGAGCAGGAGAAGCCCCCCGCCAACATGTGGGACCTAAAGCTCATCCCCGGCGGTGTCGTCGATATCGAGTTCATCGCGCAGTATCTGGCGTTGATCGCGCCGGCGAAGGATGTCGCCGTCAAGGTCAATGGCATCAGCACCGGCGAAGCGTTGAAGCAGCTGGGAGCGCCGCTGATGGCATCGACCGATGTCGATAGCTGCAGCGAGGCCTTCGGGCTCTATACCGAGCTGTCGCAGCTCATCCGGCTCTGCATTGATGGCCCCTTCGATCCAAAGGATGCGCCGGCGGGTCTCATCGATCTCGTCTGCCGCGCTGGCGATTGCCCTGACATCAAGACGCTTGAGGGAGAGATGAAGCAGCTGTCGAAGACGGTGCGGAAGGCCTTTCAGGCGGTGGTGAAGGCGTAGCGCATGTCGCGCAAAAGTGTGTAGCGGTTTTGCGGCACCGACATGCGAAGCATTATGCCGCGCTGTCGGGGATCAGCAGCGAAATCACCGTGCCGATCGCTTCGCGTGAGCGGATCTTCATGCGGCCGCCATGCAGCGTCGTCAGCGAGCGCGAGATGGCGAGGCCCAGTCCGGAGCCGCCCTTGCTCTTGGCATATTGGTTCTGCACCTGTTCGAAGGGCTGCCCGATCTTGCTGAGCGCGGTCGTCGGAATGCCGATGCCGGTATCGGCGATGGTCAGCATCACGCCGACTGAGGTACGACGGGTGCGCACCGCGATCCGGCCGCCTTCGTCGGTAAACTTCACGGCGTTGGACAGCAGGTTGAGCAGGATCTGTTTCATCGCGCGGCGATCGGCGTTGAGTGTCATGCCATCGCAGATGCGTTGCTGGATCTCGATACGCTTTTCGCTGGCCGGGATTGCGGTGAAGCGCAGGCTTTCCTCGATCAGCGGCGCGAGGTCGATCGTCTCGCACTGAAGCTTCATATGGCCTGCTTCGATCTTCGACATGTCGAGAATGTCGTTGATGACGTTGAGCAGGTGACGGCCGCTGTGATGGATGTCGCGGGCATATTCGTCGTACTTTGCGGAGCCGAGCGGACCGAACATCTCGTCCTGCAGGATCTCGGAGAAGCCGAGGATGGCGTTGAGCGGCGTGCGCAGCTCGTGGGACATGTTGGCGAGGAATTCCGACTTCGCCTTGTTGGCGGCCTCGGCGCGTTCCTTTTCCGAGAGATAATTGGCGTTCGCCAGCGACAGCGCCGATTTCTGCCGTTCCAGCGTCTGGCGGGAAGAGGAGAGGTCGCCGATCGTCGCCATCAGGCGGCGTTCGGAATCGCGCAGGCGCTCCTGGTTGCGCTTCAGAAGCGTGATGTCGGTGCCGACGGAAACCATGCCGCCGTCGCGGGTGCGCCGTTCGTTGATCTGCAGCCAGCGCTCGTCGGCGAGCTGCACTTCGCTGGTGCGCGAGTAGCCATTGCCATGGGCGTCGGCGATCCGGCGTTCGATGACGGGACGGGCAGCGGCGGCGTTGACGGCGGCGCGCTCGGTGCCCGGCACCAGCACGCTGTCGGGAAGGCCGTAAGCCTGCTGGAAGTGCGTGTTGCACATCACCAGACGGTCGTTCTTGTCCCACAGCACGAAAGCTTCCGATGTGCTCTCGATCGCGTCCGCCAGCCGCTGGTCGGCTTCGGCGTAGCGCTGCGCAAGGCGGTGCTGCTCGGTCACGTCCATTGCGATGCCGATCATGTGGACTTGGCCGGCATTGGTGCGGATGACCTGTGCGCGGGCGCGCATCCAGAGATAGTGACCGGCGGCATGGCGCATGCGGAAGATCTGGTCGATCTGCTCGGCGTCGCCACGGGCAACCGAGCGGGCGATCTCGTAGATGCCGCTGTCGTCGGGGTGCATCAGACGGGCGGCGTCGCCGAAGCACATGTTGCCGTCTCCACCAGGAAGACCGAGCATCTGGTACATGGAGCGCGACCAGAAGAACTCGCGACGGTCGAAATCGAAATCCCACAGGCCGCAGCGGCCGCGCGAGAGGGCCGTCTCGACCCGCTGGTTGGACTCGACAAAGATCTCGTCGGCATGGCGGGCGCGGCGCACCTGCATATAGTAGGCGTAGAGGATGACCAGGAGGATAGAGGAGATGCCTGCAAACAGCGTCACGTTGAGCGTCAGCTCCTCGCGCCACAGCTGGCTGATGCGGTCGAGCGAGGTGGCCGCGACCACATAGCCACCGCTGTCGCCGATCAGCGTGATCTGGGCGTAGTGGGGCCGGCCGGCGATGGTGGTCTCAATCACGCCTGCGCGGTCGCCGAAGCGGCGGATCGCCGAGACCTCGGAGAAGAAATCGCCGATGCCGGCGCCGACATAGGCCGCACCGGCGGCGGACGCCGCGAAGACCTTGCCGCTCGACTGCACGAGGAGGACGAAGGCGTCGTCGTCGAGCCGGTCCTGCGGCAGGAAGCGGGCGAGGCGGGCCTGGCCTTCGGTTGCGTTACCGCTGTCGAAGATCGCGGCGGAATCGGCGAATGCCGCGGCGGCAGTGGCGGCGGCGAGCGCCGTGGAGTGGCGGGCGGCGGCCTGCATGCGGTCGTGCTCGGAGAGCATGCCGAAGAAATGCGAGGCTGCGACGACGGTCAAAAATGCAACGATAAGGATAGGAATGGCGCGCTTCAACACGGCCTCGGCATGCGTGTAATTTCGGGAAGATGATGGTCGCGAGGTCGCGGAGGACTTGCCGGTGAAGCTTTCACGCCAGGCGCGGAAGCTCTCGAAATCGACACGCAGCCGTCCTTCGGCCACGGTTGCCCGCCGCACGTTCATCATTTTTTGAGCCTTGTCCCTCGTGATTCGCTGCGCCGCTCGCCCGAACCTGACTCAATGAATCATTGGTGATTCGCCTTGTCCAGAGGAAAAGGTAAAAATCTGTTAACCGATTCTAAGTGCTGATTTTTCCAGCATGCTTGGGAGGCGGCTTCGATAGGCTCGGCCGCCTCGCTTTGCAAATCACCCCTTGAGGGTGCGCTCGACGATGTCGCGAACGTCGGTGGAGAGCGCCGGTGCTTCGGCGATCTCGGTCAGCGCCTTGCGTGCATGTTCAGCTCTTGCGGGTTCCAGCGAACGCCAGGACCGCATCGAAGTGAGGATGCGCGCCGCCAACTGTGGGTTGCGCGCGTCGATATCGAGGATCTCGCGGGCGAGGAAGCGGTAGCCCTCTCCATCCGCACGTCCGAAGCCGGTTGGGTTGCCGAAGGCAAACGTGCCGACCAGCGCGCGCACGCGGTTGGGGTTGGTGCGCTTGAACTGCGGATTGTCCATCAGCTTCAGCACGCGATCGAGCGCCTTTGCGCCCGGAATGGTCGCCTGAACGGAGAACCACTTGTCGATGACCAGCGCGTTTCCGGCAAAGCGGTCATGGAACGTGGACAGCGCTGCGGCCGCCTCGCTGCTATCGGGGAAGCGGTGCGCGAGGATCGTCAGCGCCTGCATCAGATCCGTCATGTTGTTGGCGGCGTCAAAGGCGGCCTTGGCGCGGTCAGGCGTATTCTCGGCGTAGGACAGATAGGTGAGCGCGCTGTTGCGAAGCGCACGGCGGCCGGCGCTCTTGGCGTCGGGGCTGAAATCGCCTGGCGTGGTCATGCTGTCGTAGAGTGCGGCGAAGACGCTCTTTCCGGCATCGGCGACCTGCTGCAGCACGGCGGAGCGGCCGGCGTGGATCGCGTCAGGATCGTTGTTGCCGCCGAGTTCGCGGGCGATGTCGGATTCGCTTGGAAGCGCCAGCGCCTGGGCGCGGAAGGCGGGCTCCAGCGTTTCGTCGGCGGCTGCCGCGAGCAGCGCCTCGACGAAGTCCTTCGAGGCAACGACCGGCTTGCCGTCACGCGCATCGCGRGCGGCTGCGAGCAGCGTCGGCAGTGCGAGATCGGTCAATGCCTGCCAGCGCGCGAAGTGATCGGTCTCAAAGCGGGCGAGAAGCGCCAAATCCGTGGGCGACTGATCGAAATGCAGGTTGATCGGCGCAGAGAAGCTGCGGTTGATCGATACGATCGGACGCGAGCCGATGTCCTTGAAGGTGGCCTTCTGGCTGCGCTCGGTCAGATGCAGCACGTTGTCGCCATACTCGGCGCCATCGACCGACGAAGGCTCGAGCGGCGTGCCATCTTCGGCAAAGAGCGCGATGCTGAGCGGAATGTGCATTGGCTTCTTGTCGCTCTGGCCCGGCGTTGCCGGAACCATCTGCTCGAGCGACAGCGTGAAGCTCTTGGCGCCAGCGTCATAGCTGCCGGACGCGGTGACGAGCGGCGTGCCGGCCTGGTGATACCAGAGCGAGAACTGCGTCAGGTCGCATCCGCTGGCATCCTCGAAGCACTTGACGAAATCCTCGATCGTGACGGCCTGGCCGTCATGGCGATCGAAATAGAGATCCATGCCTTTCTTGAACAGGTCCTTGCCGAGCAGCGTCGCGATCATGCGCGTGACTTCGCTGCCCTTCTCGTAGACCGTCGTCGTGTAGAAGTTGTTGATTTCGCGATAGGTGGTCGGGCGCACCGGATGCGCCAGCGGGCCGCCGTCCTCGGGGAACTGCTCGGACTTCAGATGGCGCACCTCGGCGATGCGCTTGACCGGGCGCGAGCGCATGTCGGCCGAGAATTCGTGGTCGCGATAGACCGTGAGGCCTTCCTTGAGGCAGAGCTGGAACCAGTCGCGGCAGGTGATGCGGTTGCCGGTCCAGTTGTGGAAGTATTCGTGGGCGATGATCGCTTCGATGTTGGCGTAGTCCTGGTCGGTCGCGGTCTCCGGATCGGCCAGCACGTACTTGTCGTTGAAGACGTTGAGGCCTTTGTTCTCCATGGCGCCCATGTTGAAGTCGGACACGGCGACGATCATGAAGATGTCGAGATCGTATTCGCGGCCGAACCGTTCCTCATCCCACTTCATCGAGCGCTTCAGCGCATCCATGGCGTATGCGGCACGCGCTTCCTTGCCATGCTCGACGTAGATCTTCAGCGTGACCTCGCGTTCCGACATGGTCACGAACTTGTCTTCGACGACACCGAGATCGCCGGCGACCAGCGCGAAGAGATAGCTCGGCTTCGGATGCGGATCGAACCAGGCGGCGAATGCGCGGCCCTCGTCATAGCCGGCGCCGCCGAGGAAGTTGCCGTTGGACAGCATGACCGGGTTGGCGGCCTTGTCGCCGATGATGGTGATCGTGTAGGGCGCCAGAACATCAGGGCGATCGGGGAAGTAGGTGATGCGGCGGAAGCCTTCGGCCTCGCACTGGGTGCAATAGACGCCGTTGGTGCGGTAAAGGCCCATCAGCTGGGTGTTGGCCTCGGGATTGATGATCGTGGTGATCGTCAGCTCGAAAGGCTTGGATTTCGGCAGGTTGCGGATCGTCAGGCTGTCAGGCGTTGCCGTATACTGGCTGGGCTTCATTTCCGCCTGATCGAAGAGCAGGCCGGAGAGGGCGAGTTCATCACCGTCGAGAATGAGCGGCGCCTTGGGATCGGCGCCCTTGCGGCGGTGGAAGATCAGGCGGGCATCTACCTTGGTGGCGGTCGGGTCCAGTTCAAACGTCAGATCCACACGCTCGAGTTCGAAATCGGTGGGGCGGTAATCTGCCAGATTTATGACCTGGCCGGTATCTGTGCGCATGATATTCCCTGAGACCTTTTAGACAATGCTTCGCAAACAGAGTGGGCGCTCTGCCGTAAAATTTGATTGGTACAATTACACTAAAGTCTGAATTAAAGCTAAAGCCGAAGGTGGGATGGCACATCGGCTATTTCTGGGGGGAGATACTATAGTCTCTCGCCTGGCTATCTCCGATTGAGGATCGATTTTATCGCTGTCTCATCTTCGGTTTTTTGTACAACCACCCCATACCAGCCCAATCCATCATAGTCCTCGTAGCCGAGCGTCTTCGCATAGGCGACGATGGAGCCGCTATTGTCGTAGTAGCTGCCGCGCTCCTGTCCATGTTGGACTTGCAGCGCAAAGCGGCTGAACATCAATGACGGATTGCTGCAGGCGATGATCCGACCTGCGCCGTCGAGGATCATGACCGTCGTCCGCTCCGCGACCTGAGGCGGCAGGTTGGCTTCCTTGTCGACGATCGCCTGTCCCTGGTTCTGCCAGTCGAAATAGACGCCGAGCGTGCCGATCAGTTTTCCATCGAGCTTCCCGCCTTCGCGCACGCCCGTTGCATAGACAAGCGCCGTGCGCCCGCCATGCAGCTGGCTTTTGCAGACTTCGTCCACCACGTAATCGTTGCCGGATTTACATTGGGTCGCGGCCTTGTGCCATGCCTCTTTGGCGAGCGAAACATTGAGCAGCCGCCGCTGAAACTCGGGATTTGCCGAGGCGACGATCCGTCCGCTGAGGTCGGTCAGCACAAGGTCGAGGTAGACGGTATAGAAGCGGTTGATCACACCGAGACGCTCGGCCGCGAAGCTGGCGCTATCGGTGCTTGGCTCCTGCAAGGTCTGCCAGAGTGCGGCGTCCGTGGCCCACCAGCGCACATCCGCCGTCCGCTCGAAAAGATTGCGCACGATAAGCTGCACGAGCGTCTGCGCCAGATCGGTCAGCCGCACGCCCTCGAGCTCGTTGACCAGCCCATCGGCCATTCTGCGCGAAAGGCCGATGCGGCCTAAAACATTGCTTTCGAATGTGTCGGCGATCTCGCTGGCGATCTGGGCGAGACGCTGCACCTCGTTCGCCACCACGGCAAAGCCCTTGCCGGTTTCGCCGGCGCGCGCGGCCTCGATAAGCGCGTTGATCGCAAGCAACCTGATCTGCTTGACGACGTGTGTATTGTCGGCGCTGAAGCGTTCGAGATCGGAACCGATCCCTTCTGTCACGACCCGCATGGAGCGCGGCGTTGCCGCTGGCTGCTGGCGTTCGGGTAACGTAGACGGCATCATATGCATGCCTCCTGAAACAGGTTTAAGTTGTGAATTTATGAAAAGCTATGTCTGCAATAGGAGAATCAATGCGAGTTTATGGTTCTCAAAGTGTTAACGGCGGAGACTGGTGCCGATTAATATTGGCTGTTTTCGCCGATTTTCATGGTTTTCGATGGTTTGTCGGCATGTCTGCGCTGAAACCGCGACCCGAACTTGCTTTTCCGGCGATTTAGCCTGTTCTTTCAGACCAACCGCTGGCACATTGATCGAGCATTGAGTCCGATGCGCTCTCCCAACGCTAAGTGGTTAATTCGCGAGTTTCTGACATGCGGCCGGTCTTCGAAAATCCGATGCGAGGTATTGCGTGCAAGCTCGCCTCCGTCGTCTTCTTTCTGGCGATGCAGACCTTCATCAAGCTTGCGGGCACCGGCATCCAGCCCGGCCAGGTCACTTTCTACCGGTCGTTCTTCGCCCTGTTCCCGATCATGGCGTTTCTGGCCTATCGCGGACAGTTGAAGGCGTCCTTCTATACCGCCAATCCGGTCGGCCATCTCAAGCGCGGCACGCTCGGCATCATCTCGATGGGCCTCGGCTTTTATGGCCTGCTGCATTTGCCGCTGCCCGAGGCGATCGCGCTCGGCTATGCCATGCCTCTGATCGCGGTTGTCTTCGCAGCCCTGCTTCTGGGCGAGACGGTCCGCATCTATCGCTGGACCGCGGTCTTTGTCGGCCTGATCGGCGTGGCGATCGTCTCCTGGCCCAAGCTTACTCTGTTTCGCGATGGCGGTGTCGAGACTGAGCAGGCGATCGGCGCGGTCACGGTGCTGCTGGCGTCCGTTCTCGGCGGCCTGGCGATGATCCAAGTGAGAAAGCTGGTCGAGGAAGAAAAGACCTCGACGATCGTGCTCTACTTCTCGATCACCGCATCGGTCTTTTCGCTGTTCACCGTGCCCTTCGGCTGGGACCTGCTCGATCTCGCCCCCCAACTTTTCCTGATTGCGGCCGGCTTCAGCGGCGGTATCGCGCAGATTTTTCTGACGGAAAGCTATCGGCACGCGGACGTCTCGACGATCGCGCCGTTCGAATATACCTCAATCGTCCTGGGAAGCGTTCTCGCCTACTTTGTGTTTGATGATATCCCGACGACGAGCATGTTGATCGGAACCGCCGTCATCGTCGTGGCGGGCATCTTCATCATCTACCGCGAGCATCAGTTGTAACTCGAGCGGGCGGCCGCGCGAAAAGCCAGCACGCCATAGCTCCCGCTCACGAAATCGTGGGGCTAAGTGTCGCAAAATTCATGCATTTTTTCCGCCGAGCAAGCCACCCTACAAATTTTGAGGGTGGCGTGTGACAGTTGCCTATGCTTTGTAAAAATGAACAACTTTCATTTATTTATGCATCCTGATGTTGAAAATAAGTGGCGGCTTTAGTTTGCTTGGCTTGCGAATACGAAAAGTCGAGCGCCGTCCGGGAGACAAATGCCTTTTAGTGCCGCAGACTTGATAGCTGACCCCAAGTTCATCTTGGGTATTCGATTTCACGCAGGCCGCATGCGCGGTATGTTCGATGCCGGACCAAGGCTTGCGCGCCTGCTTGCCTCGCACCAGCGGTGGCTGCTCACCCAGGTCGCCTACGCGCTCAGCATGGAGCGCGTCGATGGCGACCCAACGTCGGGGCTGACGGCCACGAAGCTGACAACCGAGATCACCGCTTTCAAGGCCGCGAGCCGCAACACCATCCGCAGCTATATCGATGAACTTGCGACCTACAGGTTCATCACCTGCATTCCCGGCGAAGAGCGCAAACGCCCACGCCGCTACGAGGTGGCCGACATCGCGCAGCAGGCGATGTTCAGCTGGGTCTGGTCCAACTTGTTGGCGCTCGACGTCCTCGACGATGGCGACAGGGCCGAGCGGTTCCAGGCAAACCCTGAGTGGATTGGTGTGATGCAGCCACGCATCGCGCGCGATTGCCTGCGCGATGCTGCCTGGCGCGAGCCGTCGGAGCGGGTTGGCGTGTTTATGTGGAACGATGCCGGCGGGCTTATCGTCGATTATCTGATGTCGAGGATCGATCCCGATGAGCAGAATCCCGACCGCTTCTTCGTCGGTCCACTCGACAGCAGGGCGTTGGCGGCCGACTTCATGATATCGCGCACACACATGCAACGCCTCTTCGCCAAGGCTGCGCAGGATGGTTGCATGGGGTGGGACGTCGATATGAAGAAGCCGTCGCTATGGATATCGCGCGCGTTCGTCGAGGAATACTGCCAGTGGCAGGCGATCAAGTTCGCCTACATCGATCAGGCGTTTCACGCGGCAAGTCAGATGTCGGGAGAGAGGTAGCCCGCTGCGGCGGCTCTGGCGTTCGCCAATGGCGCCGCGTCAGGATTCGCGATCGTAGGCTTCCGCGGCGCATACGGCTGCGCGGATATGCTCGATGGCGTCGATCTTGCAAAGAAGTGAGATGATGCGTGTCGTCATGAGAATAAGCCGATAAACGGCAGGGGCGGATGGCCGCGCCCTGCGATCAATACTGCTGGAAATCCGCGAAGATGGCAGCGGGGCGCACGATGCGACCGCTCGCGCCAGTGCCACGAGCGATCATCTGCTCGTTGGTGGCGAAGCCGTTGCGGCAGTAGCTCTGCGTGGTGCGGCCGTTGCTGTTTACGGTTCTCAATGTTTCAAATCTGCAGTGTATAGGACGACGAGTGTTGCTCATGGCCTTGGTTCCTTAGTGATTCCTCCCAAGACACAATGCTAATATTGCAGCGCACAATAGATTTCACAAGGCATAGGAATAAGCGGCAGGCATGCGTAGTGCGCATGGGTCTCGTCGCAAATCTGTCAATGTTGGCTATTTAGGAGGCAGAATTGATTTCTGTCAGTTTTGCCTGAAAAGCCAATAAATCGTTCCAGGCCAAGCGCTTATTGACCGGCGCTGTCAAAAGATCCTGCGGATGCAGCGTGGCAATGGCGGGCACGACGCGGTCGCCTGCGGCAATTTCACGCCACTGGCCGCGCAAGCCGTGAATGGTGTCGCCGTCGCCAAAAAACACCCGAGCGGCAAAATTCCCGAGCAGGAGAATCACTTTCGGCTCGGCAAGCGCGATCTGCCGCTCGATGAAGGGACGGCAAATATCCATCTCGGCGGGCGAGGCGACGCGGTTGCCCGGTGGGCGCCAAGGAATGACCTGGGTCAACAAGATGCCCGCGCGATCGAGCCCGATCGCGGACAGCATCTTGTCCAGCAGCTGGCCGGGACGCCCCGCGAAAGGTTGCCCCTCGCGGTCGTCCTCCGCGCCGGGCGCCGAGCCGATCAGCATGATGCCGCTCGCAGCATCTCCACTGGCAAAGATCGTCGAGCGCGCGCTGTGCTTGAGATTGCAGCCGTTGAAGGCTTCGAGCGCGGTCTTCAGCTCCGCGAGAGAACGCGCGCTTTCCGCGGCGAACCGCGCCTGCTGGATCGCCTCGCCGTCGGGGATCGCCGGCTGCGGTCGCTGCGCCGAGCGCTCAGGCTGGGGCGCAACGCGCTGTGCGGAAGCCGCTGGTGCGCGGGATGCCGTCTCGCGCGCCTCGGCCTGCGGGGCAGGGGCGGCGCTGCGGCGCGCCGCCTTCATCGCCTCGAATTCGGCGAAGCGATCGACGGCCTCGTCCTCCAGCAGCCACTCGACGCCGGCGTCCGCATGGAAATGCAGAAGGGCTGCGAGTTCGCCTGGAGAAAGGTCGTTGACGGAGATCATGGGCGCGACATTACCGAAGCTGAGGCCTCAATGAAAGTGCGCAGCCGCCACATCCCGGCCTATTGCACCGTCCATTGCGCGATATCGTCGCGTTCGCCGATCAGCGCCAGGCCGTGCGCGATCGAGAGCATCTCGCCGCCGGTCTCGATGCGGTCAGCGTCGAAGCGCTCGGTGAAGATGCGACGCACCGCGGGAACGAAGGAGGTGCCGCCGGTGAGGAACACCTTGTCGATCGCGCCCGCTTCCGTGTTGGTCTTTTCGAGCACATCGTCGAGCGCGCCTTCGATGCGGGCGAGATCGTCGGAGATCCAGCTCTCGAAGTCCGCACGGGCCACCATGCGCTTTCCAGCGCGGCCGAGCGGCGAGAAGTTGAACTCGGCCTCCTCAGAGGCCGACAGCGCCATCTTCGTGGCCGAGACCGCCTGGTAGAGCGGATAGCCTTCGTCGTGGTCGACGAGATCGATGAAGAGCTCCAGCTTTTCCGGCTCAAGCGCGGTTCTGACGAGCTTCTTCAAGTCCTCGTATTCGCGCGAGGTCTTGAAGATCGACAGCTGGTTCCAGCGGCTGAAGCTGGAGTAGTAGTTGGTCGGCACTTCAAGGATCTTGTCGAAGCTCTTGAAATGACTCCCCTTGCCAATTTCAGGTGCGACGACGTTTTCGATGATGCGCGCGTCGAAGTGATCGCCGGCGATTCCGACACCGGAATGACCGATCGGCGTGGCCTTCAGCTGGCCGGCGACGGTCTCGAAGCGGATCAGCGAATAGTCGGTCGTGCCGCCGCCGAAGTCGGCGACCAGCACCGTTGCGTCAGCCTTCAGGTTCTGCGCGAAGTAGAAGGCGGCTGCTACGGGTTCGTAGACATAGTGCACTTCGGGGAAGCCGAAGCGCGACAGCGCCTCGTTGTAGCGCTGCGTCGCCAGGACCGGATCGGGGCTCGCGCCGGCGAAGTGCACCGGCCGGCCGGTGACGATGCGCGCGACGTCCGATGGCCAGTTGCTGCCCGCATAATTGCTGAGGCGGCGGATGAACACCTCCATCAGGTCTTCGAAGCTGTGGCGCTTGGCGTAGATCAGCGTGCCCTGGAAGAGGGCGCTGGCGGCAAACGTCTTGATCGACTGCAGGAAGCGGCAATCGCCGGGATTGTCGATGAACTGGCGGATTGCCGCATGGCCTGCCTCGACCTTCAGCGCCGATGCGCCGAGCTTGCCATCCTTCATGAAGGACAGCGCCGTGCGCATGCTGTCGCTTTCGCCCGCTGAACTGGTGAAGCCCATGGAATGCGTGGTCTTGCCATCCGCGGTGGCCAGTACGGTGTTGGTCGTGCCAAAGTCCAAACCTAGCGCTTGAGCCATGCTCGCACCTCTCAATGTCGATCGTTGCTGGAGACTGGAGCAATTGCTCCGCCGGGGCGCCAAGGGACGCCCGAATTCAAGAGGGCGCGTGATGCCACAGCGGTCTGTCTTATTCAAGACGCGGAAGCGCAAAATGAACGGGCGCCGATGGGCGCCCGTCTCGATCATTCCGCCGCGATGGCCCGCGTGGGCTCCTCGTGTTGCTCTTCTGTCTTCTTGCGCCCAAGGCTGAGCAGCCAGTCGCTGAGCCGCCCCATTTCGACGAAGATGACGGGGGTGATGAACAGCGTCAGCGCCTGGCTGACGATGAGGCCGCCGACGACGGCGATGCCGAGCGGCTGGCGAAGCTCCGAGCTTGCGCCTGAGCCGAGCGCGATGGGGAGCGCGCCGAGCAGCGCGCAGAAGGTCGTCATCATGATCGGCCGGAAACGCCGTACGCAGGCTTCGTGAATGGCCTCGGATGAGGTCATTCCGGTGCCTGAGCGCAGGTTCTCCAGCGCCACGTCGATCATCATGATCGCGTTCTTCTTGACGATACCGATCAGCATCAACAGGCCGATCAGCGCGATGATCGACAGGTCGAAGTTCATCACCCTCAGTGCCAGAAGTGCGCCGAGTGCTGCCGCCGGCAGGCCGGAGAGGATCGTCAGCGGATGGATGAAGCTCTCGTAGAGGACACCGAGAACGACATAGATCGTCAGCACCGCCGCCAGGATGAGCAGCGGCGTGTTGCCCTGCGATTGCTCGAAGATCTGCGCCGTGCCGCCATAGGACGTGAAGACGTCCGAGGGCATGTCGATATCCTTCTTGATCTGGTCGATCGCAGCCGTTGCGTCGCCCAGCGCTTCGCCGGCGGGCAGGTTGAACGACACCGTGGTCGAGACCAGCTGGCCCGTCTGGTTGATCGTCACCGGACCGGTGGTGCGCTCCACCGTCGCGAAGTTCGACAGCGGAACGAGCGCGCCGCTCGAAGACGCCACGCGGATGTCCTGCAGCTTCTGGTCATCCCAGGGCGCGTTGGTGTCGTACTCGACGAGCACGTCGTAGCTGTCGCCGGTCGACTGGATCTGCGCCGCCGCGTAGCCGCCGAAGGATTCCTGCAGCGTCGTGCGCAGTTGATCGTCGGTAATGCCGAAGGCGGCGGCCTTTTCCGTATCGACCTTGATCTCCGCCTGCAGCGCGTTGTTCTGTGCGTCCGATGTCACGTCGGTAAAGCGCGGATCGCCGTGCATGGCCTGCTGGATCTTGTTGGCCCAGAGGTTCGTCTGGTCGGCGCTGAGTGCCTGAACCACCAGCTGATACTGGCTGGCCGTCTGGCGTCCACCGAAGCGAAGGCTCTGTTGCGGCGTGATGAACGCCTGCAGGCCGGGGATCTTGCTGATGCTGGCGCGCAGTTCGCGCAGCGTCTGGTCGAGTGGCGGCCGGTCCTTCTTGTCCTTCAGTTCGACGAACATCGTGCCGTTGTTGAGCGGGCTGCGGGCATTGCCGCCGACGATCGACATGACGTGGTTGACGGCAGGGTTCTGCTTGACGAGCGCCGCAGCCTGGTTCTGCAGATCCTTCATCGCCGGGTAGGATATATCCTGGCGGGCGCGGGTCGAGATGTTGAGGCGGCCGATATCTTCCGTCGGGAAGAAGCTCGTCGGCAGCGTCATGAACAGGTAGATGGTTAGGCSTACCGAGGCGAGGAACAGCCCGAGAATGGCCGGGCGGTGCGCCAGGCACCAGGCGACGGAGCGGTCGTAGCCGCGCAGCGTCCGCTCGAAGCCGGCATCGAACCAGCGGATGAAGAAGGGCGGCTGGCTATGGCCGCTGCCGAGCCGCGAGGCGAGCATTGGCGTGACCGTCAGCGACACGATCGCTGACGCGACGATGGCGATCGCCACGACCATGCCGAACTCGTTGAAGATGCGCCCGACCACGCCGCCCATCAGAAGGATCGGAATGAAGACCGCGATCAGCGAGACGGACATGGAGATGATCGTATAGCTGACTTCGCCCGATCCCTTGATGGCGGCCTCGAGAACCGGCATGCCATCCTCGACGTGCCGCAGGATGTTTTCGAGCATGACGATGGCGTCGTCGACCACGAGGCCGACGGCGAGCGTCAGTCCGAGCAGCGAGATGTTGTCGACGCTGTAGCCCAGCACATACATCATGCCGAAGGTGGTGATCAGCGACAGCGGCACGGCAAGGCCCGGTATGATCGTCGCTGTCAGGTGGCCGGTGAAGAGATAGATGACGAGAACGACGAGGCCGATCGTCAGGAACAGCGTGAACTTCACGTCCGAGATCGCGTCGCGGATCGGCTTGGCCGAATCGTTCATCACCTGCGTTGTCACCGACCCCGGTATCTCGGCATGCAGCGCCGGCAGCTTGGCATTGATCGCATCGACCACGGCGACCGTGTTGGCATCCGGCTGACGCTGGATCGCCAGGATGATGCTCTGCTTGCCGTCGTACCAGCTGCCGGTGTTTTGGTTCTCGACGCTATCCTCAACGTCGGCGACATCGCCGAGGTGGATCGGCGCGCCGCCGGGGTTGGCGATGACAAGCGTGCGGAACTGCTCGGCATTGGTCCGCTGCGTGTCGGCGGTGATCGTCATGCTCTGGCTGTCGTTCTGCAGCGTGCCGACGGGCACCTGGCTATTGGCAGCCTGGATCGCCTTGTTGACCGTATCGATCCCGAGGCCGCGGTTGAGCAGCTTGTTCGGATCGACCTCGACGCGCACGGCGTAGGTCTGTGCGCCAAACACCGAGACCTCGGCCACGCCGGGCAGGGTGGAGAGCGAGGGCGAGATGATGTTTTCCGCGACATCGTCGAGCTTGCTGCGCGGCATCGTATCGCTCTGCACCGCAAGCAGCATGACGGGCGCGTCGGCCGGGTTGGTCTTACGGTAGCTCGGCGGCGTCGTCATGTTGTCGGGCAGCTGCCGTGTGGCATGCGAGATCGCCGCCTGAACGTCGGCGGCGGCCGCATCGATGCTGCGGTTGAGATCGAACTGCAGCACGATGCTGGTATTGCCGAGCGAGTTGGTGGCGCTGATCTCGCTGATCCCCGGGATCGTCTCGAACTGCTTGATCAGCGGGGTCGCGACCGATGTCGCCATGGTCTTCGGCGAGGCGCCGGTCAGCGCCGCCGAGACGTTGATCGTCGGGAAATCGACCTGCGGCAGGGCTGCCACCGGCACGAGCTGGTAGCCGGCGATGCCGGCAAGCACGGCGCCGATGGCGAGAAGCGTGGTGGCGACGGGGCGCCGGATACAGAAATTTGGTATCATTCTTCCGTGCCCGCCACGATGGTTTCCGTTGACTTCGGCTGATCCGCCGAGGCGACGTTGATCGCCTTGCTATCGAATTCTTCCTTCACCGCCTGCTTGTCGACGAGCTGCGCCTGTCCCTCGATAACCACATGGTCGCCTTCCGAAAGACCGGCCGAGATCGCCGTATAGCCGCCATTGGCGCGGGCGACGGTGACGGGCGCCAACCGTACCTTTCCGTCGTTGACGACGAACGAATAGAAGCCATCGGCGCCGGGGCTCACCGCCACCGTCGGCACGACGACCTGCTGTTCGTTGTTGTTGAAATGCACGACGATGTTGACCGATTGGCCCGGCCAAAGCGCGCCCGATGCATTCTCGAATTTTGCCTTGGCGAGGATGGTGCCGGACGCGGTGTCGACGGTGTTGTCGTAGAAGCTGATATGGCCAGTGCGCGGCTTGCCCTTGCCCGATGGCGGCACGGTGGTGACGTCGACAGGGCCGGCGGCGAGCGCCAGCTTCAGCTGCCTGAGATCACGCTCCTGCAGGTGGAACTTCACATAGATCGGGTCGTATTTCGCAATCGTCACGATCGTCGCGCCTGCCGTCACGAAGGCGCCGGGGCTGACGGCGATGTCGCCAAGACGGCCGTCGAAGGGCGCCCGGATGTCGGTATGCTCGAGCAGCACCTGATCGGAGGCGAGCATCGCCTTGTCCGCCTGCACGGTGGCGACGGCGGTGTCGCGCGCGGCCTTGGCCTGGTCGTAGGTCTGCTGCGTACCGGCTTTCGATGTGAGGAGGTCCGAGGCGCGCGTGAGCGCCGTTTCGGCCTCGGCGACCGTCGCGGTATCGCGCACGATCATCGCATTGTCCTTGTCGACTGCGGCCTGGGCCGTGCGGTTGTCGAGCTTGGCGATGAGGTCGCCCTGTTTGACGGTTGAGCCATCGCTGGCGATGATCTCGGTGACCAGCCCCTGTTCCTGCGCGGCGATCGTCGTGTTGTCGTCGGCGTCAGCCCAGCCGGATGCGGTCACATCGCGCGGCAGCACCGTCTTCACCGCGGCCACAGTCTTCACCAGCGTAGGCCCGCCGCCGCCTTTGCGCCCCTTGCCCTTCTGGTCGCCGCCCTGCTGTGCTCCATCGCCCGCCGCCTGCTTGCCGCCGGAGGCATCGGCCTGCGCGGTCGGCTTCGGTCCGAATTGCGAGAGATAGGGAATGCGATCCTTATAGTGCCACACGCCGAAGCCGGCTGCGACAACAAGGCAGGTGGTGATCCAGAGTTTCTTCATGTTGATACCGGTCGGGGGCTATTGAGTATGACTTATTCAACCACTTTTATTGCGGCACGAAAAAGACACAATCCCGGCAGGGGCATCACTAAGTGGTTAGAATGGCTTAAATTTTCGTAATGTTCGAATGAGCTTCGGCCGCGCGAATGTGACGCAACCGTGGTCGGGCGCCACCGGCTGGCGCCCGATTGTCGTTTGCGATCAGAGGGATCGCGCCGCGCCGCCATCGCAGCGCACCAGGCTGCCGGTAATATAGCTCGCCTGCTGACTGCAGAGGAAGGCGGCGGTTGCCGCGAACTCCTCCACCGTCCCATATCGCCCGACCGGGATGGCCGCTTCCTTGACGACACGAACGTCTTCGATGCTTTTGCCCGTGCGCTTGGCGGCCGCGCCGTCAAGATCGTCGAGGCGGCTCGTCAGGATGCTGCCTGGGAGCAGCAGGTTGGTGGTGATGCCGAAGCGGCCAACTTCGGTCGCCAGTGTCTTGCTCCAGCCGGCGAGCGCTGGGCGCAGCGTGTTGGAAAGCGCGAGATTGCCGATCGGCTCGATTACGCCCGAGGAAGCGACCGTCAGGATGCGACCCCATCCCTGTTCCTTCATGCCGGGGAGCAGCGCGTTGGTGAGCGTGATGACCCGGAGCACCATCGAGAAGAAATAGGTCTCCAGCCGCTCGGCCGTCATGTCCTCGGTGGTGCCGGGCGTCGGGCCGCCGGTATTGTTGACCAGGATGTCCACACCGCCGAGCTTGCTCTTGACTGCCGTCGTCACCGTCTCGATGAAGTTTTCTTCCGAAAGATCGGCCCAGATCCAGTCGGCCTTGCCCTTGCCCTCGGCATTGATCGCCTTGCAGTTCGCCTCGAGCGTTTCGCCGCTGCGTCCGCACAAAAGCACGTTGGCGCCCTCGCGCGCCAGAGCGACCGCGATGCCGTGGCCAAGTCCGCGCGACGATGCCAGCACGAGCGCGCGCTTGCCCTTGATGCCCAGATCCATTTTTGAAGTCTCCTGTTGTTCGGTGCATTTATAGGGCGCGCGACGATCAAAAGGAAAGGCCGGCCGTGGCCGTACCAGCTTCATTTATTGACGTTGACGTAAGCGTCATGTAGTTCTTCTGTGAAGAGGAATATCATTGCGCGAAATGGGGTATTGGCTGTCGTTTCCCGGCTCGACAATCCAGCCATGTTTTGCCAAGAGATACCTCACACACGGGGAATATGGCCGCAAAACCGGCCGAGCGGAGAATGACGGATGACCGAAGCGACTGAACTGCCCGAACGCGAGAGCATGGAATTCGACGTCGTGATTGTCGGCGGCGGTCCTGCCGGCCTTTCGGCTGCGATCAGGCTGAAGCAGGTCAATCCCGAACTCTCCGTCGTCGTGCTGGAGAAGGGCGCTGAAGTCGGCGCCCATATCCTGTCTGGCGCTGTCGTCGATCCTGTTGGTATCGACCGCCTGCTGCCGGATTGGCGCGACGAGGCAGATCATCCGTTCAAGACCGAGGTCAAGGACGACCACTTCCTGCTGCTCGGCCCGGCCGGCTCGATCCGCCTGCCGAACTTCGCCATGCCGCCGCTGATGAGCAATCACGGCAACTACATCGTTTCCCTCGGAAACGTCTGTCGCTGGCTGGCGGGCCACGCGGAAGCATTGGGTGTCGAGATCTATCCGGGCTTTGCCGCCACCGAAGTGCTCTACAACGACCAGGGCGCTGTCATCGGTGTCGCGACCGGCGACATGGGCGTCGAGAAGAACGGCGAACCCGGCCCGAACTTCACGCGCGGCATGGAATTGCTGGGCAAATATACGCTGATCGGCGAAGGCGTGCGCGGCTCGCTCGCGAAACAGCTGATCGCCAAGTTCGACCTTCAGAAGGATCGCGAGCCGCAAAAGTTCGGCATCGGCATCAAGGAGCTCTGGCAGGTCAAGCCGGAGAACCACAAGCAGGGTCTCGTGCAGCACTCCTTCGGCTGGCCGCTCGGCATGAAGACTGGTGGCGGTTCGTTCCTCTATCATCTGGAAGACAACCTCGTGGCCGTCGGCTTCGTGGTGCACCTGAACTACAAGAACCCCTATCTCTATCCCTTCGAGGAATTCCAGCGCTTCAAGACGCATCCGGCGATCCGCACCACCTTTGAGGGCGGCAAGCGTCTGTCCTATGGTGCCCGCGCCATCACCGAAGGCGGCTACCAGTCGGTGCCGAAGCTCACCTTTCCGGGCGGCGCCTTGATCGGCTGCTCCGCCGGCTTCGTCAACGTCCCCCGCATCAAGGGCAGCCACAACGCCGTGCTTTCGGGCATGCTGGCGGCGGACAGGATCGCTGACGCGATCGCCGCAGGCCGCGCCAATGACGAGGTCATCGAGATCGAGAACGAATGGCGCGCAAGCGACATCGGCAAGGACCTGAAGAAGGTCCGCAACGTCAAACCCCTGTGGTCGAAGTTCGGCACGGCCATCGGCGTCGCACTCGGCGGCCTCGACATGTGGACCAACCAGCTCCTCGGCTTCTCCTTCTTCGGCACGCTCGGCCACGGCAAGACCGACGCCGCATCCCTGGAACCGGCTGCCAAGCACAAGCCGATCGACTACCCCAAGCCCGACGGCGTGCTCACCTTCGACCGTCTCTCCTCGGTGTTCCTGTCGAACACCAATCACGAGGAGAACGAGCCTGTGCATCTGAAGGTCAAGGACATGGCGCTGCAGAAATCGTCGGAGCACGACATCTTCGCCGGTCCCTCGACGCGCTACTGTCCTGCAGGCGTCTATGAGTGGGTCGAGAAGGACGGGCAGGAGACTTACGTCATCAACGCCCAGAACTGCGTCCACTGCAAGACCTGCGACATCAAGGACCCCAACCAGAACATCAACTGGGTTCCGCCGCAGGGCGGTGAGGGGCCGGTCTATCCGAATATGTAAGGGATGAGCCATGAGCGCTACGCTTGAGATCAGGCAGGCGCGCTTGGCAGAATTGCCGCGCCTGACCGAGATCGAACTCGACGCCTTCGCGACATTGGCGGAGGCGTTGGGCATCTCCGACGCAGCGCAAGCCTTGCCGCATGATATCTTGCGAAAGGCACTCGAAGCCGGCCTGCTGATCGTGGCCGCCGACGCCAATGATCGCCCGGTCGGTTTCCTCGCGGCGGAAGAAATCCACGACACCCTCTATGTGACCGAGCTCGATGTCAGCAGAGACTGGCAACGAAAGGGCGTCGGCCGGCGCCTGATGTCCCACGCTGTCGAAATGGCAAGGAAAACCCGGCTTTCCGCGCTGACATTGACGACGGATCGCCATGTCCCGTTCAACGCACCTTTCTACCAATCCATCGGCTTTCAAACGGTAGACGGCGAGGACATGCCGCCATTTCTGCGAGCCAAGATCGATGACGAGGTCAGCAACGGCATGGATCCGGAACGGCGCGTGGCCATGGTGCAGCCGCTTGGGCGGGCGAACTAGGCTCCTAAGCTGAAATCGCACGCTTAATTCGGTTACGATCCGGGCAAGCGCCGACGGGGGGGCGCCTTCAAGTTCGGCGCACTGCCGCCAAGCACGATCAATCGGCGCGCCGCCTCTTGCTGTATCAGTCGCGTGAGAGCTTCCTTCAGCAAGGCGGAGCGATCGATGATCCCCGTCACTTCTTGCGCACGCCTCATCAGATCGTCGTCCAGCGTCACTGTCGTTCGCATAGGATTCCCCGCATCGCTCTGCATGAGATGATGCAGCTTGGTGTGGCAGATGTCGAGAAGCGCCTCACAACCTCTTAACGAATGCGTTACCGGCGACACCCGCTTAGTAGTTCATTAACCATAATCTCATTAACGTCGGTCTCATCAACCGAACGTTAAGGAACTGCTTCGATGTCGCTTTCCCGCCGTGGTTTCGTTCTGGGCGTCTCCGCGCTTCTCGCCGGCTGCGCTTCAAGCGGTCCTGATCATCGCGCCAACTACGCGGCCATTCCGGCTGAGAAGTTTCCGCTGCCGGCCATGCCGATCGACAAGATCGATCCGGAGCTTTGTCGCCAGCAGGTCAGCTATGCCTCGAGCTATAGCCCTGGCACAATCGTCGTCGATACGCCCGCCCGCCGCCTCTACTACATTCTCGGCGATAACCAAGCGATGCGCTATGGCGTCGGCGTTGGGCGGGAAGGGCTGGCGTTTGCGGGTGGCGCCTATGTCGGGCGCAAGGCCGAATGGCCGAGCTGGACGCCGACCGAAAACATGCAGCGACGTGAAGAGCGCTATCGCAAGCTCGCCGGCGGCATGCCGGGTGGACCGAACAATCCGCTCGGTGCCCGCGCCATCTATCTCTATCGCGGCGGTAACGATACGCATTTCCGCATCCACGGCACCAACCAGCCGCAGTCGATCGGTCTTGCCATGTCGAGCGGCTGCATTCGCATGCTCAACCACGACGTCATCGATCTCTACGAGCGCGTGGCGCCCGGCGCGCAGGTCGTCGTCATCCAGGCAACGGCCTGAGCAGAAACGAGAAACGGGGCCGATCGGCCCCGTTTTCCTGTTTAAAGCAATGTGCCGCTGAGGATCAGCAGCGCCACCGAGAAGTAGATCACCAGCCCGGTCACGTCGACCAGCGTGGCGACGAAGGGCGCGGATGCGCTAGCCGGATCGAGCCGCAGCTTCTGCAGCACGAAGGGCAGCATCGAACCTGCGACCGAGCCGAATGTCACGATCCCGATCAGCGCCGCGAAGATCGTGAAGCCAACGAGAATCCAGTGCTCGCCATAGTCATAGAGCCCGATATTCTGCCACAGGACGATGCGGGCAAAACCGACGGCGCCGAGGATCGAGCCGAGCACGATGCCGGTCGGCAATTCGCGCAGCAGCACCCGCCACCAGTCCGACAGCTTCAGTTCGCCGAGCGCCAGCGCCCGGATGATGAGCGAGGTCGCCTGCGAACCGGAATTGCCGCCGGAACTCATGATCAGCGGCACGAATAGCGTCAGCACGATCGCCTTTTCCAACTCGCCCTCGAAATGCTGCATGGCGCTTGCCGTCAGCATCTCGCCGAGGAAGAGGGCGCAGAGCCAGCCGGCGCGCTTCTTCAGCATGCCGGCGAAGCTGATCGACATGTAGGGCTTTCCAAGCGCCTCCATGCCGCCGAACTTCTGCGCGTCTTCCGTCTGGTCGGCGATCATCGTGTCGATCACGTCGTCGACTGTGACAATCCCCAGCATATGTCCGTTCTCGCCGATAACAGGCAGCGCCAGCAGATTGTGCTTGCGGATCAGCCGCGCGACGTCTTCCTGCGTCATCAGCGGATCGGCCCGGACGATGCCGCCCTGTTGCGCAACGCTCAGCACCGAGGCCTGCGGCTCTCCGTTGATGAGGCGGCGCAACGTGACGACGCTCGTGAGCGCCTGTGTCTCGACGTCGAGAACATAGATTGCATAGACGGTCTCGCGCGAACGCTCGACCTTGCGGACATGCTCCAGTGTCTTCTCGACCGTCCAGGTCGCCGGCACGCTGACGAATTCCGTCGTCATGATGCTGCCGGCCGTGCGTGGCGGGTAGCCCATGAGGTGCTGCACGGCGAGACAGGTCGCGCGGTCGAGCTTGGAAAACAGGTGAGCCCGAGCGGTCTCGTCCATTTCCTGGAACAGGTCGGCGACGCGGTCGTTAGCGGTTGCGTTCAATAGCCGCGCGGCTTGCTCGACCGGCATTTCGGTCAGCATAGCTGCCGCATGGTGCAGCTCCGGGCGTCCCAGTATGCGGACAGCCTTCTGCTGCGGCAGCGTGGCGAGGATCGCCGCTGCTTCGGGAATTTCGAGCGCGTTCAGACGCTCGACGCGTTCAGCCGTGGTGATGGCACCGAGGCTGTCGCTGGCAAAGAAACGGGCGGCATGGCCTGCCCGCAGAGGGAAGCGATTGATGTTCATATAGCTCGCCTTTCCGTCGATCCGCCGCAGCGTCCGACGGGCGAGCCCGATGGATATCGGTCAGCGCACGAAGGCCGCGTACGGCAAAGGCAATCGACTACTACTGTCGCTTGGCATCGTGAGATGGCTCCGTTGATATCCGCGCGAAACGGGCGTTCCGTGCGTGATGCTGTAGGTGGTCCCAAACGCTGAAAAAGTCAAGCGGGGTAGGTGGTTGCGGCGAAAAAGCCGCGCAGGCCGCGCGGCTTTCTTCGTGAGCGTGATGAATGAGTTGCTTCTTTATGCCGAAATGCTCATCCATCGGGTCGAGCCGGCTGCTATCAGAAGCCGGCGAGCACCAGCTTTCCCTTGGTCTTCCCGCTCTCGATCATCGCATGCGCCGCCTTCAGGTTTGCCGCATTGATCACGCCGAGCGTTTCGTTCAGCGTCGTGCGGATGGTGCCGGCATCGACCAGGTCCGCGATCTTGTTCAGGAGCTTGTGCTGCTCGATCATGTCGGCGGTGTTAAAGAGCGGGCGCGTGAACATCAGCTCCCAGTGGATAGAGATCGCCTTGCGCTTGAAGGGCATGACGTCGAGCGTCTTCGGGTCGTCGATGACAGCAAAGCGGCCCTGCGGCGCAATAGCCTCGACGATATCCTGCAGGTGGTCGCTGGTGTTCGTGGTCGAGAAGACGAAGCCCGGCGCACCGATGCCAAGCGCGGCCATCTGCGCAGCGATTGGCTTCGAATGGTCGATCACATGGTGGGCGCCGAGCTCCTTCACCCAGGCCTGCGTTTCCGGCCGCGAGGCGGTCGCGATCACGGTGAGATCGGTCAAGGCACGGGCGATCTGGATGGCGATCGAGCCGACGCCACCGGCGCCGCCGATGATGAGGATGGCGTTGGCGGCACCCGGCACGGCGTCCTGCACCTTCAGGCGATCGAACAGCGCTTCATAGGCAGTAATCGAAGTCAGCGGCAGGGCGGCGGCGGCTGCGAAGTCGAGGCTTGATGGCTTGCGGCCGACGATGCGCTCATCGACCAGATGGAACTCTGCGTTGGAACCGGGGCGATTGATCGCACCCGCGTAGGCGACCTCGTCGCCGACCTTGAACAGAGTAACCTCGGGGCCGATCGCCTTGACGATGCCGGCCGCGTCCCAGCCGAGCACCTTGAACTCGCCGTCGGCGGGCGCCACGCCGATGCGGATCTTGGTATCGACGGGATTGACCGAGACGGCCTTGATCTCGACCAGGAGATCATGGCCGGTAGCCTCAGGCATCGGCAGGTCGACATCGATCAGCGACGTCTCGGCGGATATGGGTTGCGGGGCGGTATAGGCGACGGCGCGCATGAAAAACTCCTGTGTTTGTTGCACGGGTGCTAGATGCGTCTTACGTTGAGATCGCGCAAGAATGCACAAATTCTGTACGTAGTACCCAAAAGGATACCGTCAAATGTCGTTGCCGAGAGACAAGCTGACCGAGAACTTCCCCGGATGCCCCGTCGAGGCGACGTTGAGTTTTCTGGATGGCAAGTGGAAGGGCGTGATCCTCTTTCACCTGATGGAGGGCACGCTGCGCTTCAACGAACTGCGCCGCAAGCTGCCATCGGTAACGCAGCGGATGCTGACAAAGCAGCTTCGGGAATTGGAAGAATGCGGCCTGGTGTCGCGCACGGTGTTTGCCGTCGTGCCGCCGCGCGTGGATTATGCGCTGACGCCGCTCGGCAAGACATTGAAGCCTGTCATCGCGGCCTTGGCCGCATGGGGCGAGGAAAACATATCCTGCCGCCCCAGTGGCCGCCACCTCAGGGATGTGGCGGCCTGTGAAGGGTCAGCCGCGGCTGCGTCGGTCGAGGCGTAGCGAAGCCGCGAAGACGACGATGCCGAGCGCCGAAAGGATCGCGCCGACATAGCCCGTCGAAGCCGAGCCGTAGCCCCAGGCGATGACGAGGCCGCCGAGCCATGCGCCGAGCGCGTTGGCGATGTTGAATGCGGAGTGGTTGGAGGCGGCCGCCAGCGTCTGCGCGTCGGCGGCGACATCCATCAGGCGGGTCTGCAGCGCCGGACCGGCGGCAAAGCCGCAACCGATCAGGAAGACGCAAAGGCCGAGCATGAACGGGCTGGAGGCGGTGAGCGAGAATAGCGTCAGCACGACAATGTTGAAGACCAGCGAGCCGCCGATCGTACCCATGATCGACTTGTCGGCGAGCCAGGAGCCGACGACATTGCCTGCATTCATGCCGACACCGAACAGCACCATCATCACGGCCACCATGCCGGGCTGCAGCATGGCGACGCCGGTGGTCGTGTCGGCGATATAGCTGAACATCGCGAACATGCCGCCGTAGCCGACAGCCGCAATGGCGAGTGTCAGCAGCACCTGCGGGCGCTTGAAGGCGCCGAGTTCGCGCATGAAGCTCGCACCCTCGGAGACTTCATCGCGCGGTACGTAATACCAGATGAGCGCCATGGTCACGAGGCCGATCACGCCGACGGCGGTGAACGCGACGCGCCAGTCGAGCGACTGACCGAAGAAGGTGGCAACAGGGGTGCCGAGCAGCGTCGCGATCGTCAGGCCCAGCATGACGCGGCCAACCGCGCGGGCGCGCTTGTGCACCGGCACCATCGATGCGGCTACGATTGCAGCCACGCCGAAATAGGCGCCATGCGGCAGGCCGGTGATGAAGCGCAGGATGGTGAAGCTCTCGAACGACGGAGCCATGGCGCTCGTGATATTGCCGACGGCGAAGATCCCCATCAGCAGCAGAAGAAGCGAGCGGCGCGCCATCTTGGCGGCCAGCACGGCAATCACGGGAGCGCCGATGACAACGCCCAGCGCATAGGCGCTGATGACATAACCTGCCTGCGGGATGGTCACGGAAAACGTGCCGGCGACATTGGGGAGCAGGCCCATGATCGCGAACTCGCCGGTGCCGATCCCGAAGCCGCCACAGGCCAGCGCCAGCTGCACAAGCGCGACCGCCATGGGCGAGGGGGCCTCGGAGACGGGGATATCGGCGATGGAATCGTTTACGGCGACCTGGCTCAAGCGCGAGCTCCTTCGGCATGCAATGGCTTGGAACAGTCGCGCAATGAAGGGGCACTGCCGGACGGACAAGCGGAAAATGAGGGAGATGGAGCGCCTGCTCCAACGATGCATTAATTTACGATTTGTTGAAAGGCGTCATGTGCGTTTTATGCAGCGCAGCATCCCACCAGGTGCATACGTGAGCGATCTACCGGTGCGGATCGCGCATTCTACCGTCATTTAGAGCGCCATCTGCTTGAAATCGCACGCGAACGAACCATTTCTAGGCGGCGCGTCAGCCGATCAGCAACGGGAACTCGATGAAGCTTATAGGTTTTTTCAACCGCGATGGCGGCACTTTTCGCACGACCGACATGGAGGCGTACGAGAAGCATGCGGAACGGGTGTTCCGCGAAGCCGGCCATGATTTCGAGGCGATGGTCTTTCCGGGCAAGGAGATCGTCCCGGCCATGGAGCGCGCGGCGCGCCGTGACGATATCGACGGCATCGTCGCCGGCGGTGGCGACGGCACCATCTCGGCCGCATCCTCCATCGCCTGGAAGAACGGAGTGGCGCTCGGCGTGATCCCCGCCGGGACGATGAACCTGTTTGCGCGATCGCTGCGCATTCCGCTCGATATCTGGCAGGCGCTCGATGTTCTGGCCTCGGGCGAGGTCGATCATGTCGATATCGCCAGCGCCAACGATCGCCCTTTTATCCACCAATTCTCCGCCGGCCTGCATGCGCGCATGGTGCGTTATCGCAACTCCTACAGCTATCGGTCCCGGCTCGGAAAAATGCGCGCCAGCACCCGCGCGGCCTTCGGCGTCGTGCTCAATCCGCCGGAATTCGAGGTCGAGTTCGAGGCTATAGGCATCAAGGAACGCCGCAAGGTGTCAGCCGTGTCGGTATCGAACAATCCCTTCGGCGAGAACGCGCTGCTTTATGCGGATACGCTGACATCGGGCGAACTCGGCTTCTACACCGCCAAGCCCTTGAAGCCATGGGGAGTGGCGCGGCTTGCCATCGATCTCCTGCGCGGAAAGGTGCGGGAGAACGCCGACGTGATGATCATGCACCCGGCGGAAGTGCATCTGCACTTCCCGAAGGTGCATTCCAAGGCCAATTGCGTCATGGACGGCGAGCTCTTGCCACTCGCCCGCGATGTCGCGTTGAAGCTGCATCCCGGCGAACTCAAGGTTCTCGTCAGGCAGGGCCTCGCCGCCCAGGTCGATGAGGCCGAACGGCGCGAACCGACGTCTTAAAGACGCGGCAGATAGGTGCGGTAATCGAAGTCGGAAACGGTGCGGAGGTGGGTGATCGCCTCCTTCCGCTTCGTGTCACCGTAAAGCTTCTGGTAGGCCTCGCCGAAGACATCCGCGATGAAGGGTGACGCCCGAAACGTTTCGACCGCCGTCAGAAAGTCATGCGTCAGCTTCGTCGTATTGTCAGGCATATGCGACGGCGTCGTCTCCTCGCCGGGGTCGAGCTCGTTGTCGAGCCCGAGCAGCATGCCGCCTAAAATGGCCGCGAGCAGCAGATAGGGGTTGGCATCGGCACCGGCAACGCGGTGCTCGATACGGGCCGCCGGTCCGTTCTTGTCGGGAATGCGGATGGCGGTGCCGCGATGCCCGTAGCCCCAGGTGAGATCGACAGGTGCGAAGGAGCCTGGCTGGAAGCGGCGATAGGAATTGGCGAAGGGCGCGAACACCAGTTGCGCATCGCGCATGCTCTGCAGCATCCCGGCGCAGACCGATTCCAGCTTCGTCGCCTCGCCACCCTTCGCGTCGAGGATGTTGCGTCCATCCCGGTCGATGATGCTCGCATGCACATGCAGGCCGGAGCCGGCGTGGTCCGAATAGGGCTTGGCCATGCAGGTGGATTTCAGCCCGTGCTTTCGCGCCGCCTGCTCCACAATGCGCTTCAGGTATATGCAGTCGTCGGCGGCGGCCAGTGCGTCGGCGCGGTGCAAAAGGTTGATCTCGAACTGGCCGGGGCCGAATTCCGCCGTCGTAGCATCCGCCGGCAACCCCTGCGCCCTGGCGTAGGCGCGTACCGTCTGGAGATAGTTGTCGAGCGCATCGACGGCATTCATGTCGTAGAGCTGGAAGCCGTTCGGATTGCCCTGATAGGTCAGGCTTGCCGGCGGCATCGGCCGGCCGGTCTCGCGCCAGTCGGGCGCCACCAAGTAGAACTCGAGTTCCGTGGCGACAACAGGCGTCAGCCCGCGCCCGGCGTAGCGGTTGAGCACCGATTGCAGGATGGCGCGCGGGTCCATGAAGCTTGGTGTGCCGTCGAACTCATGCATGGTGGCGAGCACCTGGACTGAGCCCTCGGGCGCCCATGGCATCGGCGTCAGGCTGCGCTTGTCGGGAATGCATTGTCCGTCGGGATCGCCAACGGAAAGCGATAGCCCGGTGATGTCGTCATTGTCGTCGCCCCAGATATCCAGCGACTGCGTGGAGGAGGGAAGGCGGACTTCGCCGGCCCATACCTTCTTCTGCGCTTCGAGCGGGATCTGCTTGCCGCGCAGGTCGCCATTCATGCCGACCAGCAGGATTTCGATGCGCGGATCGCCACCCGCAGCTTTGCCGTGCATGTTGTCGCTCGCCATGATCTTGAAAATCCCCTCGGACAAGGCCAAGGTCGTAACTCATTGGGAAGAGGCTTTCAATATCCGAGGGTGTTTAGCAAATCATGTCTGATACTTACGCGCGCTCCAATCTCGCCGCCATCGATGCCGCTCATCATCTGCATCCGTTCTCCGATATGAAGAAGTTGAATGCGGACGGCACCCGCATCATTCAGCGCGGCGAAGGCGTGCACGTCTGGGATAATCACGGCCGCAAATATCTCGATGGTTTTGCCGGTCTCTGGTGCGTCAATGTCGGCTATGGCCGCAAGGAGATCACCGAGGCGGTGGCGCGGCAGATGAACGAACTGCCCTATTACAACACCTTCTTCGGTACCACGACGACGCCGACGACCCTGCTTGCCGAGAAGGTCACGGCCCATGCCGGCCCGCGCTTCAATCACGTCTTTTTCACCGGCTCCGGTTCCGAGGCCAACGACACATGGTTCCGCATGGCCCGCGTCTACTGGAGCGCCATCGGCCAGCCGTCGAAGAATATCGTGATCTCGCGCAAGAACGGCTATCACGGCTCGACCGTCGCCGGCGCCAGCCTCGGCGGCATGAAATACATGCACGAGCAGGGCCACCTGCCGATCGAGGGCATCGTCCATATCGGTCAGCCCTATTGGTATGGCGAGGGCGGCGATCTCTCTCCGGCCGAATTCGGCCTCAAGGTCGCGCGCGAGCTCGAAGCGAAGATCGATGAGCTTGGCGAGGATAACGTCGCCGCTTTCGTGGCCGAGCCTGTGCAGGGCGCGGGCGGCGTGATCATCCCGCCGGAAACCTACTGGCCGGAGATCGCCCGCATCTGCAAGGCGCGCAATATTCTGCTGGTTGCCGACGAGGTGATCTGCGGCTTCGGTCGTCTCGGCGAATGGTTCGGTCACCAGTATTTCGGTGTCGAGCCGGATCTGGCGCCGATCGCCAAGGGCCTGTCCTCAGGTTATCTCCCGATCGGCGGCGTGCTGGTCAGCGACCGCGTCGCTGACGTCCTGATCAACGAGGTCGGCGATTTCAACCACGGCTTCACTTACTCCGGCCACCCCGTCTGCGCCGCCGCCGCTTTGGAGAACCTCAGGATCATCGAGGACGAAAAGCTGGTGGATCGTGTCCGCGACGATATCGGCCCTTACTTCGCCAAGGTCTGGGGCGCGCTCGGCGATCACGATCTCGTCGGTCAGGTCCAGAGCATCGGCCTGATGGCAGCGCTGCAGCTCACAGCCGACAAGAAAACCCGCACCCGCTACGAGAAGCCCGATGCCGTCGGCACGCTCGTCCGCAATCACGCGCTCGCCCACGGCCTCATCCTGCGCGCCACCGGCGACCGAATGCTCGCATCGCCGCCGCTCATCATCAGCCACGAGGAGGTCGACGAGATGGGACGCATCGCCAAGCTTGCGCTGGACGCGGCCTGGAAAGAGCTGAAGGCCTGAGGCCCGCTTACTTCGGATAGATCCAGACGTAGCTGAACCCGACCTGATCCTCCGGCCGTCCCCGGTGATAGGGGACGGAGGTGCTCTTCACGTCGACGGCGCTGTATTGTTCGCCGAGGTTCTGCGTGATCCATTCGGCCAGCAGGGGCGGCAGTGCCTCTCCGCTGTCCTTGGTGATCCACACCATCAGGATCGGCCGGTCGGCTGTCCACTCGTAGGCGATCTTCATATTGTCGAAGAACCGCGACATCAGCGGCACATTCGACCACTGCAGATGCAGGTTTCCGGCCGGCAGCCAGCTGTCGGTCACGATGAGACCCGGCGTCTTGCTCTCCTCAGCAGCAATGTGTTTGGCAAAGCCGCTATAGGGCACGTTGTAGGCCTCGTACCGACCAAACAGGGTAGGCAGGTTCGGCCTGGCGAGCAACGCGGCGGGGATGACGATCATCAGAACCAGCGGCACGACGATGAAACGGCGGAAGTGACTATCCGCGCGATGACCGGCGGCCTGCATCTTCAGGCAGAAGAAGATCGGCATGAGGAACAGGAACGGCAGCAGCCAGCGGTCGCGCAGCGAGGTCATGCCGATCGTGACGACAAGCACCATCACCAGAAGCGCGATCGTGACGAACAGCGCTCCGAAGAACCGCGTCCATTCGGAGGATGCGCGAAAGCTATTCCAGAAGGAGCGGCCGAAGACGATCGCGTAGACGATTACCGTCGGCGCCATGATGACCAACACGAGCCGCAGGAACTTGAATGGCCCCTGCACCAGCTTCGCGAACGCGGTGTCTGGCGCTTCCTGCTTCATGATCCCAAGCGTGCGCCCGGAGGCGATGTCGAGATTGTGCAGCAGCCAGAGCCCGTGCGGTAGAAAGATCAGCACGGCAAGCACGATCGACAGCAGGAAACGCCGATCCATGATCCGCGCGCGTCCTTGCGGGTGCAGCCATACGGCTGGCATCGCGGCCACGACGACGAGCGTGAAATTGTATTTCGACAGCATCCCCAATCCAAGCGCCAGCCCCATGAAGGCGTAGGAGCCGAGCGACGGCGCCTTCAGCGTCTTGATCACGCCACAGAGAAAGAGGTTGATCGTCAGAAGCTGAATGACCGTGTGCGTAAGGTCGCGCTGCGCTTCCCAGAAGAGCTGAGGGATGGTCAGCAGCGAAAGCGTCGCGATGACAGCGTAAAGCTTGTCCTCGAGCACCTCACGGGCAAGCTTGTAGTAGGTCAGGTAGACGAGAAAGAGCACCAGGTTCTTGGTCGCGGAGACAGTCGCCAGCGACAGACCGAAGAACCAGACGACGATCGACTGCAGCCAGTTGTAAAGCGGCGGCTGCGAATCATAGCCGAGCGTCAGCCACTGCGAGACGAACGCCTGTTGCGACTCGTCAAATCTCAGGCCGTGCGGCTGCAGGAGACGAACAATGAACTGGATGCAGAAATACCCGGCGATCAGCCAGACGACGGCATCCGGCTTGCGCGCCAGAAGATTACGCATTCTCATTCCCGTCGAAGATACGCTGGACAATATAGTTGGGCGAGACGTCGTCGCGGTAGTAGGTGCGCGCGATCATCTCGGCCAGAATACCCGTGGTGATCATCTGCACCGACGACAGAAGAAGCACGACGCCGACCATCAACATCGGTCGGGCTCCGATATCATTGCCCATGATGAACTTGTCGAAGAACAGATAGATCAGGATCAGCGCCGACAAGGCGCCGAGCCCGAGACCCAGCGAGCCGAAGAAATGGCCCGGGCGCGCCTTGTAGCGCATGAAGAACATCACCGAGAGCAGATCGAGGATAACCCGGAACGTGCGCGAGATGCCGTATTTCGATTGGCCATGCGCGCGGGCATGGTGCGTGACGACCATTTCGCCGATACGCGAGCTCGGCACGACGCCGGCGACCCAGGCCGGAATGAAGCGGTGCATCTCGCCCATCAGCTTCACCTGCTTGATGACCGAGGTGCGGTAGATCTTCAGGCTGCAGCCATAGTCATGAAGCTTGACGCCGGTGATGCGGCCGATGAGGTAATTCGCGCACCAGGAAGGGATCTTGCGCAGCAAAAGCCCGTCCTGGCGGTTCTTGCGCCAGCCGACGAGAAGGTCGAGTTCGCGGCGCTCAAGCTCGGCGACCATGTGCGGGATGTCGTTCGGATCGTTCTGCAGGTCTCCGTCCATGGTGGCGATCAGGCGGCCGGTGGCCGCGTCGATGCCGGCCTGCATGGCGGCGGTCTGGCCGAAATTGCGCTGCAGCGCCACGATGCGAAGCTGCAGGCCGTCGCGGCCGATATGCTTGCGGGCATTGACGAGCGTGGCGTCCGTGCTGCCATCGTCGACCAGGATGAGCTCCCAGCGGTTGGGGTAACGCGTCATCGCCGAGCAGATGCGATCGACCAGCGGGCCAACGCTTTCTTCTTCGTTGAAGACGGGGACGACCAGCGATAGTTCGACGGGAGCAGCGGCGTCGATCGCGCCTGAAAGTGTTTCTGCCGTTGTCTGCAACACGTATTTCTCCTAAAACGCCGCCCAGTGGTGCCGCTCTTCTGTCGGCCGAAGGCAGGAAGCTAGTACATGAAGTCTCCGGTGGTTGCCAGCCGACAATCCTGGTTCGCACGCAATCGAATGCTGCTGTTCACAGTCATAATTGTCATAGTCTACGCCGGTTTCATCGAGTGGTTCTGGGGCTGGTCGACCATTCTGCTGCAATGGGCCGAGGTAGGCGCGCTGACGATCACCGCGGCCCTCGCTCTTCTTACCAGTACCTATTTCCTGCGCACCTGGCGCACCTATGATTATTTCCCGCTGGAAACGCGTGGCCGGTTCGCGGCGCTTTTCCGCGTCACGCAAGTCCATAATCTCTTGAACATCATGCTGCCGTTTCGAACCGGCGAAACCAGCTTCCCATTGCTGATGCGCACCGAATTCGGCATTCCCTTAGCGCGTGGAACGGCGGCGCTGCTCGTCATGCGGCTTCTCGATCTTCATGCGTTGTTCGCAGCAGCAGGGATCGGCTTCGCAATCGCCTCGTCGCACAAACTGGTGGCGTGGCTTCTATGGGCCGCCTTCCTGCTATTGCCGGTCGCGGCATTCGCGGCGCGCAAACCGCTCGTCCGACTTGCCGCGAAACTCCTGCCGAGGAAATTGCAGCACTTCGTCGCCGAGATCGAAAACGGTCTGCCCGCAAATGCTTCGGCCTTCGCGCGCGCTTGGGCGATGACCGTCATCAACTGGCTGGTCAAGGTGCTGGTGCTTGCCTGGGCGTTGCGGCTGATGGGCGTGGTGCCGGCGGCTGCGAGCTTCGGCGGCGCGCTTGGCGGTGAGCTGTCGTCGGTGCTGCCGATGCATGCCCCAGGTGGTGTCGGCACCTATCCGGCGGGCATCACGGCAGGCGCCGTCGCCTTCGGCGCATCAAGCAATGCCGCCGATATCGCGGCACTCGCGCGCGCAAGCATCAATGCCCATCTGCTGATCATCGTTTCCGCACTCACGGGAACGGCAATCTCCTTGCCGTTCGGTCGTCGTCGTACCTCTTGAAGCAAGCGAGGCGGCCTATTGGAATGCCGTCTCGAAGAAGCTTCTGAGTTTGCGCGAATGCAGCGTCTCTGGCGGCATGGCAGCAAGCTTCTGCACGGCTCGGATGCCGATTTGCAGATGCTGGTTGACCTGTGTGCGATAGAAGGCCGTGGCCATGCCCGGAAGCTTGAGTTCGCCATGTAGGGGCTTGTCGGAGACGCAAAGCAGCGTGCCGTAAGGCACTCTGAAGCGGAAACCGTTGGCGGCGATGGTCGCCGATTCCATGTCGAGTGCGATGGCGCGGGCTTGGCTCAGCCGCTTCACCGGTCCGCGCTGGTCGCGCAGTTCCCAGTTGCGGTTGTCGATCGTGCCCACAGTGCCGGTGCGCATGATGCGCTTGAGTTCGAAGCCCTCGTAGCCGGTGATCTCGGCCACGGCCGCCTCCAACGCCACCTGCACTTCGGCGAGCGCCGGGATAGGCACCCAGACCGGCAGGTCGTCGTCGAGAACGTGGTCTTCGCGCATATAGGCATGCGCCAGGACATAGTCGCCCAATCGCTGGCTGTTGCGCAGGCCGGCGCAATGGCCGAGCATCAGCCAGGCATGCGGGCGCAGCACCGCCACGTGATCGGTGATCGTCTTGGCGTTGGACGGGCCGACGCCGATATTGATCATGGTGATCCCGGCATGGCCCTTCTTCTTCAGGTGATAAGCCGGCATCTGCGGCAGGCGCGATAGTGTCGCGTCCGTTTCCGGCCTGCTCGATCCGGCGTGGGTGACGATATTGCCGGGCTCGACGAAGCATGTGTAACCATCGCCGCCCTCGGCCATCAGCTTGCGCGCCCAGGCGCAGAACTCGTCGATGTAGAACTGGTAGTTCGTGAACAGCACGAAGTTCTGGAAGTGCTGCGCGCCGGTCGCCGTATAGTGCGAGAGGCGGGCCAACGAATAGTCGATACGCTGCGCCGTGAAGGCCGCAAGCGGCGAGGGCTCGCCCGGCGGCGGGATATATTCGCCGTTGGCAATCTCGTCGTCGGTGGTGTTGAGGTCGGGCGTGTCGAAGAGATCGCGCATCGGCACGTCGACGAAGGCCGATGCGGACGCCTCGACATGGGCCCCTTCGCCAAAGGCGAAATGCAGCGGGATCGGCGTGCTCGATTCGGACACGACGACGGGCACATTGTGATTGCGCATCAGGTGCCCGAGCTGTTCCTTCAAATAGTGCCGGAAGAGCGATGGCCGGGTGATCGTCGTCGTGTAGATGCCCGGCGCTGTGACGTGACCGTAGGAAAGGCGCGTGTCGATATGGCCGAAGCTGGTCGTCTCAATGCTCACCTGCGGATAAAACGCCCGGTAGCGCGAGGTTATCGGCGCGCCCTGCGCCAGTTCCTTGAAGTGCTCGATCAGGAAGCTCGTGTTGCGCTCGTAAAGCTCTGTCAGCGCTTCGACGGCCTTGATGGGATCGTCGAAACTTTGCGGCTTGAAGGGGCTCGGAGACGAGACGTCGAGGGGGGCAGAAGGAGAGATTCGGTTGCTCATGAGGCATTATAGTATGTCGTTCTTAACAAGCAAACGACGCGTGCATGACCAGCATGACAAGACCTGAATGATCAGGATGACCGGCAGCCGGGGTCGGCGGTTGCCGGTCGCGGTGGCGTCAGTTGACGCTGGTGCAGATCGGGTTGGTTTTGTCGACGCAGGTATAGTTCGCGCCGAAATGCGACTGCGCGCCGCCGCCGGCATTGCGGTTGACCGCCGCCGAGAACGAGACGGCGAAGATCGCTGCGAACAGCGTGATGATGGTGAAGCGTCTTGCCATGATAAGCACTTCCGTATCCTTGCCCATGTGCCATGTTCCGAATGTCATGTGTGCGCCGGGTGCTGCTTGCGACGCAGTGCACTTTAGAATGACACCGTTTTGCCATGGTCAGGCTGAACCGATGCTGAGATCGGAATTCATCCGCCGTTCATGAAACAAGCATGGGCGGAAAGGATGGAGGAGATGCGCCCGATCGGCCGGGCGCACCGGATATTGTCTTACAGACGTGTCCAGGTCTGCGACTTGCAGAGCACTGCCAGCACGCAGCCCTTCATCTTCAGCGAGTTGCCGGAAACGGTGCCCGAGCCGCTATACGTCTTGTCGTTGCTGGGGTCGGTGATCTCGCCATTATAGGTGCCGTCCTTGCCTGACAGCGTTCCGATCTTGCGCCCGGCATATTTGCCCGTCTTCAGCGTGATGCAGTAGCTGCTGCCGCAGGACGCGATCACGGCGGTGTCGCCGGCCACCGTCTTCCAATTGCCTGCGATCGGCTCCTCGGCATGCGCAAGCGTCGCGGAAAGCGCCAAAGCGCTCGCCAGAATGAGACTGCGGATCATCTTATTCCTCCCTGATGTCCTGAGGCTGCGGACGATAGCTTACGCGAACGTAAAGGTAAATATTCGTGGTTCCGGCATGCCTGAAAGTGCCTGTTCGCGAAGACGAATTGTCGTGTGTTTTCATTTGGGCGCTGATTTCGTGGTGAACGAAGGGTTGATTTTCAAATCTGAATTTTTCCTTAAACAAATGCCGGAACCCTTAATGAGCAGGCGATCCGATGTTTAACAAAAACCCAATTTTACCAAGCGTTTGCACTTTGTTTGTCTCAAATTAATCATGCATTTTAGGCGTTTTTTGAAGGGCTTGCTGCATATTGAACCCATCAAACGAGCGGGGCAAACCCGCCGAACCGAAGAGACCAAACGCCGCGTTAGACGGCAAGGCTCCGAGGTAAAACAGGGTAAGTCGATAACAGGCTAAACAGGGATAAAACCGATGGCACGCTTTGAAATGCACAATGCTGAAACTGCCACCATGGGTGGCGAAAACAACGCCGATGTCTTCTGCGAAATGGGTCTGATGTACGCGACAGGTCGCGGATGCTCCGTTGACCTCGTTGCGGCCCACAAATGGCTGAACATCGCCGCCATCAAGGGCCACGATCGCGCCGCCGAACTGCGCGCCGATCTCGCGGCCACGATGGACAAGATGCAGCTTGTCGAGGCGCTGCGCGCGGCTCGCGAATGGATGACGGTTCACTAAGATACCGTCACCGAAAACAATTCAATAAAAACAATAACCTCGAAGAGGGGATGGCGAGGCGCTTTGCGCCTGCGCCGACATATCGAACCGCGACCGGCAGGAACAAGGCCGGCGCGGTTCTTGTCGTTTGATCAGCCGATCGACTTCAGTACCTGAGGCAGCGCCGCCTCAAACAGGTCCATATCGGCGGCCGGGCCGACGCTGACGCGAATGCAGCGGTTGAGCGGAGCGACCCCCGGCATGCGGATGAACACGCCATGCTGCATCAACCCGTCGACGATCGCCCGCGCATAGGTGCCGTCACGTCCGGCGTCGACTGCGACGAAGTTGGTGGCCGAAGGCAGTGCCTGCAGGCCGTTGGCATCGGCTATACGGGTAATCCGCTCGCGCGCGGCGTGGATCTTGGCGACTACCTCCGAGAGATAGGCCTGATCCTTCAGCGCGGCGATTGCGCCGGCGACAGCCATCCGGTTCATGCCGAAATGGTTGCGGATCTTGTCGAAGGCGAGCGCGGTCCCCGGCGTGGAGATCGCATAGCCTACGCGCGCGCCGGCAAGGCCGTAGGCCTTCGAGAAGGTGCGGGTCCTGATCACGTTGGGTAGGTCGATCAGCGATGCGATCGACGGCAGCGCGCTGGCCGGACCCGTTTCGCTGTAGGCCTCGTCGAGGATCAGCAGCGTGGTCTCAGGGATCGCGCGGGCAAAAGCCACCACGCGGTCGGCATCCCACCAGCTGCCCATCGGATTGTCGGGGTTGGCGAAGTAGATGAGCCGCGGATTTTCGCGCTTCACCGCATCCAGCAAGCCATCGAGATCTTCGCGATCATTCACATAGGGAACGGTGACCAGCCGGCCGCCGAAGCCCGCCACGYGAAAGTTGAAGGTCGGATAGCCGCCGAGCGACGTGACGATGGGTGCGCCGGGTTCGATCACCATGCGCACGATCTGCCCGAGCAACTCGTCGATACCGCCGCCGATGGCGATATTGGCCGGCGTCGTGCCGAGATGGGCGGCAAGCGCTTCCTTCAGGTCGTGGTTCTCGGGATCGCTGTACTTCCAGATATCAGCGCCTGCCTCGCGCATCGCCGTCAGAACCGATGGGGCGGGGCCGAAGCCGTTTTCATTGGCGCCGATGCGCGCCTTGACGGTCAGGCCGCGTTGACGCTCGATGGCCTCAGGGCCGACAAAGGGAACGGTGGAGGGCAGGGCGCTGACAAGCGGTGTGAAGCGCGAGAAGGCAGACATTGAAGGGCATTTCCCAAGGCTATGAAAATCGCGCCAACAATAGGCGCTGATGGTGCCATGGCAAGGACGATTATTCCCTTGGGAAGCCTATTTACATGCTGATCGTGCGGCTCGCGCTGATCGCTTCCATATTGCCGATCATGAAGTCGGCACGCACGACGCGGCGCAATACCTCGGGCTCGATCGTGTTGATGAAGCGCACATGCAAGCGCTCATTGCGCCGGGATACCTCGGCGCAGCCGATGCGGTAGGCTAGCCCGAGAATGTTGAGATAGTAGTGCTTGGGAAGACCGGTCGCCGAGGCGACGAGAAGCGTGGCGCCGCCGCGCGAGATGTCGATGATCTCGGCGCTGCGCATCGAGACACCTGTCAGGCAGGGGCGCACGGCGACGATGCGGGCCGGGCGTCGCACGTTGAATTGCTCCCACCGGGTCTCGTAAATCTCCGATTTCACCGTCGTGAGGTGCGTGTTGTTGAGCATCGACATCGCAGGCACACTCCTAAAATCAGAAAAATCCTAATCTTTCCAACGGAGCGTTACATGAATGCTTTGCGCAATCATCAACGAAGTCACTACAATTTTAGTGAATGAGAATTTAACTGAAGGCTCGGACCGCAAAAAATCCGCCAGCGGCCGTCATGGCGGTGATAAAGCCGCCCCAGGCGAGGTCGACGATGCTCATCAGCGGCGGCCAGTTCTTCAGCGTGGCGAGGTTCGTCACGTCGTAGGTCCCGTAGGCGGCAAGACCCAGGATCAGGCCGTAGATGACGGCGGTCCATAAGGACCCAGACGCGACTGCTGGAAGCACCGCGAGCACCACAACGGCGACGGCGAAGAAAAGATAGAAGATCGCGGCGATGCCGAAATTCGGCGACGGCAGCATCAGATCGCCCAGTTGATCGCGATAGAATGTCCGGGCGACGAGGCCGAGCCATATGGCATCCAACACGAGCAGGGTACCAAATGAACCGGCATAGGCGACGAGAGCTGTTTTCATAATCCTGTCCTGACGTTTGCCTCTCTTTACGTTCGCTACACGGATTGGATTGCCTATCGCGCGAATTCCACAAATCGTTGAACTCTTTACGACCCCGGGCGTTTGCCTCCTGTTCACGAGCACAAGTCTGTGCTCCCGAGTGCGAGTTTCGCGCTCAAGATAGAAGATCAAGGAGACTGATATGGCTGACATCAGAGTGCCGCGAAATTCCTGGGTTGTGGTGTGCGACGGAGGCAAGGCTCTGATTATGCAGAATGACGGCGACGTTAGCGGCGTCGATCTCAAGGTCAGGGAAACACTGGCGCAACCGAATGAGCCCGATCGCGAAATCGGCACCGACAAGCCCGGCCGGGCCCATAGCGCGGATGGCCGTGGCAGCGCGGTCGAGGAACTCAGCTGGCACGATCAGGCCGAGGCCGAATTCCTGAAGCAAATCGCGTTCAAGCTGGATGACCTGATCATCGAGAAGGACGCGACCAACATCGTGCTGGTGGCGCCGCCTCGCGCGCTCGGAACCCTTCGTTCCAACCTCAGCGTCGAGGCGCAGGCGATTATCTCGGCCGAAATTCCCAAGGATTACACGAACCTGCCGATCGACCAGATCGAGCGGCGCTTGGCGGCCTGACGATATCAGGCGAAGCCGGAGCGGGCGCAAGCCCGCTCTTTTTCTATGGGTGCCTGGTCCTAACTTTCGAAGCTCAGGCGCAACACGTGGTGCAGGAATTCCGGATTGATCAGCATGTTGAAGCTGATCGTCGCAAGGTCGCCCTCGCGCTTAACGAGCGTCGCGCCGATCTCGTCCTGGATGCCGAGAATTTCCAGGAAGAAATGGTTCGGCATCTCGATCGACGCATTCACTTCGAGCGTCGCGCCGGCGAGCGTGATGCTGCGGATCAGGCAGCGGAGTTGGGTAGCGGTGCTGAGGTGATGGCCGACGAAAATGATCTTGCCGGGGCGATCGAGCGCGAATTCCCGGTAAGCCTGCTCCGGTTCGGGATGTGCAGTATCGAGGTGCATCTGAAAGGCCATGGTCGCCTCCGCTGGTTGTCTGGTTTCAATCTAGGGCAAGTGTGCTGAATAGTTCTGAAAAAGTTCTTTAAAACTAGATGCTTATGTAGATTGCGGCGCTCAAAAGTCCCATTTTTAGGCAATATTCGTCAGTTCTGCTGGAAATTTGCGCAGGTTGACAGATGCGCGTCCCTGCCTCATACCGAAAACCGGTTCGAGACGCCTGCCGCTCGCGGATGAAAATCCATGGTGAAGATCTCCTGCAATGAACGGTCACAGCCCTTTGTGCATGCTGACTGGTGGCAATGCGAGCTCCCAACTGCCTCGAAACAGCATGCCTTTTTGAAAGGCTGAACCATGAACTATCCTTCGATCGACGATCTGAAGGCCCAGGCAAAGCGATTACGTGGCGCCATGGAATCCAGCGGCACGCCGATATCGCATAGCGCCGCCCTCGAGCTGATCGCCAGCCAGCACGGCGTCCGCGACTGGAACACACTCTCGGCGCTGGCAAGCAGGCCCAACACGACGCCGCTTGCCGCACTCACCGTCGGCGCGCGCGTCAGCGGCCGCTATCTCAACCAGCCGTTCACCGGCAAGATCCTGGCGCTTGGCGAGCAATCCGGCGGCCTGCACAAGCTAACGCTTCATTTTGACGAGCCCGTCGATGTGGTCACCTTCGAGAGCTTCTCGGCCTTTCGCCAGAGGGTCAACGCGCAGGTCGACGAAAACGGCGTTTCCCCGCGCAAGACCTCGAACGGCCTGCCGCAGCTGGTGCTCGACATCTGAGGCCGCATGGCTGAAACGAAAAAGCCGCGCTGTCGAGGCGCGGCTTTTGTCGTCATGCTTGCGGTCTCAGGCTTTGAGCAGCCATTCATGCTCCGGCGCGTTGTAGAACTTCCAGACGCGCTTCGGGCCGGCCATCACGTTGAGATAGTAGAGATCGTAGCCGTGCGTGGCGGCGCAGGGGTGATACCCCTTCGGCACCAGCGTCACGTCGCCATCTTCTAGCACCATCGCCTCGTCGAGTGACCGATCGTCTGTATAGACGCGCTGGAACCCGAAACCCTGCGGYGGGTTCAGGCGATGATAATAAGTTTCCTCGAGGAAGCTCTCGTTCGGCAGGTTGTCCTGGTCGTGCTTGTGCGGCGGGTAGGAGGAGGTATGTCCGCCCGGCGTGATCACCTCGACCACAAGCAGCGAATAGGCCGAAGCGTCATCCTCGGGCATGATGTTGTTGACGTAGCGCACATTCGTGCCCTTGCCGCGTGTCAGCGCCGGATGCGTGCCCGGCGGGATCGCCTTCGCCTCATAGGCGCCACCGCCCGGCGCCGAGCAGACCGCCAGCTCCAGATCGGTCTCGGCCGTCACCGACCATGCCGATTCCATCGGGATATAAAGCGCATGCGGCGCCCCATCGAACGGGCTCATCCGCTCGCCGAGCGTGCCGAAATCCCTGGTGCCGGCGCTGGCCTTGCCCTTGCCGCTCACCCAGACGAGGCACACTTCGCGCTCGCCGGTTTCGCCGGACACGGTCTCGCCGGGCTTCAGCCGATGCATGTCGAAGCCGACATAGGTCCAGCCGGCGCTCTCGGGCGTGACATGGGTGACGCGGCCGTGGGTGCCTGTTGGCTTGACTTTGAGGTTTGGCATTTGTTTCTCCTCGATATCGTTGTGGGTGCAGCCCCCTCATCCGACCCTTCGGGCCACCTTCTCCCCGTGGGGAGAAGGGGAGGTTGGCGCGAGCGGCCCGCTCCGAGTCTCTTCTCCCCAGCGGGGAGAAGGTGGCGGCAGCCGGATGAGGGGGCCACTTGCTCCAGCGTTTTGACCTGAGGCCTTCAAGCCTCCTTCGGAAACCCTTCCGTCTCCACCGTATACCCGGCAGCCGTCATCACCCGCATCAGTTCGGCGTGTCCGATCTCGGCCATCTTCTGCGGCGGCGCCTTGCGCGGGTCCTGTTCGGCCTCGACGACGAACCAGCCCTCATAGCCGTAATCGGCAAAACGCTTCACGATCGCCCCGAAATCGAGCGACCCGTCACCCGGCACCGTGAATGCGCCGAGCGCCACGGCGTCGAGGAAGGACTGCCGGCTGCGATCGAGACCGTCGACCACCGACTTGCGGATGTCCTTGACGTGGACGTGGTTGATGCGGGCGTGGTGGTTGTCGATGGCGCGCAGCACGTCGCCGCCGGCAAAGGCGAGGTGGCCGGCGTCGAGCAGCAGCGGAATGCCGGCGCCCGAGTTGCGCATGAAGGCGTCGAGTTCCGGCTCGGTCTCGACCGCGGCCGCCATGTGGTGGTGGTAGGAGAGCGGCATGCCCTGTTCGGCGCACCATTCGCCAAACTGCGTGACCTTGCGGGCATAGGCCTTCATCTCGTCGTCGGAGAGTTTCGGCTTGGTGGCAAGCGGCTTGGAACGGTCGCCCTGGATCGAGCGGCCGACCTCGCCATAGACGATGCAGGGCGCGTTGACCGCCTTGAACAGCTCGATCATCGGCTGGATGCGATCCTTGTTTGCCGCGAGTTCCTCATCGACAAGCGTGCCGGAAAACCATCCCCCGCACAGCGTCACGTCGGCGGCCTTCAGGATCGGCAGCATCTCGCGCGGATTATTCGGGAACCGGCGCCCCTGTTCCATTCCGGTGAAGCCGGCGCCGCGCGACTGGCGCAGGCATTCCTCGAGCGATACGTCGTCGCTGAGTTCAGGAAGGTCGTCGTTCCACCACGCGATGGGCGACATGCCAAGTTTGGCTTTCATTGTTGTTTCTCCTCGTCATTCTCTGATGTCAGCGAGCGCGGCCCCCTCATCCCCGGTGCAACAAGTTGCACCTGACCTGCCGCCACCTTCTCCCCCGCTGGGGAGAAGGGAAGATGGAGCGAGCGCCCCACCACGAATCTCTTCTCCCCAACGGGGAGAAGGTGCCGGCAGGCGGATGAGGGGGTCACTTGCTCTAAGCTTCAAATCACCCAATCCGCTGCGCTTCGCGCGCCTTCACATAGTTGGCGCGAGCCTTGTTGACCTCCTCGCGCGAACTGACCTCCGGCACAACCACATCCCACCAGTGCCCACCGGCCTCCGTCGTGATCAACGGATCCGTATCGATCACGAACACCGAGGTCCGGTCGTTCTTCTTCGAATCAATAATCGCCTGCTCAAGCTCGGCGATCGAAGACACCTTCACCGCGATCGCCCCCATGCTTTCGGCGTGCGCGCGGAAGTCGATCTCGGGCATGACCTCGTGATAGGAGTCCTTCAAGAGGTTGTTAAAGTTGGCGCCGCCGGTGCCCATCTGCAGCCGGTTGATGCAGCCGTAGCCGCGGTTATCCAAGACGACGATGTTGAGCTTCAGGCCCAGCATCACCGAGGTCGCGAGCTCGGAATTCAGCATCATGTAGGACCCATCACCGACCATGACGATGACGTCCTTGTCGGGATGCGCCATCTTGGCGCCGAGGCCGCCCGCGATCTCGTAGCCCATGCAGGAGAAGCCGTATTCCATGTGGTAACTACCCGGCACGGTGGCCGGCCACAGCTTATGCAGTTCGCCCGGCAGACCACCTGCAGCGCAAAGCGCCACCGTGTTATCGCCGCCGATCGAGCGCGCCACGGCGCCGATGACCTGCGCGTCCGATGGCAGGGCGGCATTGGTCGATGCCATCGCCTTTGCGGCAGCTTCCATCCAGATCTTCTTTTCCTTCTCGGCCTTCGCCGCCAGCGCTGCCGGAGCCTTCCAACCGGAAAGACCCTCGGAGATCGCCTTCAACCCCTCGCGCGCATCCGCCACCAGGGGAAGCCCGTCATGCTTGACGGCGTCGTAGGCGGCAATGTTGAGGCCGAGGATGGAGAGCTTCTCATTCTTGAAAAGCGCCCACGAACCGGTGGTGAAGTCCTGGCAGCGTGTACCGACGGCAATTAGCAGATCGGTCTCCTCGGCGATCGCGTTGGCGGCCGATGTGCCGGTGACCCCGACCGAGCCGAGCGCCAGCGGGTGCCGCTCGTCGATTGCCGACTTGCCTGCCTGCGTGACGACAACGGGAATGCCATGCGCATCCGCGAAATCCGTGAGTTCCTTCGTCGCCTGCGAATAGAGCACACCGCCGCCGGCGATGATCACGGGCTTTTCGGATTTCTTGATGAGCGCGATGGCGTTCGCCAGTTCGTCCGCATCGGGGCGAGGGCGCCGCGTGGTCCAGATGCGCTCCTCGAAGAAGCTCTCCGGATAGTCGAAGGCTTCCGCCTGGACATCCTGGCAAAGCGACAGCGTCACCGGACCGCAATCATAAGGATCGGTGAGCACCTGCATGGCGCGCTTCAGCGCCGAGATAATCTGTTCCGGCCGTGTGATGCGGTCGAAATAGCGCGAGACCGGGCGGAAGGCGTCGTTGGCGGAAACCGTGCCGTCGCCGAAGTCCTCGATCTGCTGCAGCACCGGATCCGGCGCGCGGTTGGCGAAGACGTCGCCTGGGAGGAAGAGCACGGGGATGCGGTTGACATGCGCCACGCCCGCCGCCGTCACCATGTTGAGCGCGCCGGGGCCGATCGATGTCGTGCAGGCCATGAAGCGCTGGCGGAAGCTCGCCTTGGCATAGGCGATCGCGGCATGCGCCATACCCTGCTCGTTGTGCGCGCGATAGGTCGTCAGCTCGCCGCGCACCTGATAGAGCGCTTCGCCGATACCCGCGACATTGCCATGGCCGAAGATCGCCCAGACGCCGCCAAAGATCGGCACCGTCTTGCCGTCGATGACGGTCATCTGCTTCTTCAGAAAGTGGGTGACGGCCTGCGCCATCGTCAATCGTACAGTCTTGCCCATGAGGCTCCTCCCGCAATTCTCGTATCCGTTTTTCCCCTCCCCAACCCCTCCCCACAAGGGGGAGGGGCTAACCTGTGGCAACCGTTTCGCTTCGCCTCAACCTTGCGTCCGTCAGAACGTTTGTTCGTGGCAGAGGCGGCGCCTCAAGTTAAAGCCCCGCCCCCTTGTGGGGAGGGGTTGGGGAGGGGTCTTTCAATCCTATCGGCCGAGCCCGCGCGTTTTCAACCACGCCTCAGTCAGTTCACGGAAGCGTCCGGCCATATCCGATATGGCCTGCTCGTCATTGATCTTGCCCGACAGCCAGGCCCGCGCCGCATCCGAAAAGATCGTCCGTCCCACGGCAAAGCCCTTGACCGACGGTGCTGCCAGCGTCGCCTCGAAGCCCTTCACCAGCTCGTCCGCCGGCGCCTCCAGCCCGAGCAGCACGATGCCGCGGCACCAGGGGTCGTTCTTGGCGATGACGGCGTCGATCTTCTTCCACGCCGCACTCGATGCCTGCGGTTCCAGCTTCCACCAGTCCGGCTTGATGCCGAGCGCATAGAGCTCTTCCATCGCCGTCGAGATGGTGTCGTCGGTGAGCGGCCCGTTCTTGCTGGCGATGATCTCGACCAGCAACTCACGGCCAACCTTGCGCGCTGCCTCGAACAGCGTCCGCAGCTTCTCCTGCTGCTCGCTCTTCAGCTCTGCCGGATCGTCGGGATGATAGAAGCACAGGCACTTGATGCAATGATCAAGTGGCCATTCGACCAGTTGCGAGCCGATATCCTGGCTGAACTCGAAACGCAGCGGCTTCGAGCCGGGCAGCTCGACCGGCCGCCCGATCCAGGCGAAGTTCTTGGTCGCCGCGTCGAAGAAGGCATCGCGCCCGAAGCGCTCGTCGATCAGCATCCCATAGCCGCTGCGGCCATCGGCGACGCGCGCTGCGGCTTCCACCGCCAGCCGCTTGAAGGCGACGATCTGCTTGTAATCGACGCCGAGTTCGTCGCAGACGCTTGTCAGCTGCGAGCGATGATCGATGGCGAGCGCCATGAGGAGCGGGATGTCGCCCTTGCGGTTCGAGGCCCAGTGAATGTGGTTGATCGCCTCGTCCTTGCGCAGCGCCCGATGCTTGCTGCCGTTCTTCAGGAAGAAATCGAGTTCCGCCCAGGTCGGATATTCCGGCGAGCAGAGCAGGCGGGAGACCGCGAATGCGCCGCAGGCATTCGCCCAGGTGGCGCAGGTCTTCAGCGGCTCATCCTTCAGCCATCCCCGCAGGAAGCCGGACATGAAGGCATCGCCGGCGCCGAGCACGTTGAACACCTCGATCGGGAAACCTTCGCCGACGATGCCGGCTTCGAGATCGTCCGAGATCGGCCCGTCATAGACAATGCAGCCCATGGCGCCGCGCTTCAGGACGATGGTCGCGGACGACAGCCGGCGGATTTCCTTCAGCGCGCCGAGCACATCGTCGGCACCGGATGCGATCAGGATTTCCTCTTCCGTGCCGATGATCAGGTCGCAATCCGGCAGCGTCTCTTTCATCTTCGAAGACACGCGGTCCGACTTCACATACCGTTCGAAGCCTTCCGCATGGCCGGCGAGGCCCCACAGGTTCGGGCGATAATCGATGTCGAAGATCACCTTGCGGCCGTTGGCCTTGGCGATACGGATCGCCTTGCGTTGCGCCGCTTCCGTGTTCGGCCGCGAGAAATGCGTTCCCGAAACCAGCACTGCGCGCGATGACTTTATATAGGCCTCGTCGATATCGCCTTCTTCGAGCGCCATGTCGGCGCAATCGGAACGATAGAAGATCATCGGCGAGACGCCTTCTGCCTCGACCGCCAGCAATACCAGCGCCGTCAGCCGCTCCTTGTCGGTCACGATGCCGTCGGTCGCGACCCCCTCGCGTGCCGATTGCTCGCGAATGAAACGGCCCATCTGCTCATCGCCGACGCGGGTGATCAAGCCCGACTTCAGGCCGAGGCGCGCCGTGCCGATTGCGATATTCGCCGGGCAGCCGCCGACAGACTTGGCGAAGGATGCGATGTTTTCGAGTTTGGAACCGATCTGCTGGCCATAGAGATCGACCGACGAGCGGCCGATGGTGATCACATCAAGCGACAGCCCCGGCTGTGTGCCCGGATTTGGTTCTGCCATCATGTCCTCCCGATCATTTTCAATCCGGCGTGGATGTCCGCCGGTGATATCAATCGATGAAACATCGGTTCCGATTTAATGTCAATTCAGAATGTTTATTCCATTTTTGCTTTTTTGGATTTTGGCTGCCCCAGCTTTCGCCGCCGCTCGGCGATCGCCACCGGCAGCGCCATGGTCAGCGCCATCGAGGCCGAAAGCGAACGGAAGCCGGCAAAGTCGGCCTCCGCCACTTCGAACCAGCAGGCGGCGCTGGTGGCGAGTGGCGAGAAGGCCGAATCGGTGATGACGACAACGGGCACGCCGCGCTCCTTCAACATCTCCGCCTGGCCGAGGCTCTCTGCGGCATAGGGCGAAAAGCTCGCCGCGATCGCCGCATCTTTCGGCGTGGCGAACTGGACGGTCTCGGCATCGACCCCATTGGGGGACGCGACAATCTGGTGGCGGATATTGAGCTTGGAGAAGGCGTAGCTCATATGCGCCGTCAGCGGATAGGAGCGGCGCTTGGCGATCAGATAGATGGTGTCGGCCGCCGCCAGAATATCGACCGCCTTGCTGAAGGTCTCTGATTGAACGGTCGCGGCCAGCCGGTTGATGGATTGACCGGCGGCCGAAATGAAGCCGGACAGCAGATTGGCATCCTCGTCCTCGCCACCCGATTGCTCCAGCGTCACCAGCCGCTCTTCGTAAGTCAGCGTCCGGTCGCGAAGCCGCTCGCGAAAAATGCTCTGCAGGTCCGAAAAGCCCTCATATCCCAGGTGATGTGCAAGCCGCACCAGCGTCGATGGCTGAACCTCGGAAGCAGACGCGATGCTTGCCGTCGTGCCGAAGGCGATCTCGTCGGGATTGGCCAGCGCAAAGGCCGCGACCTGCGCCAGCCGCTTCGGCATGGTCGCCTTGCGCTCGATGATCGTGCTGCGCAGGCTTTCGAAATCCCTGGGAACGCGAGAGGGGGCCTTGGGGTCGTTGTCCATGTGTGATCCGAAAATGAAACGTATATTCCAGTTTCCCGACCATAGATGATTTCCATTCTCCGGCATATTTGTTTTTTATTCGGGGAATATTGAGCCATTTCTAGTGTTTGATGGCTTTCATCTGCTTTTAGGCTCGCCCGCCAGTCATATCAAAATGTCTTGTCAAAATGGTCCAAGCATTCCAAAATCATGGTCGGAGCGGGAGGATTTCATGAAGTCATTGGGCGTCGGCTTGATCGGCACGGGCTATATGGGCAAGTGCCATGCGCTTGCCTGGAATGCGGTCAAGACCGTCTTCGGCGATGTCGAGCGTCCGCGCCTTGTGCATCTGGCCGAGGCGAACAAGGATCTTGCCGATGCGCGCGCCTCGGAATTCGGCTTTGAAAAGGCGACCGCCGTCTGGCGTCAGCTGATCGCCGATCCGGATGTCCATGTCGTCTCGGTCACCACCCCGAACCAGTTTCATCCCGAGATGGCGATAGCCGCCCTTGAAGCGGGCAAGCACGTCTGGTGCGAAAAGCCGATGGCGCCGGCTTTTGCGGACGCCGAGCGCATGCTGGATGCCGCAAGGCGCGCCGGCAAGGTGGCCGTGCTCGGCTATAACTATATCCAGAACCCAACCATCCGCCACATCAAGGCGCTGATCGGCGAGGGCGCCATCGGGCAGGTCAATCATATCCGCGTCGAGATGGACGAGGACTTCATGGCCGATCCGGATGCGCTCTTTTACTGGAAGAGCGAATTGTCAGCGGGCTACGGCGCGCTCGACGACTTCGCTGTCCATCCTTTGTCCTTGCTCTGGTATCTCTTCGGTCATGTCGAGGCCGTGGTGACCGACATGGCCAAGCCCTACGCCGATCGCCCCGCAAAGGACGGTGGGCGACGCCCGGTCGAGAACCACGACGCGGCCAATGTGCTGATGCGTCTTGGTGGCGGCATTTCCGCCGTGTTGATGGCCAACCGTGCCGCCTGGGGTCGAAAGGGGCGCATAGCTCTGCAGATATTCGGCTCGAAAGGCGCGATCACCTTCGACCAGGAACGCATGAACGAATTCGAGCTTTATCAGGCCGATGGCCGCGGCAGCGAGCAGGGTTTCCGCAAGATTCTGGCCGCACCCGCCCATCATCCCTATGACCGTTTCATTCCTGCGCCCGGCCACGGCCTTGGCTTCAACGATCTGAAGATTATCGAATGCCGCGAGCTCATTCGTGCGATTTCCGGTGAGCCGTCGGTGATCGTCACATTCGAAGACGGTCTTAGGATAGAAAAGTCTGTTCACGCCATGGCAGAGTCCTATCACCAGCGCCGCTGGATCGAGATCGCCTGACGGCGCTCCGCTCCGGTTGACGACGCAAGGGGCAGGGGATAGGCCTTTGCTCGATACAGTGAATGCGGGAGTGATATCGTGACGGACAGATTGGTGATTATCGGCGCAGGTCAGGCAGGCTTTGCAATGGCGGCCAAGCTGCGCGCGCTCAAGGATAACAGGTCCATCACCATTCTTGGCGCAGAAGACGTGCTGCCTTACCAGCGCCCACCGCTCACCAAGAAGTATTTGCTCGGCGAAATGAGCTTCGACCGCCTGCTGTTTCGCCCCGAGCAGTGGTTCACCGACAACGACGTCGAGATTCGCCTCTCCACATGGGTCGAACAAATCAAGCGCGACAAGAAGCAGGTCGTGCTCCAGGATGGCTCCACCATCGACTACGGCACGCTGGCGCTGACGACGGGCTCCACCCCGCGTGGCCTGCCGGCCGCGATCGGCGGCGATCTCGAAGGTGTGTATGTTGCCCGCGACAAGCGCGACGCCGATCTTCTGGCCGCCGAAATGCGCCCGGGCCGACGCGTCCTTATTATAGGCGGCGGTTATATCGGCCTCGAGGCCGCTGCCGTTGCGCGCCATTTGGGTCTTGAAGTCACCGTCATCGAGATGGCCGACCGCATTCTCCAGCGCGTCGCCGCCAAGGAGACCGCGGATATCATGCGCGTCATCCACGAAGAGCATGACGTGCAGATTCGCGAAAAAACCGGCCTCAAGCATCTGATCGGCCGCGACGGTAAGCTCGTTGGCGCCGAACTCTCCGATGGCTCGATCATCGATATCGATTTCGCCATCGTCGGCATCGGCGTTACGCCGAACGACCAGCTCGCCAAGGAATCGGGCCTCGAAGTTGCGAACGGCATCGTCGTCGATGAATTCGCGCGCACCTCTGACCCATCAATCTTCGCGGCCGGCGATTGCGCGGCGCTTCCCTGGCAGGGCGGACGCATCCGCTTGGAATCGGTGCAGAACGCCGTCGACCAGGCCGACGCGGCTGCCGCCATCATTGCCGGCGGCAATGCGCCCTATGAGCCGAAGCCATGGTTCTGGTCCGATCAATATGACGTGAAACTGCAGATCGCCGGCTTCAATCTCGGCTACGACGAAACGCTGCTCCGCCCCGGCGCGCGCGAAGGCGCACACTCCATCTGGTACTTCAAGTCAGGCAAGTTCATCGCCGTCGATGCGATCAATGATGCCAAGGCCTATGTCAGCGGCAAGAAGATGCTGGAACTCGGCATAAACCCCGACAAGTCGATCCTCGCCGACGGGTCTGCTGATCTGAAGCAATTGCTGGCTTAGAAATAAGCCGGCTTTTCTTCAGGGGCAAAGCCGAAAAAGCGCTTGCGTCCCCCAGCGAATGACTCTATCAGGCTCTCGACCGGAGAGGTGGCCGAGTGGTCGAAGGCGCTCCCCTGCTAAGGGAGTATACCCGAGAGGGTATCGTGGGTTCGAATCCCATCTTCTCCGCCATCATCCCAGTGTCCGATCCGGACACACTGTCGCCGCTCCCTAGCTCAGCGGATTTTCCAAGCAAACATTTCAGTGATTTTTGCATCGAACATATGTGTTCATGCGAGCGCGTCTTTGCGCGCGGCGGACCTTGTCATCATCGACATGACACGACGATGACAGCGCCGCGTAGAATCGCTTTGAGAATCATCCGACGCTTCACAAGCGATTCCCACCAGCCGTATTCGCCGATCTGTCACGCGGCTTATTTGTTCGCCTGCTAAAATCCTTGGCTATCCCACCGAATCCGGCCGGAAAACGGTACCAATGTGGCACATCGCCGGGTTCCGCCGTGCTGTCGGTTGGCACTAAACCCCCGCAAAACCAGCGCTTTCTTAACGAAGTATAAAGAAACGGAATGGCCGCATGTCGTATTTGTGACCTTTCAGCAACAGCGCATACGGAAGGCTGTCGTAAATCCCCCAATCGCACAAGTTGGTGATTGCGTGACAGGCCGGGTCTTGTATTTTCAACTTCGGAAGCGAGGGCGGTTGATCGTCCGACTTCTTGAAACACGGTGACGGGGCAGGGAACGCTGCCAAAACGGCGAAAACCCGGATCCGATCGAAACTTTGAATTGGAGGTCAATATGAACATCAAGAGCCTACTTCTCGGCTCCGCAGCTGCTCTGGCAGTTGTATCCGGCGCTCAGGCTGCTGACGCGATTGTTGCAGCTGAACCGGAAGCAGTAGAATACGTTCGCGTTTGCGACGCATACGGCACCGGCTACTTCTACATCCCGGGCACGGAAACCTGCCTGAAGATCAACGGTTACGTTCGTTTCCAGGTTGACGTGAACCGGGACGCTTCCGGTACGTCTGACTGGGATTCGTTCACCCGTGGTCAGGTTCAGTTCACGGCTAAGAGCGACACCGAGTACGGCCCGCTGACCGGCGTTATCGTTCTGCAGACGGACGCTGACAACGCTACGAGCCAGTCTTCCTACCTCGACTCGGCTTACATCGACATCGCCGGCTTCCGCGCTGGTCTGTTCTACAGCTGGTGGGACGATGGTCTCTCTGGCGAAACCGACTCGCTCGCTTCTGGCCCGACGCTGCACAACTCCATTCGTTACCAGTATGAGTCTGGCGACTTCTACGCCGGTATCTCGGTTGACGAACTGGAAGACAGCATCCACGGCACGCCCCTCGGTGGCGGTCTGGGTGAAAGCCCGAACAACGTTGGTATCGCTGCTGGCATCGGTGGCAAGGCTGGCGCATTCAGCTACCAGCTGATCGGCGGCTATGACACGGACACCGAAGAAGGTGCGATCCGCGGTATGGGCACCGTTGCAATCGGCCCGGGCACTCTCGGCCTCGCAGCTGCTTGGGCTTCTGGTCCGAACGCCTACTTCGAAGAGTCTGAATGGACTGTTGCTGCTGAATACGCAATCCAGGCAACCGACAAGTTCAAGATCACGCCTGCTGTCCAGTACTTTGCTAACGCCCGCAACGGCGGCTATATCACCGGCGGCACCTACACCACGACCACCGACTTCACCGACGTTGACATCTGGAAGGCTGGCGTAACGCTCGACTACCAGATCGTAGAAAACTTCTACGCCAAGGCTTCGGTACAGTGGCAGGACCGCACGGTTGCTGTTGACGACAACACCTGGTCTGGCTACTTCCGCCTGCAGCGTGCATTCTAATCTGATCTGACTTCGGTCTAATCAGGAAAGCCCGGTTCTCGCGAACCGGGCTTTTTGCATTCTTGGCGTTGCGTACGCATAGCCTTGAGGAGGCTGACTGCCAGAAGCCGCGGCTCGGTGTGCTAATGATCGGCGTGCTGGATTGCAGCGAGAAAACTCCGGATGCTTTGTAGTGCCGGCTCTAGATGCAGCAGGGGTGGATGGCCTTGGCCCGGACCTCTGACGATCGTGAGACCAGCATGCCTGTCGACCATTGCTGTGACCGTGCTTTCGGAAAGCAACATCGAATTCTCCCCGCGAACAGCCATCAGCGGTAGTTGTTCGAAGTTCTCATAGTGCGCCCAGAGATCCGGCACTGGTTTGGCGAAATCGATCGATAACAGTTGCTTGGCAATTGCCGGATCGACATCGGGCACGATCTGACCATCAGCATCGCAATAGATCGCCGTCGCCATCTCCGCCCAATCGTCTTCTGATAAGGCAGGGAAGTCAGCGCCCTGCCGCTGCTTCAGCAACGCCGCCGCTTCTTCCATATCGCGCGGCAGTCGTGCGGTGTTGAGATCGTCGCGAATCTTCATCAACCCCTCGGCCTCGATGACCGGGCCGATATCGTTGAGAACGGCCGCCGCGACCAGATCGGACTCCATCCCGGCAAGCAGGTGCAGGATCAGCCCGCCACGCGAGGTGCCGATGAAGGCGGCGCGGGCTATGCCGAGATATGTGCAGGCTTCGATGACATCGCGGGCTTCGACGGCAAGATTGTAGTTGGCCTTGTTCTCATCCCATTCGGAGAGGCTACGCCCACGGTAATCGAGCGCGATCACACGTCTTGGGATGACCGGATCCCGCGACAGGATCAGGGCCAGCTGATGAAAATCGCGGGAATTCCGTGTCAGTCCAGGGAGGCAGATCACTGGCAACCGGCCTTCCGTCGCCTGAGAGCCAGGATCATAGTCCCGCAGATGCAGCGAAAGGCCATCACTGGATATGTAAGTCCGATCCCGAAAGGCTTGGTTGCTCGTTTCGTCCATCGTCTCTGCCCGCCTTGACGAGAAGAGACTAGCCTGCGCTACGCCGCCAAGCAAACTCGGCCTTTAGGACGCGTTGCGTCCGCCGATCAGGTCCTGCTGGATGCTGACGGGCTGACCCAACCGGGCCTTGTAGATCTCATAGTTCTCAATCACCCGCTGCACGTAGTTGCGCGTCTCGGGGAAGGGGATGCGTTCGATCCAGTCGACGACGGCGTCGATCGATTTGCCGCGCGGATCGCCATAGCGGCCGATCCATTCCGGAACGCGCTTCGGCCCGGCATTGTAGGCGATGAAAGTCATGATGTAAGAGCCGCCGAAGGCGTCGATCTGTTCGCCGAGATAGTGCGCCCCAAGCGTCGCGTTATAGCCGGCATCGGCTGTCAGCTTGTCCTTGGAGTAGGTGATGTTGTGGCGCTTGGCCACGGCCATCGCCGTTCCGGGCAGGATCTGCAGCAGGCCGCGCGCATCGGCGACGGAAACCGCCGTCGGATTGAAGGCGCTCTCCTGCCGGGCGATTGCGTAAGCGAGCGCCTTGCCGGAGCCAGAGATGTTGGCGGTGCCGGGAATGACGCCGATCGGGAAGGCCAGCGCCGCGACATCGACGCCGCGCGCGTAAGCGCTCTTGCCGATCTGCAGCGACAGATGATGGTCGCCTGAACGCTCGGCCTGGGCGGAGAGGATCGCGAGTTCGCCGGGGCTTTGCATCTGCTCGCCGAGAGCGAGATAGAGAGCATTCGCCCGCCAGCCATGGCCGGCTGCGTCGAGCCGGGCGATGGCCTGCACGGCCTCGCGCGCCTGATAGCGTTGCCGATCCGCCGGGCTGGGTGAGGGGTAGCTGACATTGATCGTCTTGCGGCCAAGCTTCTCGCCCGCAAGCTGGCCGTAGAAGGTGGTCGGATAGCCCGCTGCCTTGGCGTAGAACTCGGCGGCCTTGCCGGCGCCGCCCGCTTCGGCCGAGCGTCCCATCCAGTAGTAGGCACGCGACACGGAAATCGGACCGTTGGAGAAGTCGAGGATCTTGCGGAAATGGGTCTGGGCCGTTGTCGGGTCCTGCAGCCCGCGCAGCGCGTACCAGCCGGCGTGGAATTCGGCCTCGACGATATCGGTCGGCGTCGTTGCCGCGTATTTCGAGACGATGCCGTAGGCGAGCTTGAACTGCCCCTGGTCGACCAGCCCACGGCTGACGATCCGCTGCTCGTTCCACCATTCGCCGGCGTTGACGAGTTCATCGCGGTCGCGCGGCATCTGCTGCAGAAGCTTGGCGGCCTCCGGATACTTCTCCTGCTTGCGCAGATACTCGATGCGCGCGAAGAGATAGCCGGGATCGCCGTTCCATTTGCCATCGACGCCGGCAAGAAGCGCGCCCGCGTTCGGCGCCTTGCTGGCGACGGCTTCCCACGCCTTGTAGAGCGATTGCGCCTGCCCGAGATCGCCGAAGCGCTTGGCCTGCGCAGTGCGGTTGCGATACATCAGATATTCCATGCGCGCCTTGTGGTCGGCAAGGGTCAGCAAGCCCGCGAATTCGGCCATGATCTTGTCTTCCGTTGCCTTGTCCAGCGTCTCGCCGCGCCAGACCTTGCGCATGTATTTCGCCGCCTGTTGCTGCTTGCCGGTGGCGACCAACGCGCGCGAAAGGATCATTGCGCCTGACGTCGTTTCCGGAGCGGTTTCGCCGAAGGCTGCGAGAACGGCCGAGGGCGAGGGGTTTTCGTCATAGAGCGCACGCTCGGAGTATATCCTGAGCTTTGCCAGCCCGGGCCAGCCCTTCAATTCCTGGGCAGCGGTGGCGATCTCGACCGAGGGTACGCCCTTCTGTCCGGATACGGCGATTGCCCAGGTCAGGATATGACGGTCGAGCGTGCCCTGCGCCATGCCGTCGCGGATCGAAATCGCCTGCATCGGGTCCTTGGCGGAAAGCGCGTCGAGGCCGGTCTTCAGGTCGCTGTTGACGGGGGCGATTGCCTGGCTTCGCGGTATCGCGCCTGTCGTCATCGATTCCGGCAGCGAGGTCTGCGGCATGTAGCCGATCGGACGAACGTCTGGAACGGGCGCGTCGTCGCCTGGGAGCTGCGCGGCAAATGTGCCCCATGCGGCGGCCGTCAGGCCGAGCGCGGACAGGATCAGAACAGCTCTCTTCATCAGGGATACTCGCAATGGAAACGCGTCCATACATTTGCTGGGACGCATATTAACGAAACCTTACCGAAGCCCTTCAATTTCATTCACATTTGCGATCGGAATTTGTTGCAACAAAGCTCTGTACGCTTGTCGGACCCTTTTTGGCGCACTATGGTGCGCTCCTTCGTATTCAAGGAATGCGGCCGAAGCATGGATTGCGGTCGTAAGGAGTTCTGCATGTTCCAGGGATCCATTCCCGCACTCGTCACGCCTTTCACCGATGCTGGCCTTGTCGATGAAGCGGCCTTCGCCGCCCATGTCGACTGGCAGATCAAGGAAGGCAGCAGCGGTCTCGTTCCAGTCGGAACGACCGGCGAATCCCCGACCCTGTCGCATGCCGAGCACAAACGCGTGGTCGAACTCTGTATCGAGGCCGCCGCCAAGCGCGTTCCCGTCATGGCAGGTGCCGGCTCCAACAACACCCGCGAAGCCGTCGAACTCGCTCAGCACGCCGAAAAGGCCGGCGCTGATGCGGTTCTCGTCGTCACGCCCTATTACAACAAGCCGACGCAGAAGGGCCTCTACGCCCACTTTGCCGCGGTCGCCGAAGCCATCAAGCTGCCGATCTACATCTATAACATTCCGGGCCGTTCGGTCATCGACATGTCGCCGGAAACCATGGGCGCGCTTGCGAGGGCATACGGCAACATCGTCGGCGTCAAGGATGCCACCGGCAAGATCGAGCGCGTCTCCGAGCAGCGCATCACCTGCGGCAAGGATTTCCGCCAGCTTTCCGGCGAAGACGCCACCGCGCTCGGCTTCAACGCCCATGGCGGTGTCGGCTGCATCTCGGTCACCGCCAATGTCGCTCCGCGCCTCTGTGCCGAGTTCCAGGCCGCGACGCTGGCCGGCGAGTTCGCGAAAGCGCTCGAGTATCAGGACCGCCTGATGCCGCTGCACAAGGCGATCTTCCTGGAGCCGGGCCTCTGTGGCGCCAAGTACGGCCTGTCGAAGATCCGCGGCATGAACCGCACGGTACGCTCGCCGCTCGTCTCCTCGCTGGAGGCAAGCACGGAAGCCGCACTCGACGCAGCGCTGCGCCACGCCGGCCTTCTGAACTGATAGCCTGCTGAACCGATAAAACGCGCGGCCTTCACAAAGATGGGCCGCGCCTCTACATAAAGCCGAGAAGTGCGGGCGCGGATATCGCGCCCCCGAGCAATTGGAATTTGTCATGGCCCCCAAAGGCAGCCAGCGCGTCGTCAAGAAGATCGTCGCCGAAAACCGCAAGGCGCGCTACAACTACGAGATCGTCGATACCTACGAGGCTGGCTTGGTGCTGATGGGCACCGAGGTCAAGTCGCTGCGCGAAGGCAAGGCCAACATCGCCGAATCCTATGCCTCGGACGAGGGTGGCGAGATCTGGCTGATCAATTCCTATCTTCCGGAATATCTGCAGGCCAACCGCTTCAACCACGAGCCGCGCCGTCGCCGCAAGCTCTTGCTGTCGGGTCGCGAGATCAACCGTCTGCGTGCCGGCATCAACCGCGAAGGCATGACACTCATTCCGCTGAAGATCTATTTCAACGATCGCGGCCGCGCGAAGATGGAACTGGCGCTCGCCAAGGGCAAGAAGCTGCACGATAAGCGCGAGTCTGAAAAAGAGCGCGATTGGAACCGGCAGAAGAGCCGGCTTCTCAAGGATAATGGCTGATCAAATAGCCGCCTGAATCAAAACCGCGGCAAATGCCGCGGTTTTCTTTTTGAGCATTGGTTGCTCGCGTCAGCTTTCGAAGTCGCTGGATGCCGCAGGCTCGACCGGACGGGCAGGGCGCTCGGACGGGTCGCGGCCGATTTCGCTCTTCAAAGACAACAGGTCGATGAAGTGATCCGCCTGGCGGCGCAGATCGTCGGCGATCATTGGCGGCTGCGTTGCCATCGTCGAGATGATCGAGACCTTGCGGCCCTTGCGCTGCAGCGCTTCGACCAGCGTCGTGAAATCGCCGTCGCCTGAGAAGATCACCAGGTGATCGACCGTCTCCGATTGCTCCATGGCATCGATCGCGAGCTCAATATCCATGTTGCCCTTGATCTTGCGGCGGCCCATGGAGTCGGTGAATTCCTTGGCCGGCTTGGTTACGACCTTGTAGCCGTTGTAATCCAGCCAGTCGATCAGCGGGCGGATCGAGGAATATTCCTGATCCTCGATCAGGGCCGTGTAATAGTAGGCGCGCAGCAGATATCCGCGCTTCTGGAAGGCTTTCAGAAGTTTTCTGTAGTCGATATCAAAGCCGAGACTCTTGGACGCCGCGTAGAGATTGGCGCCATCAATGAAAAGTGCAATTTTTTCTCGCGGGTCGAACATCGCGTACCAATCCACTTTGAGTAATCTAATATGCGGCTGCAGATAGCCCACGAAAACAATGGGTTATCTGAAAAATTCAGAACAATTCTTACTTTATGAACTATTCATATAAGTCAGATTTAGGGCAGGATTCGGCATATTCCAAGCAACTTTTAGTGGAAACCTCTAAAATTAGAAAGTTCCCACAGGCTCGAACGGCTCCTTCACTAAAAACTTGAATTCGCCTGCTTTTAATTGTATCGCCGTGCTAATCCCGAGATCCCGACCGTAAAGGACAGGCAATGGCCCGTGTCACAGTAGAAGATTGCATTGACAAAGTTGAGAACCGCTTCGAGCTGGTTCTGCTTGCCAGCCACCGTGCCCGGCTGATTTCCCAGGGCGCCTCGATCACCATCGATCGCGACAACGACAAGAACCCGGTCGTCGCCCTTCGCGAGATCGCCGATGAGATGCTGTCTCCCGACGACCTGAAGGAAGACCTGATCCACTCGCTGCAGAAGCACGTCGAAGTCGACGAGCCCGAGCCCGATCCGGCAAGCCTCATCACCACGGCGGCTGCTGCCGATGGCGAAGAGCAGGAAGACGCTCCGGAGACGATCACCTTCGACCAGATGTCGGAAGAAGAGCTTCTGGCAGGTATCGAAGGCCTCGTGCCGCCGGAAAAGAGCGACGATTACTAATCGTCAATCTTGCGCCATTATTGCTTCGGCATATGATTGAGTATCACGTGCGCCAATCTGTGATTGGCGCGCTTTTCTTTTGTGATGGAGTGGTTTCGGCATGATGCGGCAGTACGAGCTCGTGGAGCGGGTTCAGAAATACAAGCCCGACGCCAACGAAGCCCTGCTCAACAAAGCCTATGTCTATGCCATGCAGAAGCATGGGCAGCAGAAGCGGGCAAGCGGCGATCCCTATATCTCCCACCCGCTCGAAGTCGCCGCCATCCTCACGGACATGCATCTCGACGAGTCGACGATCGCGGTCGCTCTGTTGCATGACACGATCGAGGACACGACCGCGACCCGCGCCGAGATCGATGAACTCTTCGGCGAAGACATCGGCCGCCTGGTCGAGGGTCTCACGAAGATCAAGAAGCTCGATCTCGTCACCAAGAAGGCCAAGCAGGCCGAAAACCTGCGTAAGCTGCTGCTTGCCATTTCCGACGACGTGCGCGTGCTGCTGGTCAAGCTGGCCGACCGTCTGCACAACATGCGCACCCTCGACCACATGTCGCCGGAAAAGCGCGCCCGCATTTCCGAAGAGACGATGGATATCTACGCGCCGCTCGCCGGCCGCATGGGTATGCAGGATATGCGCGAGGAGCTGGAGGACCTGTCCTTCCGCCACATCAACCCCGAGGCCTACGACACCGTCACCAAGCGGCTTGAGGAGCTGTCGCGCCGCAACGAAGGCCTGGTCAAGAAGATCGAAACCGAACTGCGCGACCTGCTTGTCGCCAACGGCCTGACCAATGCCTACGTCAAGGGCCGCCAGAAGAAGCCGTATTCCGTCTTCCGCAAGATGCAGTCGAAGTCGCTCTCCTTTGAGCAGCTGTCGGATGTCTATGGCTTCCGCATCATCGTCGACGATATTCCCTCCTGTTACCGCGGCCTCGGCATCGTCCACACCCGTTGGCGCGTCGTCCCCGGCCGCTTCAAGGATTACATCTCGACGCCGAAGCAGAACGACTATCGTTCGCTGCACACCACCATTGTCGGCCCGTCGAGCCAGCGTATCGAGCTGCAGATCCGCACCAAGCGCATGCACGAGATCGCCGAGTTCGGTATCGCCGCCCACACGCTCTACAAGGACGGCGCCACCAACGCCGATAGCGACATCCTCTCGCGCGAATCCAACGCCTATTCCTGGCTTCGCCATACGATCGAAGCGCTGGCCGAAGGCGACAGCCCGGAAGAGTTTCTGGAGCACACCAAGCTCGAGCTGTTCCAGGACCAGGTGTTCTGTTTCACGCCGAAGGGCAAGCTGATTGCGCTTCCGCGCGGTGCGACCCCGATCGACTTTGCTTACGCCGTTCACACCAATATCGGCGATACCACGGTTGGCGCCAAGATCAACGGCCGCATCATGCCACTCGTCACCCGCCTTGCGAATGGCGACGAGGTCGAGATCATCCGCTCCGGCGTGCAGGTGCCGCCGGCGGCTTGGGAAGAGATCGTTGTGACAGGCAAGGCCCGCGCCGCCATCCGCCGCGCCACCCGCATGGCCATCCGCAAGCAATATGCCGGCCTCGGCCACCGCATTCTCGAACGCACCTTCGATCGCGCCGGCAAGGTCTTCTCCCGCGAAGCGATGAAGCCCGCGCTGCACCGCCTCGGCCAGAAGGATGTCGAGGACGCGATTGCCTCGGTCGGCCGCGGCGAGATGTCGTCGCTCGACGTGCTGCGTGCCGTCTATCCCGATCACCAGGAAGAGCGCATCACCTCGAAACCCTCGGGCGACGATGGCTGGTTCAACGTCCGCAGCGCCACCGGCATGATCTTCAAGATCCCGGATAAGGGCAAGGCAACCGAGCACGCGCCAAATGGACTTGAGGCGCTGGGCGATGCCGAGGCCGTGCCGATCCGTGGTATATCGAGCAATATCGATGTGCAGTTTGCCCCGACGGGTGCTGTCCCCGGCGACCGCATCGTCGGCATCACCAACACGACCGAAAACGCCAAGGGCATCACGATCTATCCGATCCAGTCGCCCGTGCTGCAGCGCTTCGACGAGCAACCTGATCGCTGGATCGATGTGCGCTGGGATCTCGATGAGGCCAACAAGTCGCGCTTCATGGCCCGCATTCTGGTCAATGCGCTGAACGAACCCGGCACGCTCGCAAAGCTTGCCCGCACCGTCGCCGATGTCGACGTCAACATCCGCGTCTTCAACACGGTTCGCGTCGCCACCGACTTCACGGAGATGGCGCTCGATGTCGAAGTTTGGGATCTTCGCCAGTTGAATCAATTGCTTGCGCAGTTGAATGAGCTGGATTGCGTTGCGACTGTGCGCCGGCTTTACGAGTAAAGCAGGCGCATCTGCACCTGGTTTGCACAATATGTGATCGTTTTGTGGTCAAATTGTCGCAGATGAGGGGCTAGATATGCGTTTAGCGCATGGCTGACTGAGTATTAGAGCGTTGGTAAAAAGGCGCGCCTCCGCCTATCTTCTGGTCATCAACAAGTGACCGAAAGAAAGAGGCATCCAAATGTTTACACCGATCAAGAAGTTCGCTCGTGCCCTGCGCGCTCCGAGCGCTGAAGAACGCGAAACCGCATACCTGAACGGCTCGTTCGACCGTATCGATCTCGAATACCGCCAGCGTCAGGTTGACCGTGGTCTGTTCCGTACCCGTTAATCGGTTGCTGGATTTGCAAGTGGGAAGGGGCGTTTGAGTTACGCCCCGGTAGATACTCAGTCGGCGCACATCAAATAGCGACTGAGGAGGTCTGGCGCTCTTGTCAGGCCTGTGCGGCATGCACTACATACGCGCCATGTTATTTCGTCGTCGGAAACCCGCTGGATTTCGTGAAAAGCTGCGTGAGCTGCTTTGGCCACGAAAGGGATTCCTGAGGCCTCCGCGCTATCTCGTGATGCGCGTGCTTCGCCTGAGGGCATCGCCACATGCGGTGGCTGTTGGCGTCGCGGCCGGGATCTTCGTGTCCTGGACCCCGTTCATCGGCGTCCATTTCATCATGGCCTTCGTCATCACCTATCTGTTGTCAGGCAATATGGTCGCCGCCGCTCTTGGCTGCGCGGCCTTCGGCAATCCGCTGACCTACCCCTTCATCTGGGGAACCACCTGGGAAATCGGACATCTGCTCCTGAGCCGCAAGGATACGATGCAGGGCAATGCGGTCGATCTTCCCGCACTCTTCCACGAACTGCACTTCAGCGAGCTTTGGCGCCCGGTGCTGGAGCCGATGCTGATCGGTTCGCTGCCGCCGGCAGCGGTGACCGCCGTGGCCATCTATTTCGCGACATTCTACACGGTGAGGGGCTTCCAGGGACGCCGCCGCGCCCGCCTGCTTGAGCGTGCGCGCCTACGCGTCGCTGAGCCCGTTTCGCTTGAGGAAACAGTATGATCATTGGTATCGGCAGCGATCTCATCGATATCAGGCGCGTGGAGAAGTCGCTGGAGCGATTTGGCGAGCGTTTCACCAATCGCTGCTTCACCGAGATCGAGCAGCAGAAATCCGATCGCCGCGCCAACCGCGCTGCCTCCTATGCCAAGCGCTTCGCTGCCAAGGAGGCTTGCTCCAAGGCTTTGGGCACGGGCATCGCCCAGGGTGTCTTCTGGAAAGACATGGGCGTCGTCAATCTCCCGAGCGGCAAGCCGACGATGAAGCTGACGGGCGGCGCCGGCGAGATTTTGCAGAGGATGTTGCCGGTGGGGCACCGCGCCGCCATCCATTTGACAATTACCGATGATTATCCCTTGGCTCAGGCCTTCGTCATCATCGAGGCCCTGCCGCTGAGCGACTGATCGCCGAGCAACTGACCGTTACCTGTCTGGCTTTTAATGTTCGTGGCATTGCCGCAATCAGCCGAAGCCGCTACACAGAACCGATTAAAGACTTGCGCCGTTTTGGCGCTCTGAAGGAATAGACTGCGTGTCCGAAAAAGTTCAAGCCAAGCCGAACGCCCTCTGGGAGAACATCAAGGTCATCGTCCAGGCATTGGTCTTGGCGATGGTCATCCGCACGGTCCTGTTCCAGCCATTCACCATTCCCTCGGGCTCGATGATGCCGACGCTTCTTGTTGGCGACTATATCTTCGTCAACAAGTTTTCTTACGGCTACTCGAAGTATTCCCTGCCGTTCTCTCCGAACCTGTTCAGCGGTCGTATCTTCGCAAGCGAGCCGAAGCGCGGCGACGTCGTCGTCTTCCGCTTCCCGCCGAACCCCGATGTCGATTACATCAAGCGTCTCGTTGGTCTTCCCGGCGACCATATCCAAGTCACCGATGGCGTGCTTTACGTGAACGGCAAGGCTGTTCCGAAGGTGCCGGACGGCACGTTCAACTCCGATTACGCGCAGGATCCGGGCCAGGACGTTCCGGTTTTCCGCGAAACCCTTGATAACGGTGTGACGTACGACACGCTCGACCAGTCTCCGGTATCGCGCGGCGACAACACCCGCGAGTTCATCGTTCCCGAAGGTCACTACTTCATGATGGGCGACAACCGCGACAACTCGCTCGACAGCCGCTTCGACGTCGGCTTCGTCCCGGCTGAAAACCTGGTTGGTCGTGCCAGCATCATCTTCTTCTCGCTCGGCAACGACACCTCCTTCCGCGAAATCTGGAAGTGGCCTTCCAATATGCGTTGGGACCGACTGTTCAAGGGCGTTGAATGAGCAAGTCGCCGACGCTTTCGGCGGCTGACCGAACAAAGCTCGAGGCGCTGATCGGCCATGTCTTTGCCGAGAAGGAGCGCCTCGATCGTGCGCTGACGCATGCAAGCGCCCGCACCCAGAAGGGCGCGAACTACGAACGGCTTGAATTTCTTGGCGACCGGGTCCTTGGCCTGTGTGTCGCCGAGATGCTTTTCAGGACCTTCGGCACCGCCACTGAAGGCGAACTCTCTGTCCGCCTGAACCAGTTGGTGAGCGCCGATACCTGCGCCGAAGTCGCCGACGAGCTTGGCCTGCATCTCTACATCCGCACCGGTGCCGACGTGAAGAAGCTTACCGGCAAGCGCATGATGAATGTCCGCGCCGACGTCGTCGAAAGCCTGATCGCCGCTATCTATCTCGATGCCGGCCTCGAGGTCGCGCGCCACTTCATCGTGAAGTATTGGGAAAAGCGGGCGGTGCGCGCCGATGGCGCGAGGCGCGACGCCAAGACGGAACTGCAGGAATGGTCGCATGCCAAATTCGGCGTGACGCCAAACTACCGGGTTGAAGAACGCACCGGACCGGATCATGATCCGCGCTTCACGGTGACGGTCGAAGTCGCCGGCGTGAAGCCGGAAACGGGCGTCGAGCGCTCCAAGCGAGCCGCCGAGCAGGTGGCCGCAACCAAGATGCTCGAACGCGAAGGCATTTGGCAGAAATCGTCTGCCGGAAATTGACGGGAACAATGACCGAAGAACACGACATCGCGGATAGCGCCGCTGAACCCGCTGGCCCGACGCATTCCGGCTTCGTCGCCCTGATTGGGCCGACCAATGCCGGCAAGTCGACTTTGCTGAACCGCCTGGTTGGCGCCAAGGTCTCGATCGTCAGCCACAAGGTGCAGACGACGCGCGCGGTCATCCGCGGCATCGCCACCCATGACAACGCCCAGATCGTCTTCATGGACACGCCTGGTATCTTCAAGCCGCGTCGCCGGCTCGATAGGGCCATGGTGACCTCCGCCTGGGGCGGCGCCAAGGATGCCGATATCATCATGCTCCTGATCGACAGCGAGCGTGGCCTGCGCGGCGACGCCGAGAAGATCCTTGAGAGCCTGAAGGACGTGCCCCAGCGCAAGATCCTCGCTCTCAACAAGATCGACCGCGTCAAGCGCGAGGATCTGCTGGCTCTGGCCTCCGCCGCCAACGAATACGTCGCTTTCGACCAGACCTTCATGATCTCGGCCGAAAACGGTTCGGGCTGTGACGACGTCATGGACTATCTCGCCAAGACGCTTCCCGAGGGGCCGTGGTATTATCCGGAAGACCAGATCTCCGATCTGCCGATGCGTCAGCTGGCCGCCGAAATCACCCGCGAGAAGTTGTTCCTGCGCCTGCATCAGGAGCTACCCTACGCCTCGCATGTCGAGACGGAAAAGTGGGAAGAGCGCAAGGATGGATCCGTTCGCATCGAGCAGGTGATCTACGTCGAGCGCGATAGCCAGAAGAAGATCGCTCTCGGCAAGAACGGCGAAGCGATCAAGGCAATCTCCACCGCATCGCGCAAGGAGTTGTCGGAAATCCTCGAGCAGACCGTGCACCTCTTCCTCTTCGTGAAGGTGCGCGAGAACTGGGGCGACGATCCCGAACGCTTCCGCGAAATGGGCCTGGAATTCCCGCGCCAGTAAGCGGCGCGACGACCCCGCAAGTCCCTCGTTTCCTTGGAAAAATTCAAGGGCCGATGGAACAAAGTTGCAAGTGATGAGTTCTTTAAGAGCGGCGTCCCGATTTCGGGGCGCCGCTTTTTCTGGATTATGGGACACGCATGGCGACATCACGGCCGACGCATTCGTTCAAGACACCCTGCGAACAGTGTCCCTTGCGGCCGCTGCCGCATTTCCGCGAGTTCACCGCCGACGAGCTGGGCTTCATTTCCAAGTTCAAGAAGGGTGAACTGGCGGCCGATGCAGGCGCCACGATCCTGGTCGAAGGCGCCCATAGCGCCCACCTGTTCACGGTGCTGTCCGGCTGGGGCTTTCGCTACAAGACGCTCGAAGACGGCCGGCGCCAGATCCTGAACTACATCATGCCCGGCGATCTGATCGGCCTTCAGGGCACCATCATGGGTGAGATGCAGCATTCGATCGAGGCGCTGTCGCCGGTCTCGCTCTGCGTCTTCGAGCGCGACAAGCTGATGACGCTCTACAACAAGCATCCGTCGCTGGCCTTCGACATCACCTGGATGGCGGCGCAGGAAGAGCGGATGCTCGACGAGCACCTGTTGAGCATCGGCCGGCGAACGGCGCTGGAGCGCGCCGCCTACCTAATCGCCTTCCTTTACCAGCGCGGCAAGCAGCTCAATCTCTTCAACGGCCACAGCGCCATCCCGATCACCCAGCAGCACATCGCCGACACGCTCGGCCTCTCGATCGTGCACACCAACAAGACCTTGAAAAAGCTCGCTTCGCGCAATCTGATCCGCTGGCAGGAGCGCGCCTGCGAGGTGCTGGATGGCGAAACGCTCGCCAAAATTGCTGCCTGGGATGGGCTCGACGAAAGGGTGCGCCCCTTCCTCTAAGCGGTTCTATCTATGTCTTTTTTAAATGCAAATTCCAGGGCCGGACCCTAATGTCCAGCACGAGCCATTCTTGTGTCGAGATTCGCTAATATCGACCGGGACTGAAAAAGCGGCTATGCAAGCATAGGCGGCGTGAAATTCTCGGCTGAGGCCGTGGGTTGTCAGGGGTAGAAATGCGATTTTGGGATACATGGTGCGTCGATGGCGGCGCCCGGAAGAGGGCTTTCTGATCATGGTCGCAAGACGTGTTCTGGTTCTCGAGGATAGCTTGATCATCGCGATGGAGGCGGAAGACATTCTGCGTGCCGTCGGTGTCGAGACCATCGATATTTGCAATAGCGTCGAGCAGGCCAATGAGGCGATCCAGGCCGACAGCTATGATTTCGCCCTGCTTGACGTCAATCTCGGCGAGGTCATGAGCTTCGATTTCGCCCGCCGGCTGGTCGCCGCCGAAATCCCCTTCGGCTTCGTCAGCGGCTATTCCGATACCCTGGATTTTCCAGAAGACCTGCAAAACAGGCCGCTCCTCGTCAAGCCGTTCGACGAAGATGCGATGCGGGACTTCCTGCGCCGGCTTTTCCCCTCCGAGTCCTGATAGGCTTTCATGACAGGGCTTGCGCCATGCGTTAGGATAGCGCGTGGTCGGAAGGTCGATTTTTAATGCAGTGGCAAGGTCGTGCAATCATTCTTGGCGTTCGGCGCCATGGCGAGACAAGCGTGATCACCGAGGTGATGACGCCGGATCGCGGCCGTCACCTGGGCATGGTGCGATCCGGACGTTCGCGCGCCATGCAGCCGGTGCTGCAGCCTGGGAACGAGGTCGAGGTCACCTGGCGCGCGCGTCTCGATGAGCATATGGGTGAGTTCAAGATCGAACCCCTCACGCTGCGCGCCGCGCGGCTGATGGAAACGGCGACCGCGGTTTACGGCGTCCAGGCCATGGGCGCCTTGCTCAGGCTTCTGCCGGAGCGCGATCCGCATCCGCATCTCTTCGAGGCGCTGGAAGTCATCCTCGACAATCTCGATAACCCAGCCGATGCGGGCGAATTGTTCGTTCGCTTCGAACTCGCGGTGCTCAACGATCTCGGTTTTGGGCTGGATCTCAACGAATGCGCCGCAACCGGCACCCGCTCCGATCTTGCCTATGTCTCGCCGAAGTCGGGTCGCGCTGTCAGCCGCGCAGCCGGCGCGCCCTGGGCCGACAGGATGTTCGCCTTGCCGTCGTTTCTATCCGTGGAAAAGCGACAGGCCGCCGATTTCGAAAGTCTGTCCGAAGCATTTCGCCTGACGGCCTTCTTCCTGCACCGACACGTCTACGAGCCGCGCGGCCTTGAACCGTCGACAGCCCGTGAAGGCTTCGTGCAGGCCGCGCTCAAGGCGCTGAAGCCCGCCGCTGCTTAGCCTAAATTCAGGCGCGCTTGCGCACCTTGAACGCCCATCCATCCGGCCGCTCGTCGAGCACGTTCACCGTATCGCCGATCGCAATCGCGCCCGCCGCGCGTGGCGTGACGTTCCAACCGAACAGCGGGCCGGGAACACGCCGGTCTGCCGACATGCGGATGCGTCCCATGGCCGGCATCGGGTTCGCGACCTCGCGAGAGCCCGTGTGCTGGTCCTGCGTTGTCATGATACAGCGCGCGCACGGCTTCACCAGATCGAAGCGGATGCCACCGATTTCGATGGCCGCCCAGCGATCCTCCGGCCAGGCTTCGTCCGTATCGATGACGATGTTCGGCCGGAACCGCTCCATCCCGACGCTGCCTTCACCGTGAGCCTCGATATCGGCATTGAGCGCCTTCAGCGACCCTGTCGTGGTCACCAGGATCTGGTAGCCGTCCGCGAAAGTCACCGGCGTGTCGTCGCCTGCCCACTCGGGGCTCGCGATGCGATTGGCGTCCTCGTCGAAGAACACGAACTTGAGATCCCGGCCGAACCAGCGCGAGAGCACTTGGTTGGATTGGTCGTCGGCGATTGCGGCGTTGACGACAGACTTCCAGATCGAGACATCGATGCGCTGGCTGCCATCGGGCAGGGGAACGAACAGCTCTTCACCGTTCATGCCGAGCTGGAAGCCCGTGGCTTCCTGACGAACATCGAGCCGCGCCAGATCCGTCATTTCGCGCTGGGTAATGAAGCTCCCATCCGGATTGATCAGCATCGCGCGCCGGTCGCCGGGCAGGCCGAAGGCATTGATCTCGGTGCTTTGAAGCGCGATGCCACGCGCGCTCTTGAGCGGATAGATGAAGAGATCGCTGACGCGCATGTAAGTCCTCCTAGATTTCGTCCATGAAGGCGTCGAGAAAATCCCGCAGCCTCTTGTCGCGTTCCGCCGCGAGCGCCCGACCAGCGGCCGTCTTGAACCCATCGGCCAGCTTGAACAGTTTCGTCTGGAAATGGTCGATGACATAACGCCGGTCGTCAAGCGGTCGATCGTTTCCAGCCGGGTCGAGCGGGTCGTAAAGCGACGACGCCATGCGTCCGCCGATATAGAAGCAGCGGCCCGCGCCGACCATGCCGATCGCATCCAGCCGGTCTGCATCCTGCAGTATCCTAGCTTCCAGCGTCTCTGGCTCGATATTGGCCGAGAAGCTGTGCGTCAGGATCGCATGAGCGACGGCGGCAATGTCGTCCTTCGACCATCCAAGGTCTGCCAGCACTCCAGAGGCTTTCTCGGCAGCAAGCGCGGACGCCTGGGCTCTGAGCGGCGAGCTCTTCTCCACGGCCACGCAATCATGCAGCAAAACGGCAGCGGCAAGAATGCGCCCATCTCCGCCTCCGCTTGCCTGGATGCGCATGGCGTTCTTGAAGACGCGCAGGATATGCGCGAGATCATGCGAACCATCGTCGCCTTCGTGCGAATGCGGGATAAGCGCTTCGGCGAGCGTTTCGTGGGGACGGAAGGCCTGAGCCTCTTTCATGTGCGCACCAGGAGTAGACGGAGACCGCCTCTCTTAGAGCGGGCGGTGACGAGTCGCAATGCGGTGTCACACCGCCTGGGCTTTGCCATCTGCGTGGGCGCCTGCGAGCATCTTGGGCACGTCGAAGGCGGGGCGGGGAGAGCTGATGTGATAACCCTGAATCTCGTCGCACGCTTCTTGAGCGAGCAGATCCTGCTGCTGCGCCGTTTCCACGCCCTCGACGGTGACGCGCATGCCAAGCGCATCGCCGAGCAGAATGATGGCGCGCATGATCGCGAAGGCTTCCTTGTTGTCCACGATGTCGTTGACGAAGGACTTGTCGATCTTGATCTTGTCGAAGGGGAAGCTGCTCAGATAGCTCAGCGACGAATAGCCGGTGCCGAAATCGTCCATGGAGATACGGATGCCGCGCTGGCGAAGCGCGTGCAGGATCGGCAGCGCTTCTTCGCGGTTCTCCATCAGGACGCTCTCGGTGATCTCGATTTCCAACCGCCCCGGTGAGAGCTCGGATACCGCAAGCGCTGCGGAGACATCGTCTTCCAGGTCGCTGGAGATAAATTGAATGGCCGAAACGTTGACGGCGACCTTGATATCGGTAGGCCAGGTAACGGCGTCCATGCAGGCGCGCTTGAGCACCCATCGCCCGATATCGACGATAAGCCCGACCTCTTCGGCCAAGGGAATGAACTCCAACGGTGCGATCCGGCCGCGTGTTGGGTGGTTCCAGCGAAGCAGGGCCTCGAAACCGCAGATGCGCCGTTCGGCCATATCATAGAGCGGTTGGTAGTGAAGCTCGAATTCCTCGTTGTGGATGGCCCTGCGCAGATCCGCTTCAAGCGCTCGCCTCGATTCGAGCTGCGCCTCCATCTCCGAGGTGAAGAAGCGCTCGCCGCGTCTGCCGCCGCTCTTGGCATGTGACAGTGCCACTCCGGCATGTTTCAGCAGCAGTTCGGTCTCCGTGCCGTCCTTGGGGCATATGGCGATCCCCATGGACACGCTGAGTTCGACGGCTTTGTCGCCACGGAAGAAGGGCGCCGAGAGCTCGCGCCTGATTTGGTCGGCGAGCGCCATGACATTCCACGGCTGCTCACGCCCATGTTGCAGGATGGCAAATTCGTCGGATCCCAAGCGTGCGAGAATATTGCTCTTGCCTGCAAGGGCGCGCAAACGATCGGCGACCTGCCGCAGAATCTTGTCGCCCGCCGAAACGCCGAGCGTGTTGTTGACGGACTTGAAGCGATCGAGATTGAGGTGGATGAGCGCGATCTGATCATCGGCCTTGCGCGCCGCAAGTGCCGTGTCCAGCTGTTCACGGAACCGGATGCGGTTGGGCAATCCGGTGAGGGGGTCGTGATGCGCCAGGAACGCGATGCGGTCGGCTGCCTTTCGGTCTTCGGTGATATCGGCGTGAATGGAGATGTTGCTGCCATCGGGAAGCACGGTGACGACGCTTTGAATGATACGGCCGTCATTCATCTCCCATTCGCGGCGGCGGATACGCCCCGCATCGGGCCGGCTTTCGGGGCTGGCGGCTCTGACGTCCTGCTTCTCCAGTCCGTCGATCTTCGCTATCAGTGAATTGATCGATGTCCCGGCTTGTGTGTCCTCTCCCGTCAGCCCGAACAATTGCTGGAAGCGGATGTTCGAAACGACAAGTCTCTGGCTTGAATCGAAAATGCACAGGCCAAGCGGCAGGTGGTTGAGGACGATTTCAAGAAGGCGGCTCTGTTCGGCAAGGTTCCGGTTCGCCTTGCGGTAGGTATCCAGAACGAGCTTGATCAGGCGCTGCCCGTCGGCCGTGCCGTCTTCATTCAGAGATGCCGCGCATTGGCGCTTGAAGAGCGCTTCAGCTTCCATGGACGCCGCTCTCCGTCGCACACGAAAGCGCGAACAGGCTAAAACGAACTGACTGCCTTGATGTTGAGATCCCGTGTGGCACACGCGACATGCGAAGACATTCCTGAAGCATTTAGGGCAATATAAAATTGCAATCGAAGGTTGATTTTGTGCGGTAAATCCAGCGGGCATAATCCTTTGGTCGCATTAATATTTGGTTCCCTCGAAAAAAGATATATCAATAGCGCTATATTTATTAGCTCGCGTGCACCCTCCCGCCCGGCGTCTTCCGGTGGATCGAAGCCGAGCGTCGGCAGCGATCAAAAGGTCAGATTTTGTCAATCATGGTTAATGCGGCATTAACAACTTATTGACCGGCCTCGCAAATCAGTTTAACCACCGGCTTAGTTCTGATTTTTCCCTATTCGTATTGCGTACAAACAATCATCGGTAATGCGGTGAACGGAGGTTTGTATGAACCGTATTTCGTCTGCAGTTGATACGTCCTATGCGTATCTCGGCACTCTTTCGAGATTGGATTCCAACAGTGACGGCGTGTTGAGCCGGAGTGAGCGTGCGGCTGATGAGAAGCCGGGAATCCTGTCCGTTGCGAGCCAGTCCCAGAATACCCAGGAAGCGCCTAAGCTGTCGAATGGCGTGCTTGCATTCATGATGAGCGCACGTCAGTCCGGCGCGTTGAGCTCCGGTTATGAAAGCCAGGCAAGTTCGGCCAATGTTCTCTATCAGAACACCTATGGCCAGTACGATCTCGACATCGCGTCCTGATCGCTCATTCCTGCATTGATTAAAGATGAAGCCGGCCGGTTGGTCGGCTTTTTCTTTGTCTGCTGTTACCCGGAGCACCAGCCGCTTGGAACACCCACACGCGGGATGCGTTTGTCACAGAGGGCCAAGAGGAGGGAAAACGATGAAACGACTTCTATTCATGACATTCGCGACCGTCGCGGCCTTGGCGACCGTTGCCGTCGCGCAGGACAAGCAGACCGCGCAGGCGAACTTCGTCGGCGCCGACGGCAAGGACGATGGCCGCGCCACATTGACGGCCGCCGCTGCCGGTGGCGTCTTGATCGAGCTTGAAGTGTCCGGTCTGCCGGCCAACAAGTGGGTCGCATTCCACGTCCACGAAACCGGCAAATGCGATGCCGCCAGCCATCACGAATCGGCCGGCAAGCACTTCAACCCCACCAAGGCCGAGCATGGTCTGCTCGCCGCCAAGGGCCCGCATGCCGGCGACATGCCGAACCAGTATGTCGGGCAGGACGGTGTGCTGAGAGCGCAGGTCTTCGATGGGATGGTCACGCTCGACGGCAAGGACAACGGCATTCGCGGCCGCGCCCTGATGATCCACGAAAATTCCGATGACTACCGCAGCCAGCCGGCTGGCGATGCCGGCGCTAGGCTTGCCTGCGCCGTCATCAAGTAGCATTCACCCTGCGATGGCAGAGTTAGAGGTGGCCGCCAACCTGGCGGTCGCCTCTTAAAGAATCGGTAGGCCCTTCTCGTCGAAGCTGGCCTTCACGCGGCCGAGAATCTCGCGGCGCGCATCGTCCCATTCGCCGGTCTTCGCCCAGTAGCGCAGCGTCAGCGTGATCTTGTCCGACGTCACCGCATCGATATAGGTCTTCGGCTGCGGCGATTTCTCCACGCGCGAATCGGCCTTTGCGATATCCGTCAGTGTCTTCATCGCCAGATCGACATCGTCGCCAGCGCGCACATTGATGGTGAGATCGTTTTTGCGCGTCTTCTCGCGGCTGTAATTGGTGATCGGTGTGTTCCAGAGCGTCGAATTCGGCGCCAGCAGGTAAAGTCCATCGGCGGTGCGGAACTCGGTCGCGAACAGCCCGATCTCACGCACGGTGCCGGCGACGCTGCCGGTGGCGATATATTCGCCCACCCGGAATGGCCGCAGGATCAGCAACATGATGCCCGCAGCGATGTTCTGCAGCGTGCCCTGCAACGCCAGGCCGATGGCCAAGCCTGCAGCACCAAGAGCCGCGATGATCGAGGCCGTCTGCACGCCGAACTGGCCGAGCACGGTGATGAACACCAGAATCAGCAGCGCGTAGTGCAGGACATTGGTGAAGAAACGCGCCAGCGTCTCGTCGATCCCACGAACCCGCGAGATGCCCTCGAACGCCCAGCGGCTGACGAAGCTCGCCATCAACCAACCCAGCACAAGCAGGATGAGCGCGCCGAGGATGGAGAATGAATATTGGACCGCAAGCGCGCTCGCCTGGCTCAGAGCCGTTCGGGTTGCCACGATTACGTCGGTTGCCTGTTGTTCCATGATCTCGCCAAATATCTGAAATGATTATCGGTTGACCTGCGTAGATGGGACAGAAGGCAGGCGCGTCAACCGTTTAAGTCAGTCACGCTTCGTCAAGCGCAAGCACGAAGGGCGCGTTTCCATCGGCATCGGCGCCACGGCCGATCGCCTTGATCGCCCTTATGAGTCGCCCATCGCGGCCAAGCAGTTGATCGCCGATCTCGATAATCCGCATGTTCGGCGTGGCATAGGGCGAGGCCGCGCGCAGACGCTGCGCCAGCGCCTCTTCGCTCTGGTCCGGCCTCAGCGACAAGGCCGCGATCACGGCCGCGGCCGGCGAGCGCGATACGCCCATCCAGCAATGAACGATAAGCGGCGCCGTCTGATCCCACTCCGCGGAAAAGTCGATGATCTCCCGCACATGCGTTTCATCGGGCGCCACGAGATTGCCCGTGCCCTTGAAGGCAATGTCGTTCATGTGGAGCAGCAGATGCCGGTGCGCCTGGACGACCGCCGGGCGATGGAAGCTCTGCTCCTTCGCCATCAGGCTGATCATTTCGCGGGCGCGGTGCCGCACGGCCATCTCGGCGATCCGGGCAAGCGGAGCCACGACGATCGAGGTCATGATTTCCCTCGCAGCCCGTCGATCACGGCGAAGCGCTCGCAGAAAAGCCGCTGCGACTCGATTGCCGGCAGCGGCGTCAACAAGAGCATCTCCTTGGTGATCCCGCGCGGCTGGCCGAAAAGCTTCTGCGCCTCGCTGGCACTGAACCCGGCCAGTTGCGAAGCCTCGAAATAGGCTGCGATCGTATCGGCCTTCTTGATGTTGTCCTTGAGTTCGCGGGACGCATGTGGAGGCAGTCCAAACCGCAGGTGGATCGCCGCCTCCAGCCGCTTCTCGACGGTCTTGTAGCCGCCACCGACCACGGATTTGAAGGGCGAGATCATGTCGCCGATGACATATTCCGGCGCGTCGTGAAGCAGCGCCATCAGGCACTGGTCCGGCGTCGCCTCGTTCAGCCGCCGGAAGATGTCCTCGACAACAAGACTGTGCTGCGCGACCGAAAAGGCGTGGTCGCCCGATGTCTGCCCGTTCCAGCGGGCAACACGCGCCAGGCCGTGGGCGATATCGCTCACCTCGACATCGAGAGGCGAGGGGTCGAGTAGGTCGAGCCTGCGCCCGGAAAGCATGCGCTGCCAGGCGCGGGGAGCCTTCGTCGTCAAGCGCTGGCCTCATCGGACGCAGCCGGAAAAACGAGCGCGGACCATGCGGGCAGAGCGACAGTCACGGCAACGTCGCCGGCAAGCAGCGGCGTGCCCGCCGACATCGCCTCACCGGCACGATCGATTCGGACGATGGCGAGCCCGCTATGGCCCGAGACCGAGCCGAGCGTGCCAACGGGCTTGCCATTGGCGGTGATTTCCGTGCCGGAGGCGGGAAGCGGGTCTACGCTGCTCACGGTCACGACGCGCCGGCGCGCCGTTCCCCGGTGCTGCATGCGCGAAACCACTTCCTGGCCGACATAGCAGCCCTTCTTGAACGAGAGCCCGCCATTCAGGTCCATCAGCACGTCATGCGGAAAGGCGTCCTGAAGCGCGTAATCGGAGCCGGAAACGGCAACGCCGTGCGCGGCGCGCAGCGCGTCGTAAAGCGCGACAGCGTCGCTGCCGTGCTCGCCCGGGCGGCGGAAAACGTCGATGCCCGCCTTGGCGAATCGGCTGTCCTTGAAGCCATCGGTCGACACGTCATCCCACGAGACGGTCACGCCATTGCCCTCGGCGGCAAGTGCTACGGCAGCACGAAGTTTATACATCGTCAGCCGCTTCGTCAGCGCCTCGCGTTGGCTTTCGTCGGTCTCGATGATGAAGTCGTCGCCATCGCGCCAGATCATGAAATCGAACAGGATCTTGCCCTGCGGTGTCAGCAAAGCGCCGGGGCGTGCCTCGGCTGCATCCAGCGACACGATATCGGTGGTGATCAGGTTCTGCAGAAAGGACTGGGCCTCGGCGCCGCTCACCCGGATGAGCGCGCGATCTTTCAGAAATACGGATGGCATGGGCGCACCTGTCGCGTTGTTATCGCTCAGAAGTATGTCGGCGGAGCGGGGATCGCAAGCATCAGTCGCCGGCGGTGAAGAACTTCCATTTGCCGTCGGCGGTGATGCCGAGGCGATAGAAATTGTAGCCGCCGAATTCCTGCATGTCGGCAAGATCGCCGGCGGTGACGATGCGCAAGAGCTCGACGCGCTCGGGTGGCGTCAGCTTCTTCAGGTCTTTTTCCGCGAAATAGGGCCAGACATACATCTCGTCAGGGGTGCCTTGTCCAACATGGACGAAGCCCGTCGAGATAATGTCGAGAATGATCGCCAGGATCTCGTCGCCATCGGGATCGCCGGAGAGATCCTTCAACGCGCCGATCGGATCGTCTGTTGCCTCGCCGACGCTAACCTGCGTCTGCGTCGCGCCGGTGCCGAACAGCGGCCGCAGCCGCTCCAGATCGCCGGAGGCGGCGGCTTCGACGATCTGCTCACGCATGTGGCGAACCGGTTCCGGCACCTTGCTGATGTCGTAGAGAACCTCGACCGGCTTGGAGCTGTCCTGCGCGCCAGGCGTCGTGTCGGGGCTCTGGCCCGCCGGCTTGCTGATGACGGGGCCGGGCGCGGGCACGCCTGACGATGCGTCCGGCGCGCTTGGCGGCTTGTCGGTGGATGTGCCATCGGAAGCGGTGGGGGTCTTTTGCAGCTCTGACAGCGCAAACGCCGATGGGGCGCTCATCAGGCTGCTGGCACCGAGGCTGATTGCAAGCAAAAGCGGCGCGATCGCGGGCCGCGAAGCATTGTTCATATCGGTGCGCATGGAACTCTCTGTGTTATTGCAGGGTGCGGGTCGGAGAAAACTCACCGGCCAGCATGCGTTCTCGCAACGATTCCAGCAAGGCTTCCGCGTTCTTTTCGCCGTGCAGGCGAATGGTTTCGCGAAGCGCGTGAATGATCGCCGTGTCAGCGATGATCTCGGGTTCGATACCGTCGGCCATGCCGTCGGCCCAGGCTTCGTTATGGTACTCCAGCGCCGCCTGCATCTTTTCGTGGACGATCATGTCGTCGATGTCGTTGAGGCTCGGTTCCATTAGCTTTTCCTCGAACTGCATGCCTTACTGTCTGGTTAACAACACTATCAGCCTTTTCCCAAAACGACACGTCCCCCTGTAAAAAGAGGTTAATTTATCGTTAATTTCCAAAGCGTGACGTAATTTCCGTGGCGAGTGTTGCGCCTTCGTTACGGTAGCGTTCTTCTGCCATGATCGCCGCCGGTGTGCAATCGGTATAAACGGAGGCAAAGGCGCGGTATCCGCGATTGAATGCCGCCGTCAGTTTCTCTTTCCGAGCGGGCTCATCTTTCGCTTCAGAATCAAGCAGTTGCTGCATGCGCACCCGCCATTCCTCGCCGTTCTGAGCCTTGCAGAGCGTTCTCAGATAATGCACCGACCCGAGCACCTCGGCCAACCGCCCAAGCTTGTCGTCATAGGGAACGGCGACATCCTTGGGCGCGACCGGTTCATCGGGCGCAACCGTTGTCGGCCCCTGCGCCGAGACAAATGTCGGTATCGCCGTGGAGACGCCAAGAACAACACACAACAAAACGCGGCGAAGGGGAATCATGTGCGTATTGGACACTCTGAAGGTGGCGGGGACAAGGTGCGGGGTTGCCTTTCCCCTTGCTTATTCCCCTTCCTCATTTCTGGGCGGCTGCCAGTCGTTCGGCGCACTCAAGCACACTTTGCGGCGTCGGCAGCCGGCGAATCTCATCCACCGTGAACCAGCCGACTGCCGCCGCATCGTCGGCCGCCGCGGCAACCGAATGGGCATCGGCCTCGACGCGGAAAACCGAGAGAAAGAAGTGGCTGGTCAGCCGCCCGTCCGCGCCATGCTGTTTCAGATCATAGGTGGCGAAGATCTCAGGGTTGCGGGCACGAATACCCGTCTCCTCCTCGAACTCGCGCAACGCGGTCTGATCAGGCGTTTCCCCAGGCTCCGCTCTGCCGCCGGGAAAGGCGTACATGTCCGCCGATGGCGGGTTGCGCCGGAGCACCAGCAGGAACCGTCCGTCGCGTTCGAGAATCGCGGAAGATGCAGCTGTCGGATTGGAAGTCATCAGAAATGCCGTTTGTTGCTTGCCGGTGATCGCCGTCGCGTGCCTATCTCACTCAGGAAAACAATCTGATCCAAGCGATTCGAAGGCACGTGCCGTGACTTATATCATCTACGCCGCCGCGGCCCTCTTCGAGATTGCCGGTTGCTTCGCTTTCTGGGCGTGGCTGCGCATGGCAAAGCCGATCTGGTGGCTGGCGCCCGGCATGGTGTCGCTGGCGCTGTTCGCCTGGCTCCTGACGCTGGTGCCGAGCGAAGCGGCGGGCCGCACCTTCGCGGCCTATGGCGGCATCTATATCGTTGCCTCACTGATCTGGCTCTGGCTAGTCGAACACCGCGTTCCTGACCGGTGGGATATCAGCGGCGCTATTGTCTGCCTCGCGGGCACCGCGATCATCCTCTTCGCGCCAAGAGGCTGAACCGACGTGACCATACCCTGGCCGGTCCCTTGACCCTGAAAGGGCAGGGTGCAAATAGATTGGCATGTGTGGACGCTACGCCCTGACCATATCCCCCGAGGAGCTGAAGGAAGTTCTGGCTATCCTCGACCTCGAGGATTTTCCCGCGCGCTTAAATATCGCGCCGACTCAGCCGATTCTGGTGGTCGTCTCGGGCGAGGGACAGGAGAGGGGAAGCAACCTGCCGGACCGCCGCGCGCTTCTCGTTCGCTGGGGCTTCACGCCGGGTTGGGTGAAAGACCCCAAGGCGTTTCCGCTTCTCATCAATGCGCGGTCGGAAACGGCAATCGGCAAGGCATCGTTCCGCGCTGCCATGCGCCATCGCCGCGTGCTTATTCCCGCCTCCGGCTTCTACGAATGGCATCGTCCTTCCAAACAGAGCGGCGAGAAATCGCAGGCCTATTGGATCAAGCCGCGCCATGGTGGCGTGGTCGCTTTTGCAGGGCTGATGGAAACATGGTCCTCGGCCGATGGTTCCGAAGTGGATACCGGTGCGATCCTCACCACATCAGCCAACGCCGCGATCGCCCCGATCCACGACCGCATGCCCGTGGTGATCAAGCCCGAGGACTTCGCCCGTTGGCTGGATTGCAAGACGCAGGAGCCGCGCGAGGTGGCTGATCTCATGCGGCCGGTCGAGGAGGATTTCTTCGAGGCGATCCCGGTCTCCGACAAGGTCAACAAGGTGGCCAATATGGGCGAGGACCTGCAGACCCCAGTGCCGCTGGAAAAGCCGCTGCCGCCCGCTGACAAGAAAAAGCCGGATGACGGCCAGCTCAGCTTCTTCTGATTCTGTAATCCCACCGCAGTCACATCCGGAAAATCACATGTTCTCCATTTCGGCCGCGCTCTCCGGTCTCTTCCTCGGCGCTTCCCTCATCATCGCCATCGGTGCCCAGAATGCCTTCATCCTGCGGCAGGGGCTGCTGCGCTCACATGTCTTCATCCTGTGCCTGATCTGCGCCCTGTCGGACGCGCTGCTGATTGCAGCAGGCGTCGCCGGTCTCGGCACGCTTGTCTCGCAATCGCCGACCCTCATCACCGTCGTCAGCCTCGGCGGCATGCTGTTTCTCGGCACTTACTCGTTCATGGCATTCCGGCGCGCGCTTCATCCTGGCGCCATCGAGGCGGGAACGCCGGAGCCGTTGGGGCTGAAGGCGGCGGTGGCCACGTGCCTGGCTTTCACTTTCCTCAACCCGCACGTCTATCTCGACACGGTCGTGCTGCTCGGCAGCTTGTCGGCCGCCTATCACGGCGCGGATCGCCTGGCTTATGGCCTCGGGGCCGCGGCTGCGTCATTCATCTGGTTTTTTGGTCTGGGCTACGGTGCGCGTCTGCTGCAACCGGTCTTTGCCAAACCCGCCGCATGGCGGGTTCTCGACGTGCTCATCGGCATCATCATGGCGCTTCTGGCCATCAGCCTCGGCGCCCGTGTCCTGATGTCGTGATCAGGCGATCTTCTTGGCGAGCGTCGGCTTCTTCAGCATCAGCGCCGCAGCCAGAACGGCCTTCAAGCCGAGCGGGCGGTAGTGCGCGCTGAGATCGGTCTTTGCAGGCTGTTCCACATTCGTCTTCTTCGGGGTCACGTTACTCTCCTTAACTTCTGTCCCTAGACTCTTATATTTATTGCTCTTTTGCCGGAAATAGCGACAAAATGGAGGCAAGACACATCATGATTTGTGTCGCCGAACCATAATTCGCGAGGCTTGAGCGGAACGGGATAGATTAGGATTGTCTGGAGAAACTCAGATGTGACGGCCGATATCATCTTCGCCGACACCCGGCTCTTCGATCGTCAGCGTCCCGTACTTGCGCTTCCATTTGCGGGCGCCGAACGGCAGCGTGCAGAGGTAGACCACGGCGGTGAGCGACATCACTTCCCAGGTGAAGCTCGACAGCATGGCGACATAAAGCACCACGCCAAGCATCATCGGCAGCACCAGATCACGCCGAAGCTTGGTGCCTTCCGATTTGCCCGACCAGACCGGCAGGCGGCTGATCAGCAGGAAGGCGATGAGCACCGTGTAGGCGGCCGAGATATAGCCGAAGGTCTTGTCGGTGGTCATCCCGAGGAAGCCGAGATAGACGGGCAGAAGCACCAGCATGGCGCCGGCAGGGGCAGGCACGCCGACGAAATATTCCGACTGCCAGCTCGCCTTGTTCTCGCGCTCCGACATGACGTTGAAGCGCGCCAGGCGCAGGCCGGCGGCGATCGCATAGATGAGAGCCGCGATCCAGCCTAGCGAACGCGCCTGATCCAGCGCGAAGACGTAGACGACCAGCGCCGGCGCCACACCGAAATTGACGATATCGGCCAGCGAATCCATTTGCGCGCCGAACTTCGACGTCGCCTTCATCAGCCGCGCAACGCGCCCATCGATACCATCGAGGAAGGCGGCGACGAGCACCATGCCGACAGCGAGCTCGTAGCGGTTTTCGAAAGCAAGCCGAATGCCGGTCAGACCGGCGCAGATCGCCAGGATAGTGATCAGGTTGGGAACGACCAGCCGCAACGGAATCTCGCGAAGCCGTGGCCCACGTCCCGAATCATCGGGCGGGCCATTGGGTTCGAAAGGCGGGAAGGGCGTTTCCATGATCGCGCTCCTAGTGGTTCTCAGGCGCGGCGGCTGACGACAGGGCCCTTGGCGGAGCCGAATTCGGCCAGCACCGTTTCACCCGCGATCGCCGTCTGGCCGAGCGTGACGCGCGGCTGCGCGCCCTCGGGAAGGAAGACGTCGAGGCGCGAGCCGAAGCGGATCAGGCCGAAGCGCTCGCCGGCATCCAGCGGCTCGTTGGCATTGGCCCAGCAGAGAATGCGGCGCGCCACGAGGCCGGCGATCTGCACAACGCCGATCTGGCCATGGGCGGTCTCGATGACGAGGCCGTTGCGCTCATTGTCTTCGCTGGCCTTGTCGAGCTCGGCGTTGACGAAGCTTCCGGAGCGGTAATTGACGCTGACGATGCGACCGCGCATCGGGGCGCGGTTCACATGGCAGTTGAAGACGTTCATGAAGACGGAGATGCGCAGCATCGGTGCCGAGCCGAGGTTCAACTCCGCCGGCGGCACGACCAACTGCACGGACGATACCTTGCCGTCTGCGGGCGAAATCACCAGATCGTCGTCCTGCGGCGTCATGCGCTCCGGATCACGGAAGAAATAGGCGCACCACAGCGTCAGGATCAGGCCGATCCAGAACAGCGGCTTGAAGATCCAGCCGAGAATGAGGGAGGCCACGAAGAAGGCCGCGATGAAGGGATAACCTTCCTTGTGCACCGGAACGATCGTGTTGCGTACCGTATTGAACAAGCTCATGTATGCCGCTCTCCTAGCGTTTTCGTCTCCGCTGGTTACAGGGAAACACTCCTGGGGGCAATGCCGATGCCCTCTCATGCACATCTAAGCTTGCTGATGGACGGCAAGCGTTTGTGGGCTCAGGTGGCCGGCGCCAGCCGGTTGACGACGCCGAGATCGTCGTTCTCGCGCACCTGCTTCAGATGTTCCTCGGCCTGCGTTGCCTCGCGCTGGCGGCTCCACATCGAGGCGTAGAGACCGTTCTTCAGCAAGAGCTCCGCATGAGTGCCGCGCTCGGCAATCTCGCCGGCCTTCAAGACGATGATCTCGTCCGCGCCGATCACGGTCGAAAGGCGGTGGGCGATGACCAGAGTTGTCCGGTTCTTCGAGACCACGTCGAGCGCCGTCTGGATCTCGCGTTCCGTCGTCGTGTCCAGCGCCGATGTCGCCTCGTCGAGGATGAGGATCGGCGGGGCCTTCAGGATCGTGCGCGCAATCGCCACGCGCTGCTTCTCGCCGCCCGAAAGCTTCAATCCGCGCTCGCCGACCATGGTGTTGAACCCTTCCGGCAGAAGGTCGATGAAGTGGGCGATCTGCGCGATCTCGGCCGCGGTCTTGACCTCAGCTTCGGTTGCCGACGGCCTGCCGTAGCGGATGTTGTAGGCAACCGTGTCGTTGAAGAGCACGGTATCCTGCGGCACCATGCCGATCGCGGTGCGCAGGCTCTTCTGCGTGACCCCACGCACATCCTGGCCATCGACGGTGATCGAGCCGCTCTGGATATCGTAGAAGCGATAGAGCAGCCGAGACATGGTCGATTTGCCGGCCCCTGACGGCCCGACGATCGCCACCGTCTTTCCGGCCGGCACGTCGAAGGAGATGCCCTTCAGGATCGGGCGGGCCGGGTCATAGGCGAAATGTACGTCCTTGAACGAGATCGCGCCCTGCTCGATGTTCAGCGGCTTGGCATCGGGTGCATCCTTCACCTCGGCCTGTACTTCGAGCAGGTCGAACATCTGTTCGATATCGGTCAAGCCCTGGCGGATTTCGCGGTAGACGAAGCCGATGAAGTTGAGCGGCACCGAAAGCTGCAGCAGCATGGCGTTGACGAAGACAAAGTCGCCGACGGTCTGCTCGCCGCGCTGTACGGCCAGCGCCGAGAGGATGAGCATGACGGTCGTGCCGAGGCCGAAGATCACGCCCTGGCCGAAGTTGAGCCAACCGAGCGACGTCCAGACGCTGGTCGCAGCCTTCTCGTAACGCTCCATCGAGGTATCGAAGCGCTTGGCTTCCATGTCCTCGTTGCCGAAATATTTGACCGTCTCGAAGTTCAGAAGCGAATCGATCGCCTTGGTATTGGCGTCCGTATCGCTGTCGTTCATCGTCTTGCGAATGGAGATGCGCCAGTCGCTGGCCCGGATGGTGAACCAGATATAGGCCCAGACGGTGAAGGCCGTGACCGCCAGATACGAGAAGCCGTAGCCCCACCAGAAGATGATGGCGGTGAGCAGGAACTCGATCAGCGTCGGCACGGAGTTCAGGATCGTGAAGCGCACGATCGTCTCGATGCCCTTCGTGCCGCGCTCGATGATCCGCGACAGGCCGCCCGTCTTGCGCTCCAGATGAAAGCGCAGCGACAGTTCATGCATGTGCACGAAGGTCTTGTAGGCAAGCTGGCGCACCGCGTACTGGCCGACGCTGGCAAACAGCGCGTCGCGTAGCTGGTTCAGCGCCAGCTGGATCAGCCGGGTGAGGTTATAGGCGATGACGAGCGCGATGGCGCCGACGAGGAGATCCGGCACCTTGCCTGCGAGATCAGACTTGCCGTTCAGCGCATCCGTCGACCATTTGAAGAAATAGGGGACGAGCAGCAGCACGAACTTCGATATGAGCAGGTAGACCGATGCCCAGACGACCCGCATCTTCAGATCGCCGCGCCCCGTCGGCCACATGTAGGGCCAGAGGTTGAAGAGGGTCCGCAACAGATTGGAGTCTGAAACTGTCTTGCCGTTTGCCATGCATGTCTCCGGCCCGCGTCAGGCCCTGGAAGTGTCGTGTTGTCGGCAAAGAGGGGAAGGGCGAGCGTAGGGGGCCGCCGCCTGACATGATCGCCGTCAACGCCAAATAGGGTTGCGGGCGGAGCAATACAACACAAGAAGATCAAAGGAAAAGAGAGGCCGGCAATCTATCGATGCCGGCCCCAGTAATCTTGTCTGTCCTAGAGATGCTCGCCCGACATGCGCTTGCGGTGCATCTCTTCAGCGTTGGGCAAGGCATCCTTCGGAAGGCCGAAGACCTGGCCCGGCAGAATGCGATCCGGGTTGACGATCTTGTCCTCGTTGGCGACGTAGATCGTCGTGTAGCGGACGCCCGCGCCGTAGATGCGGCGCGAGATCTGCCACAGCGTATCGCCACGGCGGATGATCACGGTTTCCTTGCTTTCCTGCAGCGGCGCCTGCTCGATGGTCGCTGGACCGGCGTCGCCGCTGGCAACCTCGTTTGCAGGGGCGGCCGGTGCCGCGGGTGCAGCCGGCGGTGCCGTCAAATCGGCCACCATCTGGCCGAGCTTGGCGAGTGCGGCGCCGACCGAGCTTGCGTCGCGCGGCAGCGATTGCAGCAGCTTAAGTGCGTCGCTTGCCTTCATCGAAGCGGTGGTGACACGCTCCTTGAAGTCGGCGGTCGCATCGGCTGCCGCACGGAAATCGACGATCGACTTCAGCGCGAACTCGTTGGCCGAGCGGGCGGCCGCGAGCTGCTCGTTGCCGGGCACCTTGCCGTCGCTGAACAGGCCGCTCAGCAGCGCGAATGCCTTGGCCGCATCGTTCTTCAGCTTGCCGAGCGCGCCTTCGTCGAGCGAGATCATTGGCGTCGCCGCGTTGCCCGTGGGCGTCCCGGACTGCGCCGCCACCGTGACCTGGTTGCCCTCGGGGCGGTTGAAGTTGACCGAAGCGCGAACCAGCACCTTGCCGGCCGCATCGACGACGTCGACGCGGATCTTGTGGTCGCCGACGGCAAGCGGCATCACGCCGTCGATGACGAAGTGGCCATCCGCGCCGGCCTTGGCTTTGCCGATCAGCTTGTCGTCGGCATAGCCGAACACGTTGGCCTGAGGCTTCGCTGTGCCGGCGACGAAGATCTTGTCGCCTTCGATTTCGACGGCATTGACCCGGACATCAGCCGGTGCGGCTGCTGTTGCCGGCGCCGTTGCCGTCTCCGATGTCGCGGGAGCCTGCGCCTGCGGCGCTGCCGATGCCTGGTCGGTCGGGGCGGCGTTGTTGGCTGCTGCCGGAGGCGTCACGCCAGGCGCGGTGATGATGCGGCTGGCAGCGCCCGGCTTGGAGACCATGGCGAGCAGCTGCGATGCATTGCCGTCCTTGGGGATCGAGATCGTGGCGATCTCTTCCGAAGTCGTCACCTTGCCGTCCTTGGCCGTCGCGCGGAGTTGCAGCTGGTGGTCGCCGGCGGCAAGCGGATTGTCGAGAACAGCGACGAAATCGCCATTGTCACCAACATCGGTACCCATCAGCACCTTGTCGCCATCGAGAATCTCAAGCTTGCTGTTCGGCTCCGCGGAGCCGGCGATGACGGTGGAGCCGTCTGGCTCGACACGCAGCACGTCGAATGTCGGCAGCTTCGGGCCTTCGGCAACCGGTGCGGCGTTGTCCTGCGTCTGAGGTGCCGCGGGCTCCGGCGCGCCCGTCAGGGCCGCTTCGGCACGTGCAATCGCGGCGGCTGCGTCGGCGATGTTTTCCGGCAGCGACTGGATGATGGAGAGCGCCTTGGCGGCGCCGGCCTTGGCCTTGTCGATCGCATCAGTGGTGATCGGGTTGGTGCCCTCGGGCGTCGCGAAATCGGCGAGTGCCTGAAGCGCTCCGATCGTCTTCGTCTTGGCGCTTGCGAAAACGTCGTCGGTCGGGCCCTTGCCGTCGGCAAACAGCGCCTTAAGTTCGCCAAGTGCCTGTCCGGCTGCCGTCGTCAGGCCGCCGAGCTTCTGCGCGGTCGCGGCATCGTCGGGTGCCGACGGACGCGACGTCTTGGCGGATTCGGTTACGGTTTTCTTGACCTCGGAGCTTGCCTGATTGATTGCGTCACCAACCTTGCCGGCATCGCCACCGATACGGGGCATGACGACAAAGACCATCAACAGAATTGCGATTACAAGCACTGCAAGGGCCAGCAAGCCGGCACGGTTTTTCATCATCAGGTCTCCCCAAGCGGCAATCTTGCCAGACTTCCTGAAATTGCTAGCGATTCCCGTTGCTTTGCACAAGCAGTCAAAGTAGCCGGGCAAATGTAAGATGTATGTTTTCCGTCATTTTTCTTGACTGGACCCAGAGAGAATAGTTGTTTGCTCCCATGACAGATCAATCTCATTCCATTCGCTCCATCTGTGTCTACTGTGGTTCGCGCCCCGGCAGCGACCCAAGCCACATGGCCGCCGGCCGTGCGCTGGGCAAGGAGATCGCTGATTACGGCCTGCGCCTGATCTATGGCGGCGGCACCAAGGGGATCATGGGGGCGGTTGCGAGCGGTACGCTCTCGAACGGCGGTCAGGTGACCGGCATCATTCCCGAATTCCTGATCGACATGGAGGCGACCCGCCACTCCCTCGGCCAGCTCAACGAGCTGATTGTAACGCCTGACATGCATGCGCGCAAACACACGATGTTTGAACGTTCGGATGCCTTCGTGGCGCTTCCCGGCGGTATCGGCACGCTGGAGGAAATCATCGAGATCATGACCTGGGCGCAGCTCGGCCGTCACGAAAAGCCGATGATCTTCGCCAACATCAACGGCTTCTGGGATCCGATGATGGAGCTCCTGCGCCACATGACCGACGAGGGCTTCATTCACACCGCCCACCGGGTGCAGCCGCTGGTGATCGACACGATCGAGGAGATTATCCCCGCGATCATGGCGCAGGCAGCGGAATTTGCCAGCGACCGCGACGGCGAGGAAGCCGTTATCTCTAAATTGTAATAAGCGGGGGCTTATCGCCCCCGACTGCCTCTCAGCATCGACCACGTATAGAGGAAAAGCCCCGCCCAGATCAGCGGGAAGGCGATCATGCGCGCGGTGCCAAGCGGCTCCTTGAAGATGAAGACGGCGATCAGGAAGATCATCGTCGGCGCGATATACTGCATGATACCTATCGTCGACAGCTTCAGAAGCTTGGCGCCGTTGGCATAGATCATCAAAGGCACGGCCGTGATCAAGCCGCAGCCGAGAAGGAGCGCCGTATCACTCCAGCCGGTACGATAGAAATGCCCGTCTCCGGTGCCGAGCTCCAGATAGAGAACATAAAAGAAGGCCGGGACGCTGAGGATCAGCACCTCGAGAAAGAACCCCTGGTTCGGTCCGAGCGGCAGCGTCTTGCGAAATAGCGCGTAGAGGCCCCAGGTAATCGTCAGCGTCAGCGAAACCCACGGAATGCCGCCGCTGTCGACGGCGAGCACCACGACGGCGAGACCCGCCAGCACGATCGCGCCGATCTGCGCCGGCCGCAGCTTTTCTTTCAGCACGACCGCGCCGAGGAAGATGCTGAAGAGCGGATTGATGAAATAGCCGAGTGCGGCATCCAGCGAATGCCCGGCGCCGATCGCCCAGACATAGGTCCCCCAGTTGACGGTGATCAGTGACGCCGTGAGTGCGGCCATCGCCAGCATGCGCGGAGAGCGCAGCGCGATGCGGATGTCCTGCGTGCGGCCGAGCACGATGAGCACGATGCCGGCCAGCGGCAGCGACCAGAGGATGCGATGCGCGATCACTTCGGCCGGCGAAATATGCGCGACCGCCTTCATGTAGATCGGCAGGAAGCCCCAGAGCAGATAGGCCGTAAGCGCGAAGGCGAAGCCACGCGGACTGTCCTCGTTTTTCACGAGGGGAATGCTTGCATCGGCAGACATTGGGTGTTTCCATTGGTTCTTATGATTGGCACCCGATTAGCGCAACGGCCGTGAATAGGCCAATTCATTTCATTGAAGCGATATTCGCTATTGCTGAATTATCAGGATCAGACCGTGGATGAAGCCGAGCTGAAAATCTGCCGCCGTGCTTACGCCGTGCAAATGCTGGCTAAAGCCGGTGTCGAACAGGACGAGGCCCTGTTAAGCGCGTTCTCCACCGTGCCGCGCGAGGATTTCCTCGGCCCGCCGCCGTGGAAGATGCGCGACTGGAAGCGCTACGTCGAGGTGCCCTCAAGCGATCCCGTCGTTCTCTACCAGGACCTGCTCTTCGCGCTCCAAGCCGATCGCCAGGTCAACAATGGCAGCCCCAGCCTGCATGCGGGCGCCTTGCACTGGTTGAAGCTGCGCAAGGGCGAGACGGTCTACCACATCGGCGCCGGCAGCGGCTATTACACCGCGATCATCGCCGAAATCGTCGGCGAGACCGGCCGTGTCGTGGCCGTCGAGTTCGATGCGGAACTGGCGCAACAGGCCAGACGCAATCTGGAGCGCTACGCAAATGTCGAGGTCATCAACGGAGACGGTCTCGATTGGCCCCGCGAGCCGGCGGATGCCATCTACGTGAACTTCGCTCTCCACCACCCGGCTGAACCCTGGATCGACAAGCTTGCGAACGGTGGGCGGCTGCTGTTTCCGCTCGGCACGCCCGCCATGGGCGCCGAAGGCCGGTTGCTCGGCGTGACCTCGCAGGCCGCCTTCTTCCTGATCGGCAGGGAGGGAGATGAATTGAGCGCCCGCTTCCTGCAGCCGGTCAATTTCGTATGGGGCGAGGGGATCTCGGGCGACCTCTCCACCTACGCCGCGCTTGATCGCGCCTTCCACGCCGGCGGGCTCAACCGCATTCACGCGCTGCGCTGGAATGCGGTCAAGACGGAGCAGGAGTGGTACTCGCAGGAGCGCTGGGGCCTTGTCACGGCCGCGCTCCATTGAGCGTTCCTATTCGGCGGCGATCTTGCCCGCCAGCTGCCGGTTCTTCATCAGCTTGTAGATGACCGAATCCATCAGTGCCTGGAACGAGGCGTCGATGATGTTCTCCGACACGCCGACCGTCCACCAGCGCACGCCGTCGCTGTCGGTGGATTCGATCAGAACCCGGGTGATCGCTTCCGTGCCGCCATTGAGGATACGCACCTTGAAGTCGGCCAGAACCAGGTCGTCGATTTCGTGCTGGTATTTGCCGAAATCCTTGCGCAGCGCCAGGTCGAGCGCGTTGACCGGTCCATCGCCTTCAGCCACCGACATCACCGTGTGGCCGTCGATGCCGAGCTTCACTACCGCTTCCGAGACGATCTTCACCTGCCCGTGCGAATCGAAGCGCCGCTCGACCATCACCCGGAAGCCCTCGACCGAGAAGAATTCTGGGATGGTGCCGAGCGTGCGGCGGGCCAAGAGCTCGAAGCTGGCATCCGCACCTTCATAGGCATAGCCCGATGCCTCGCGCTCCTTGACTAGCGAGATCAACCGGTCGAGCTTCGGATCGTCCTTGCCGACCTCGATGCCGCGCCGCTTCAGCGCGTTGATGAAGTTCGCCTTGCCGCCCTGGTCCGACACCATGACCTTGCGGAAGTTGCCGACGCTCTCGGGCGTCACATGCTCGTAGGTGCGCGGGTCCTTCAGAAGCGCCGAGGCATGGATGCCGGCCTTGGTCGCGAAAGCGGAGGCGCCGACATAGGGCATCTGGTGATCGGGCGAGCGGTTCAGAAGCTCGTCGAAGGCATGCGACAGCCGCGTCAGGTTGAGAAGACGTTCCGGGTCGATGGCGGTCGTGAAGCGCGAGGAGTAAGTCTCCTTCAGCGCCAGCGTCGGGATCAGCGTCACCAGATTGGCATTGCCGCAGCGCTCGCCGATGCCGTTGAGCGTCCCCTGGATTTGCCGCACGCCGGCCTCGACCGCGGCAAGCGAATTGGCGACCGCCTGGCCGGTATCATTGTGCGCATGAATGCCAAGACAGTGCCCGGGAACGCCTGATGCGATTACCGCCTCGACGATTTCGCGGACCTCGGGCGGCTGCGTGCCGCCATTGGTGTCGCAGAGCACGACCCATCGCGCGCCGGCATCGTGGGCCGCCCTGGCGCAGGCCAGCGCATACTCAGGATTGGCCTTGTAGCCATCGAAGAAATGCTCGCAATCGACCATCGCCTCCTTAGCCGCCGCGACCACGGCCTTGACGCTCTCGGAGATGCTCTCGAGGTTCTCCTCGTTAGAACAGCCGAGCGCGACCTTGACGTGATAGTCCCAGCTCTTGGCAACCAGACAGACCGCATCGCTCTTCGCCTGCAACAGGCTGGTGAGCCCCGGATCGTTGGAAGCCGAAACGCCGGCGCGCTTGGTCATCCCGAAGGCGACGAAGGAGGCGTTGCGGGTGCGCTTCTCGTTGAAGAAAGCCGTATCCGTGGGGTTCGCACCCGGATAACCGCCTTCGACGTAATCCAGCCCGAACTCGTCGAGCATGGTGGCGATGGCGATCTTGTCCTCGACGGAAAAATCGATGCCCGGCGTCTGCTGTCCGTCGCGCAGCGTGGTGTCGAAGAGATAGATGCGGTCTTTCATTGCCAAGCCTCCCAGGCCTCGAATGCTTTCATGTGGGGCCACCCCCCTCTGTCCTGCCGGACATCTCCCCCACAAGGGGGGAGATCGATTTGTGGCAAGCGGGTGAGCCCAGCCAATCTCCCCACCTGTGGGGGAGATGCCCGGCAGGGCAGAGGGGGGCGTACACCCACCAGCGCCAGCTCACTCGCTCCGAAGTGCCTTACTTCCCCGCAAACATATCCGTCGCCCGGATCAGCCTGTCGAGGATCCCCGGCTCCGAATAAGCATGCCCCGCGCCCTCGATCAGGTGGAAATCCGCCTTCGGCCAGGCCTTGTGCAGCGCCCAGGCATATTTGGCCGGGCAGGGCATGTCGTAGCGACCGTGGACGATGAGACCGGGAATGTCCTTCAGCTTGTGCGCATCGCGCAGAAGCTGACCTTCGTCCATCCAGCCGGCATTGACGAAGAAGTGGTTCTCGATGCGCGCGAAGGCATAGGCGAACTCGGCGTCCTCGAACTTGCCGCTGGTCGAGGGCTCTGGCATCAGCGTGATCGTCTCGCCTTCCCAGATGCTCCAGGCCTTGGCCGCTTCGAGCCGCACCGCCTTGTCCTCATGCGTCAGCCGGCGATGATAGGCGTGCATCATCTCATGCCGCTCGTTCTCAGGGATCGGCGCGATGAAGCGTTCCCATTTGTCCGGGAACATTTCGGAGACGCCGAACTGATAGTACCAGTCGAGCTCGGCCTTCGTCAGCGTGTAAATCCCGCGCACGATCAGCTCCGACACGCGCTCGGGATATTTCTCGGCATAGGCGAGCGCCAGCGTCGATCCCCAGGAGCCGCCGAAAACCTGCCACTTCTCGGCGCCGGCCATCTCGCGCAGCCGCTCGATATCTGAAACGAGGTGCCAGGTGGTGTTGGCGTTGAGATCGGCATGCGGCGTCGAGCGGCCGCAGCCGCGCTGGTCGAACAGCGTCACGTCATAGAGCGCGGGATCGAACAGCCGGCGATGGCTCGGCGCGATGCCGCCGCCGGGGCCGCCATGCAGGAAGACGGCTGGCTTCGCGCCCGGCGTGCCCGAACGCTCCCAATAGATCACATGCCCGTCGCCGACATCGAGATGGCCCGATGCATAGGGTTCGATTTCGGGATAGAGCGTTCTCAGAACTTCGGTCATATTTTTACGCCTTGGGCTGGCCAGATACTGGTGTCGTGATCGGGATGCTGGAAGGAGATGATTGCCTCCTGCCGCGCGTAGAAATCGGGGTCGGTATGAACAGGCTGGTCGAAGATCGTCTCGACCCAGGGGATGCGCGCCTCGTAGTTCACCTGGACCTGCGGTGCGAGATCGCTGCGATCGTCGAAGGTGCCGATCGCAAGCTCAAGCCCGCCGGGATGCCGGTAGATCATCGGCGTGCCGCAATCCTTGCAGAAACCGCGCTCGATATTGATGGACGACTGGAAATAGCTCGGCGCGCCCCGCGTCCACTCCATGCCTTCCTCCGGCGTCGTCACCAGCGCCGAGAAGAACCCGCCAAACTGCTTCTGGCACATGCGGCAATGGCAGATCGACGGTCGCCCGAGCTTGCCCGAGATACGAAAACGCACTGCGCCACATTGGCATCCGCCGGTTCGGATGGGTTCGCTCATGATGATGCTCCAGATGGCCATTCGGCCGTGTCGTGGTCGGGGTGTTGGTGATTGCTCGCGGCGATCGCATTCTCGCGATCGGGCGTCTCTTCGTCGGGTTCTGTGGGCAGGCTGTCGAGGTCGTGAAACCAGCGCATCTTGCGCCCGGTATTCGATTGCGCCACTGGCTTGACCGCCTGCGGATCATCGAGCGTGCCGAGAACGAGGTTGATGGTATCGGCCTCCGGCGTGTCGTAGAACAGCGGCGTCCCGCAGGTCGCGCAAAAGCCGCGACGGACGAGATCTGAGGATTGGAACCACGCCGGCTCCCCGCGCGTCAGCACAAACTCGGACCGTTTCGCGGCCGCCAGCGGCATGAAGTAGTTGCCGGAAGCCTTCTGGCACATGCGGCAATGGCACAGATGCGGATAGCCGAGTTCGCCCGCCGCGCGATAACGAACCGCGCCGCACTGGCATCCCCCACTCATCGCCGCTGTTGTGCTCACGGACGCTTTTCCTCGGGCCAGGTTGCGGTGTCGTGGTCGGGGTGCTGGTAGGAAACGAGATCGAGCACGAAGGGTGCCGCCTCGGCATCTTCCTCGGTCACACGAACCGGCAGTTCGTGCAGGTGGTCGACGAAGTCGATCTTGCGCTCGGTGCCGAACTGGATGACGGGCGGCAGCGTCGAGGGATCATCAAACGCACCGGCGGCAATCGCGATCCCATCCGGCGCCTCATAGGTCAGCGGCGTGCCGCAATCGGCGCAAAAGCCGCGTTCGACGACGTTCGACGACTGAAACCGCTTCCGCTCGCCCCGCGTCCATTCAAGCTCCGCGCCACGCACCGACACCAGCGGCGCATAATAGGCACCGAACGCCTTCTGGCACATGCGGCAATGACAGATCGAGGAGTCCTTGAGCGTCCCCCGGACCCGGAAACGGATCGCGCCGCACTGGCAGCCGCCGGAGTAGGTCGTCATTCGCAAATCCTCCATTGCGCGGGATACAAAGACCCCTCCCAACCCTCCCCACAAGGGGGAGGGCTAACCCGGGGCGAGGCCTCGCTCCGAGAGATCGCATGCACCGTGATCAGGTTGAGGCGAGCGGTCGCGGCGCTGTAGCCCCGCCCCCTTGTGGGGAGGGGTTGGGGAGGGGCATTCGCCACAAGCTCCGACGCCGAGACCTCCGCTGTCACCGCTTCACCTCCCACGTCGTCACCCGCTCGCCGGTTGCCGCGTCCTTGCCGTCCTTCAGCTGCACGCCCTCGGCCATCAACGTGTCGCGGATTTTGTCGGCCTCGGCGAAGTTCTTGGCCTTCAGCAGTTCCAGTCGCGCCTTCACGCGCCGGTCGATCTCGATCGCCACCGCCTCGTCGATCTCCGCCATCTCGGGCAGAAGCCCGAGCAGGGAGGCACTGGCGGCGTAGGTCGGCAGCAGCGATTTGTCGGCGTTGGCTTCCTGTGCCAGCGCATGCAGCGCCTGCACGGCAGCCACCGTGTTGAGGTCGTCGCGAAGCGCGTTCAAGACCGCCTCAGACGGTGCGGCGTCGCCGGCGTCCGCCGCCGGCCACTTTGCCAGCAGGCGTTCGGCCTCTTCCAGGCGCTTGATCGAGAAATCGATCGGCTCGCGGTAATGCGTCATCAGCATGGCAAGCCGCAGCACAGCGCCCGGCCATTTGCGACCGCCGAATTTCTCCGTTGCCAGCAATTCGTTGATGGTGATGAAGTTGCCCTCCGACTTCGACATCTTGCGGCCTTCGACCTGCACGAAGCCGTTGTGCATCCACACATTCGCCATCATCTCGGTGCCATGCGCGCAGCGCGACTGGGCAATCTCGTTTTCATGGTGCGGGAAGATCAGGTCGAGCCCGCCGCCATGGATATCGAAGACGTCGCCGAGATAGCGCTGGCTCATCGCCGAGCACTCGATATGCCAGCCTGGACGCCCGCGGCCCCAGGGGCTTTCCCAGCCGGGCTCGCTGTCGCTGGAGGCCTTCCAGAGAACGAAGTCGCCGGGGTTCTTCTTGTGCGCGTCGACGGCGATACGGGCGCCCGCCTGCTGCTCGTCGAGCGGGCGCTTGGAAAGCTGCCCGTAGTCAGCCATCGACTTGGTGTCGAACAACACCTCGCCTTCGGCCTCATAGGCGTGACCTCGCGCAATCAGCCGCCCGATGATCTCGATCATCTGGGCGATATTATCGGTCGCGCGCGGCTCCACGGATGGCTCAAGGCAGCCGAGTGCCGCTACGTCCTCGTGGAACTGCCGCGCCGTCTTCTCGGTCACGGCGTGGATCGCGTCGTTGAGCGAAAGGCTCGGATGATCGCGCAGCGCCCGGGCATTGATCTTGTCGTCGACGTCGGTGATGTTGCGCGCATAGGTGACGTGGTCGTCGCCATAGACATGCTTCAGCAGCCGGAAGAGAACGTCGAAGACGATGACGGGGCGGGCGTTGCCGATATGGGCGAAGTCATAGACGGTCGGGCCGCAGACATACATGCGCACATTGTCGGCGTCGATCGGTGCGAAAACCGTCCGTTCGCGCGTGATCGTGTTGTACAGCTTGAGTTCCGGCGTCTTCGATCCCGACTGGCCGTCCATGTCTATTCTCCCAAAATGCCATAATCCGAAAAACAACGTGTCGCGACCGGCGGGCCGGGGCGTTTGTCATCTTGGCGTATTGGGAGACGAAAACGGCCAGGCCAGCGAGCGCGCTAGCGAATAATCTTCCGGCAGATGATGCAGGTAACCGTCTTCATGGCGGGTTTTATGGCCCGGCTTCGGGCGTTGGTCAAGGGGGGTGAGACGCGGTCGGGCTGAGCGCGAGCAATCGATCCAGCGAATCGATTGCAGCGTCGAACGCCCGGAGCGCAAGCGAAGGGCCGGGCGGTCACGACATCGCTCAAGCCCGCCCTATATCAGGCAACAACGAAGGGCAAAGCGGAGCCACAATTGAAGCGATTAAACCAGGCATTGCTTGCCGCCATCCTTCTGGCTGTCGCTTCAGCCGCCTATCTGGCATACGATCGCGCCATGGCCCCGTTTTCACCTCCCTCGCTCACCGATTATCCGATCCAGGGCATCGACATCAGCCACCATCAGGGCGCGATTGATTGGACAGCGCTGGCGACGCAGCCGAATGTCCGCTTTGCGATCATGAAGGCGACGGAAGGTGGCGATCACCGCGATACCCGCTTTGCTGAGAACTGGCAGGCGGCGAAGAATGCGGGCATCGTTGGGGGCGCCTACCACTTCTTCACCTTCTGCCGACCCGGCCGCGATCAGGCGCAGAACGTGCTGGCGACAGTCCCTTCCGAACCGGGAACGCTGCCGCTTGCCATTGATCTCGAATTCACCGGCAATTGCGGCAAGGTGCCGACACGCGAAGAACTGAGCGGCGAACTCAACGCGTTCTTTGGTGAGTTGAACGGCGCCTATCCCGGCAAGCCGATCTTCTACCTCGATCAGCCCTTCTTCGATCAATATCTAAGGGGGCACGAGGAGATGTTTCCCGCGCACCATCTCTGGCTGCGAAGCATCGCTGAGGAGCCGTCGGTGGGCGATTGTGGGAGATGGTCGATCTGGCAGTTCGCCGATACCGGCAGCGTTGCCGGCATCCAGGGGGCTGTCGATCTCAACGCGCTCTGCCCGACCGAGCCCGACCTATCGGGCCTCTTCCAAGCAGCAGCGCAAGTGTCGCGCTAGCCGAAACGGCTTAGCCGGGCATCTGGTAGCCGACGAGCTTATTCTCGCGCACGATAAACAGCTTGCCTGTTTCGGTGTAGTCGGGGGCCAGAAGCGGCATCATCGCCTTTGCAACCTGGGAAGGATGCGGCAGCGTTTCGGGATCTTCGCCCGGCACCGCCTGCGCGCGCATCGCGGTGCGCGTGGCGCCGGGATCGACGCTGGTCACGCGAAGAGGCGTGCTCTGCGTTTCACCAGCCCATGTGCGCGCCAAGGCCTCGACCGCAGCCTTGGACGCAGAATAGGCGCCCCAGAATGGACGACAGCGATGGGCGGCAGCGGAAGACAGGATAACGGCGCGGCCGGCTTCGGAGCGCGTCAGCAGCGGATCGACCGAGCGGATCAGCCGCCACGTCGCCGTCACGTTGATGGTCATTACCTTCTCGAACACCTTCGCCTCGATATGGCCGATCGGCGAGATCACGCCGAGCACGCCGGCATTGGCGACGAGAATGTCGAGCTTGCCCCAGCGTTCGAAGATCGAGGCGCCGAGCGCATCGATGGCGTTCATGTCGGCGAGGTCGAAGGGAACGAGCGTCGCCGAGCCACCGACTGCCTTGATCGCATCATCGAGATCCTCGAGGCCGCCGACCGTGCGGGCGCAGGCGACGACATGGGCGCCCGCCTTGGCAAGTTCGAGTGCAGTGGAATAGCCGATCCCGCGCGATGCGCCGGTGACGAGTGCGACCTTGCCGGTGAGATTGACGCTCATTTTAGCCTTATCCGTATGCGCGGGGAGGCGAGGGGCGCGATCGGCCCCTCGATCGAAAGGTCAGTCGAAATCAGCCGTTGCTGGCCATCACGGCGAGCTTGCGGACATTGCTCGTGCTGTCGTTGTCGAGCAGGCGCGTCGGGTAGTCGCCGGTGAAGTAGTGATCGGTGAATTGCGGATTGGCCGCATCGCGGTTCTCGCCGCCAACGGCGCGGTAAAGGCCGTCGATCGACAGGAACTCGAGCGAGTCGGCGCCGATATAGTCGCACATAGCCTGCAGGCTCGAATACTGGTTGGCGAGCAGCTTGTCGGCATCAGGCGTGTCGATGCCGTAGAAGTCCGGGAAGTAGATCATCGGGCTGGCGACGCGGATATGCACTTCCTTGGCGCCGGCATCGCGGATCATCTGCACGATCTTCAGCGAGGTCGTGCCGCGAACGATCGAATCGTCGACCAGGACGACGCGCTTGCCTTCGATCATCGCGCGGTTGGCCGAATGCTTCAGCTTCACGCCGAAGGCGCGAATCTGCTGCGTCGGCTCGATGAAGGTGCGGCCGACATAGTGGTTGCGGATGATGCCGTATTCAAACGGAATGCCGCTTGCCTGGGCAAAGCCGAGCGCTGCCGGCGTGCCGCCATCCGGCACCGGCACAACGACGTCGGCCACGACGGGGGCTTCCTTGGCGAGGTTGATGCCCATGTTCTTGCGCGCCGTGTAGACGCTACGGCCGCCGACGACGGAATCGGGGCGGGCGAAGTAGACATATTCGAACAGGCAGAGGCGTTCCGGCTTCGGCTGATCGGCCTTGCGGCTGTCGATGGTGATCGAGCCGTCGGGCTGGATTTCGCAGATGATGACTTCGCCGTTCTCGACGTCGCGAATATATTTCGCGCCGATGATGTCGAGCGCACAGGTCTCGGAACAGAAGATCGGCTTGCCGTCGAGCTCGCCCATCACGAGGGGACGGATACCGATCGGGTCGCGCGCGGCGATCAGCTTCGTGCGGGTCATCGCCAGCATCGAGTAGCCGCCTTCCATCTGGCGGATGGCGTCGATGAAGCGGTCGGAGGACGAGGTCTGCTTGGAGCGGGCGATCAGGTGCAGCACCACTTCGGTGTCCGACGTCGCCTGGAAGATGGCGCCATCGGCGATCAGCATGCGCCGCATCGTCAGGCCGTTGGTGAAATTGCCATTATGGGCAACGGCGATGCCGCCGACTTCCAGTTCGGCAAACAGCGGCTGCACGTTGCGCAGCGCCACTTCCCCCGTCGTGGAGTAGCGTGTGTGGCCGATCGAGATGAAGCCCGGAAGCTTTGCCAGCGTTGCCGGATCCGTATAGTGGTCGCCGACGAGGCCCATGCGCTTTTCGGTATGGAACTGCTTGCCGTCGAATGTGACGATACCGGCCGCCTCCTGTCCACGATGCTGCAGGGCATGCAGCCCGAGCGCTGTCAGCGTTGCGCCATCGGGATGGCCGAGAACGCCGAAGACACCGCATTCCTCATGCAGCGTATCGCCATCGAGTTCGTCGTTGAGCGTGGAGGAATGGGACTGGTTCATTGCTGCGGGCCTTTGCTCTCACAAGAATGGTATGGCACTTCCGAAAACGGCGTAAGCCCGGCGGAGCGTGTGCCCGGCCGGACCTTTATTCGCGTCCCCCTCAAATGGCAACTGCCACAGGCTGGGTCAAGCTGTTGAACACTGCGTCAATTAGACGGCTGCTGTGCACCATTGGCAGGGGCGGGCGCGGCATCCTCGGCCGGCGCCTGATCGGAAGCCGGCGCATTGTCGCCTTCCGCATTGCCGCCCTGCGGCTGTAGTTTCTCCATCACGCTCGCGCGGATCACCTGGGCGAATTCAGCAGGCAGAACCGACTGCAGCTTCGTCACCATCGAATCCAGGAACGGCTTGGACTTGGCGTTGTTGACCCAGTTCGGGCGGTGATCGACATCGACGAGCCAGTTCCAGAAAGCGGTGGCGACGACGAGCAGAAGTATGCCTCTTGCGGCTCCAAACAGGAAGCCCAAAGTACGGTCGAGCGCGCCGATGCGGCTGTCGATGATGAAATCGGCGATCTTCATGGTGATGAAGGAAATGACGATCAGCGCGATCAGGAACACGACCGCGGCCGAGCCGACGAGCGCGATGCGGTCATCGTCGGTATACTTCTTCGCGTAGGGCACGAGATAGGGGTAGAAATAGTAGGCCGCGGCAGCCGAGCCGCCCCAGCTTGCGATCGAGAGCACTTCGCGGGAGAAGCCGCGCACCATGGCGAGCACGGCGGAAAAAAGCACGACGCCGATGACAATACCGTCGAAAATCGTAATGGGCATATAAATCCAACTCCAGGACGGCCGCCAATTCGCAGCTCAGTCGCGCCTCATTGCGTGCATCCTATATCATCACCTGTTGCGGCGATGAAAGGATCAAACCTCTTCTTCCACACGTCTCAAAGCGCCCTTCGAGCCGGCGATCCGGGCGACCAGATCCGGCAGGCTTTCGATCTCGCTCCAGCGCCCGCCCGTGCCCTTCGGCAGTTCGGCGGACCCCGATGGAAGCAGCGCTGCAGAAAATCCGAGCTTCTCGGCTTCTTTGAGGCGCTGGTTCGTGTGCGCAACCGGCCGGACGGCGCCCGACAGGCTGACTTCGCCGAAATAGACACAATCAGCCGGAAGGGCAATACCGGCAAGCGACGAAACCAATGCGGACGCGACCGCCACATCCGCTGCCGGCTCTGAAATCCGGTAGCCGCCGGCGATGTTGAGATAGACGTCGTGCTGCCCGAGCTTCACCCCGCAATGCGCCTCGAGCACGGCGAGGATCATCGACAGACGCGCCGAATCCCACCCGACGATCGCGCGTCGCGGCGTGCCGAGCGACGTCGGCGCCACCAGCGCCTGCACTTCGACGAGGATCGGCCGCGTGCCCTCGATACCGGCAAACACGGCAGCCCCCGGCGATTTCTCGTTACGCTCGCCGAGGAAGAGCTCGGACGGGTTCGCCACTTCGCGCAGGCCCTTGTCCGACATCTCGAACACGCCGATCTCGTCGGTCGGCCCGAAGCGGTTCTTCACCGTACGCAGGATGCGGTAGTGGTGACCCCGGTCGCCCTCGAAGTAGAGAACGGCGTCGACCATGTGCTCGACCACGCGCGGACCGGCGATCTGCCCGTCCTTGGTGACATGGCCGACGAGCACCATGGCGGCACCCGTCTGCTTGGCGAACTTGATCATCGCCTGAACGCCGGTGCGCACCTGCGTCACGGTGCCCGGCGCGGATTCGGCAAGATCGCTCCACAGCGTCTGGATGGAATCGATGATGACGAGATCGGGCCGCTTGCCTTCGGCCAGCGTCGCCAGGATATCCTCGACATTGGTCTCGGCGGCGAGCAGCACATCCGTATCCGCTGCACCAAGGCGCTGCGCCCTGAGTCGCACCTGCGCGACCGCCTCTTCGCCCGAGACATAGATGATCCGATGCCCGCGTCGCGACAGTGCGGCCGCGCCCTGCATGAGCAAGGTGGACTTGCCGATACCTGGATCGCCGCCGATCAGTACCGCCGAACCGCGCACGAAACCGCCGCCCAGCGCGCGGTCGAGCTCCGAAATGCCGGTATGGATGCGCGGCGCTTCCTCGATCTCGCCCGACAGGGCGGTCAGCGCTACTGGGCGGCCTTTCTTCGGCGTCTTCGCCGGCCCACCGCCGATCCCGCCCATCGGGTCTTCCTCGACGATGGTGTTCCACGCGCCGCAACCCTCGCATTTGCCGGCCCAGCGGCTGTGGATGGTGCCGCAGCCCTGGCAGATGAATTGTGTTCTTGCTTTCGCCATGAGGTCAGTCGTTGCTTTCGCTGAAGTCGTCGGGGGTTATCAACTGGCGCCCGTGGACGACGCGCAGGACGTAAAGGGTGGAATCGGTGACGCGGAAATAGATGCAGCGGCCTCTAAAGGGCATCGCGCGCAGTCCCGGCCGCACCCAGCTGCGGGACACGCCAGAGTTCCCGGATCGCGCCATCTCTTTGATTTTTGTGTCGATGTCGTTAAGCAATTTAACGGCCGCCGAAGGGTTTTGCTCGGCGACGTAGTTGTAAATTGCGGTTAGGTCATTGATCGCGTCGGGAGAAAGCTCGAACCGTCTCCGATGTATCACGTCCGCTCCCGCGCTTTGCTTATGATGTAATCCGTGAGGCTGTCGTCTTCCGAGAAGCTCACGCCTTCGCCACGCGCAATCTGGCGTTCGGCGTTGTCGATCGCCCGTCTCAATTCCGTAAGCCTGCCTTCTTCGCTTCCCAAGAGCCGAAGGCCGGCGGCAACGACAGCGTCCGCGTCCTTGTAAAGGCCGGCTTTCACCTGGTCGGCGATGAAGTCACGCTGTTCCTGGTCGAGATGGATCTCGGTCATTTCGATCTCCTTTTGTTCTCGTATAGCACAGGAGAATATCGCTTTCCAAGCCCTAGCTGTCGTCCTCGCTCAGATACCGGCGCTCATGGCGCAACCCCATGCTGGTCAGCACTTCATAGCCGATCGTACCCGCCGCCCGCGCGACCTCGTCCACCGAAATGTTCTTCCCGAAGAGTTCGACATAGTTGCCGGCGCTCACCGCGTTCTCGGGCAGATCGGTGATGTCGAAGATCGTCATATCCATGGTCACGCGTCCGGCAATCGGCACCTTGCGTCCGGCAATAAAGCCGTGGCCGCCCTGGGGCGCCACCTGGCGCAGGGGGACGCCACCGCCGGATTGGCTGCGCAGATACCCATCGGCGTAACCGGCAGAGACGATGGCGAGGCGGCTATCGCGGGTGAGTTCCAGCGCGCGGCCATAGCCGACGCCATCGCCGGCCTTGGCATCACGCACCTGAATGACGCGCGCCTCGGCCGTCACGACTGGCCGCATCGGATTGGCCATGCCGTTGACCGCCGCGCCGCCATAAAGCGCGATCCCGGGGCGCGTCAGATCGAAGTGATAGTCGTTGCCGAGGAAGATGCCGGCGGAGGCCGAAAGGCTTGAATCGATACCTTCATAGGCGGCGCTAACCTTGCGGAATGATTCAAGCTGTTGCCGGTTCATCGCCGAGCTCGGCTCGTCGCCGCAGGCAAGGTGGCTCATGACCAGCACGGGCGCGAAACTCGCCGGACGCGAGACGTCGTCGGCGAGCGCGATCGCCTCGTTCATATCGAGGCCGAGGCGGTTGAAGCCGGTATCGACATGCAGCGCGCAAGGGTAATCGCCGTATTCGGCCAGCACCGCCATCCAGAAGGCAAGCTGTTCCTCGGACGAGATGACCGGCACGAGATCGTTCTCGAAAAAGCGGCGTTCGGTCCCCGGCCAGATGCCTGCGAGCACGAAGATGCGGGCATCAGGCGCATAGAGCCTGAGCGTCACGCCTTCATCGACGGTGGCCACGAAGAAATCCCGCGCGCCCGCCAGATAAAGCGCCTCTCCGGCGTCCTCCATCCCGGTGCCATAGGCATCGGCCTTGACCACGGCCGCCGTGCGCGCGTTGCCGGAACGCCGCGCCATGTCACGCCAGTTTTCGGTCAGCGCGGCCAGATCCACCGTCAGGCGCAAACCCGCGGAGGCAAAACGGTCTTCTTCTTCGTAGTCGTCGGCAAAATCGGTCATGTTTCACATCTGCAGTGGAGGCGGAGGGAGGTCTCCGCACATTGTAAGGGTGGGATGATTACAAGGAAGAGACGCCACTTTGCTTACGCAACGCTGCGAAGGTCGAAGTCGGCATGGATCACTTCATAGGGCACATGGATACGCCCTTCTTCGTTGACCTCGATCAGTCCCCATTCGATCAGCGCGGCCGCATCCTCGTGGACCCGTTTGACGTCACGGGACAGCGCGGCGGCCAGGCCGCGATAGGTCGAAGGGCCAATCGCCTGCAGGCGCTCGATCAATGTCCAGCGTTTGGGCGTGAGCACCGAGAAGAGCTGTTCGGGTGATGAGAAGGTGAACAGGTGAGGTTGCGCTTCGCCGCTATTCCAGGCTTTGACGAACCCATCGATCGCGTTGCCGATCGCGGCGTCATCGTCTCTTTGAATTCGGATCGTTGCGGTGGTCATCTGCGCCGGCTCCTTCTGATGTCCACGTCTCGTCGAAAATCTTCGAGAAGTTTTTCGACGGTCGAGAACGCGTATGCCTCTTCACTGCCATCGAGGTGCTTGTGGTCGCCCTTGCCTCGCTCGTTGTCATACCCGACGACGCGTTGTCCGGGATAGCCATAGAAGAGGCTGTATTTGTAGTCGTGGGCGCTACCCGGCACCGGCCGCGCTACTTTCCAGACGACCAACTCCTGGATGGCCCCGTCCGACAACACGGACTTCGAGCGGTAAAGCAGTTGCGCCCTCATGTTGGCGATAATGCCAACATGAGGGCGCGGTGTCAAATTAGGTTCGGACCCTTACTGCTCTTCGTAATGCGTGAAGCTCGGCTCGGCCAGATCGGCGAAGCGGGTGAACTCCGACTGGAAGGCGAGCTTGACGGTGCCGGTCGGTCCGTGGCGCTGCTTGGCGATGATCACGTCGGCCGTGCCCTTCACCTTGTCGAACAGCGCTTCCCACTCCGGATATTTCGGATCGTGGATGTCGCGCGGCTCGAGGTTCTTGACGTAATATTCCTCGCGAAACACGAAGAGCACGACGTCGGCGTCCTGCTCGATCGAGCCCGATTCACGAAGGTCGGAGAGCTGCGGGCGCTTGTCCTCGCGGCTTTCGACCTGACGCGACAGCTGCGACAGCGCGATGATCGGCACGTTCAGTTCCTTGCCGAGCGCCTTGAGGCCCGTCGTGATCTGGGTGATTTCCTGCACGCGGTTGTCGCCCTTGCCGGCGCCCGTCATCAGCTGGATGTAGTCCACCACGAGGCAATCGAGGCCGCGCTGGCGCTTCAGGCGGCGCGCGCGGGCAGAGAGCTGTGCGATCGAGATACCACCGGTCTGGTCGATATAGAGCGGCACCTTCTGCATCATCATCGAGCAGGCGACGAGCTTTTCGAAGTCGGCATCGTTGATGTCACCACGGCGGATCTTCGACGAGGAAACCTCGGTCTGCTCGGAGATGATACGGGTGGCCAGCTGTTCGGACGACATTTCGAGCGAGTAGAAGCCGACGACGCCGCCTTGTTTCGCCTTCATACTGCCGTCGGACTGCACTTCGCCTTCATAAGCGGCGGCGATGTTGTAGGCGATATTGGTCGCAAGCGAGGTCTTGCCCATGCCCGGGCGTCCGGCAAGCACGATCAAGTCGGACCGCTGCAGACCGCCCATCTTGCTATCGAGCGACATGATGCCGGTCGAGATACCGGAAAGGCCGCCATCGCGCTCCTTGGCGACAGCCGCCATGTCGATCGCCAGCGCTACCGCGTCGTTGAACGCCTGGAAGCCACCGTCGTAGCGCCCGTTTTCGGCAAGCTCGAACAGGCGGCGCTCGGTGTCTTCGATCTGCGCCTGTGGCGGCATGTCGAGCGGCGCGTCATAGGCGATGTTGACGACGTCCTCGCCGATGGTGATCAGCGCCCGGCGCAGCGCCAGATCGTAGATCGCGCGGCCGTAGTCCTCGGCGTTGATGATGGTGACGGCTTCGCGCGCCAGGCGGGCGAGGTACTCGGAGACCGTCATGTCGCCGACCTTCTCGTCGGCCTTCAGGAAGGTCTTGATCGTCACGGGATTGGCGATCTTGCCCATGCGGATGATATCGCCCGCAACCTCGAAGATCTTGCGATGCAGCGGCTCGTAAAGATGCGGCGGCTTGAGGAAGTCCGACACCCGGTAATAGGCGTCGTTGTTCATCAGGATCGCGCCGAGAAGCGCCTGCTCGGCCTCGATGTTGTTGGGTGCTTCGCGGTAGTGCTGCTCCGGCTGGGCAACAGCGGCGATCTTTCGGGCGGCGTCGTTCATCTTGATCCGTTCTGTCTTATTCAGCTTCGGGTTTGCAATTCACCAACGGCAAAATCAAGTGCTGAACATGGCGAGCGGCCAAAACGCTTTGGCTTTGGCACGTTGTTCGACTTCTCCACAGCGCATCTTGCCATCACGCGAAAATACCGGCGGTGTAGCCTTCCGGACACGGTACAAAGCGACTCACGCGAATCAACGCGTTCGTGGTATTTTAGGCATTGATAGGGGAGTGTGCATTGAGACTCTCGTCATCACCGCTTGAAAAACGCGGAAAATGACTGTAGGTATAAAACAAATAATAAGCACGCTAATTAAATGGACTGATAAATATGACAAATGCGCCTCTCGGACGAGAGTTGATTGAAGATTTGGCTGCTTTCAACCGGAAGCTTAGAGCGGTTTTCGACAAGATCGTCCGGGAACGGAACATGACGCTGCCGCGGGCGCGGGTGTTTTTCACGCTGAACAAGAAGGACGGCATCAACCAGCGGGAGCTTGCCGATCGGCTGGAGCTGGAAACGCCGACATTGGTCCGTATTCTGGACGCGATGGAAGGGCAGGGCTTTGTCGAGCGCCGGGTCGCGGGCTCCGATCGCCGCGCCAAGGAGATCTACATTACCGAGACAGGCAAGGTCGTCGCCGGCGAGATCGACGACATCGCCGTCAGCGTGCGTGCCCAGGTGATCGCAGGTATTCCCGAACGCGATCTGAGGACTACCTTGGATACGATACGGGCCATGCAGGCGAATTTGCAGGGCATTCGCGGAGTGTGAGGAAATAGTAATGAGCCTCGTCCAGGCGTCCAGCGACAGTGTTGCGCCAAAAGCCGCGGACGAGGCGGCGGCACAGGAACCGCAGCCTGCGCCCCCGCCCGTCGTGGCGATGGCCGGCTGGAAGAAGCCCTTCTACATGGCCGCCTCGGTCCTGCTCTTCGTCACGCAGGGTCTCGGCATGAACCTCGTGAATGCCAATATCTACCAGCTCCAGGGGTCGTTTTCGGCGACGACCGCTGAGGTCTCGTGGCTGTCGGCGGCCTATATGGCGCCATATGCCAGCCTGTCGATCGCGCTGTTCAAGATCCGCACGCAATATGGCCTGAGACGTTTCGCCGAGTTCAGCATCATCTGCTTCGTCTTTGCCGCGGTGCTGAACCTTCTCGTGACCGACCTGCACTCCGCCATCGTCGTGCGGGCGCTAAGCGGCATCGCGGCGGCCCCGATCTCCACGCTCGGCTTTCTCTACATGCTCGAGCTGTTCCCACCGGAGCGCAAGCTGACGACAGGCATCAGCCTTGCGCTGATGTGCACGCTATTTGCCGCGCCGATCGCACGTATCATCTCGCCGCCGCTGCTTGATCTCGGCGGTTACCACGCGCTCTATACGCTGGAGATGGGGCTGGCGCTGCTGGCCTTCGCCATCATTTACACCATGCCCTTGACCTCACCGCCACGCGCGGTCGTCATCCAGCGCATGGATATTCTGAGTTATCTCCTGCTGGCCGTCGGTTTCGGCTGCCTAGCGGTCGTCCTCACGCTCGGGCGTCTCTACTGGTGGTTAGAAGCGCCGTGGATCGGCGTTCTGCTTGCGGTCGCCGCCGGTTGCCTGGCGCTCGTGGTGGCGATCGAGCTGCCGCGCGAAAATCCGATGCTCGATATCCGCTGGGTGCTGTCTGGCCCCAATCTCAGGATGGCGGGCGTCCTGCTGATGTTCCGCTTCGTCTCGTCAGAACAATCCTCGACCGCTGCCAATTTCTATCAGCAGCTTGGCCTGCTCAACGATCAGACGACGAAGCTGTACGCGATCGTTCTGGTCGCCTCGGTGCTCGGCGGATTGTTCTGCACGCTCTTGATGACCACGCGCTACGTCAGCACCGCGCACCTGATATCGCTGGTGCTCATCGCGGCGGGCGCCTATCTCGACAGCCAGTCCACAAGCCTCACAAGGCCGGAGCAGATGTATCTCAGCCAAGCCTTGGTCTCGGCGGGCGCGGCAATGTTCCTGCCGCCGGTGATGGCGAGCGGCTTCAAGGCGGCCATGGCCCGTGGAATGCCCTTCATCGTCAACTTCCTGGCGATCTTCCTCTTCACCCAGAGTATCGGCTCGCTCTTCGGCTCGGCCATGCTCGGCACTTTCGTCACCATCCGCGAGAAGTTCCACTCGAACGTGCTGGTCGAGCATATCCTGCTGCAGGATCCGCTGGTGGCCCAACGCGTCTCGCAGCTGTCCGCCGGTTACGGCAAGGTCATCACCGACCAGACATTGCTCAATGCCGAAGGGCTGGCATTGCTGTCGCAGCAGGTCACGCGGGAAGCCTATACGCTCGCCTACAACGACACCTTCCTCGCAATTTGCGTGGCATCTCTACTCGGTCTCCTGGTCATGCTTCTTCATCAGGCATGGCTGCGCCTATCTGAGCGCCGGACCGCCGAGCCGAATGCTTCCGCAGCCGTTCAATCCTGATCACGAGTTCACCGCATGTCGAAATTCTTCCGGTCGCCCGCCAGTCTCATCGCCATTATCGCCGGTATCGCGGGCGTCCTGCTCGTGCTTTACGCCTGGCGGCTGCCGCCCTTCGTCACATCGGTCGAAACGACCGATAACGCCTATATCAGGGGCTACGTGACGATCATGAGCCCGCAGGTGAATGGCTACATCGTCGATGTTCCGGTGAAGGACTACCAGCAGGTCAAGCAGGGAGACGTGCTGGCCAAGATCGACGACCGCATCTACACGCAAAAGCTGGCTCAGGCCCGCTCGGCACTTGAGGGGCAAAAAGCGTCGCTTGAAAACTCCCGCCAGTCGGAGCTGTCGGCAAAAGCGACCATCGCTTCGAGCCAGGCGCAGATCGATAGCGCCAACGCCTCGCTGAAGCGCGCGCAGCTCGCCTGGGACCGTATCAGCAACCTCAACGACAGGGGTATCGCTTCGGCCAGCGAATCCGAGCAGGCGCAGGCGACGCTTGAGGAAGCGAAGGCGGCGTTGAACCAGGCGCAGTCGGCGCTCGAAGTGTCGAAGCAGAATCTGGCGACCATCATCGTCAATCGCTCGCTGCTGGAGGCCAACGTGGCAAGCGCGGAAGCGACCGTGCATCTCGCAGAGATCGATCTCCAGAACACGTCGATCCTGGCGCCGCGCGACGGCCATCTCGGCGAGATCGGCGTTCGCCTCGGCCAGTACGTCGCGGTAGGCACGCAATTGATGGCGGTGGTGCCGGAAGAAGTCTGGGTCGTCGCCAATTTCAAGGAGACGCAGCTTGAGGGCATGCAGGTCGGTCAGCCCGTCTCGATCGTGGTCGATGCCCTGGGCCGTCAGCGGCTCACCGGTCGCATCGAGCGCTTTTCGCCCGCTGCCGGCTCCGAATTCGCTGTGATCAAGGCGGATAACGCCACCGGCAATTTCGTCAAGATCGCCCAGCGCGTCGGCGTTCGCATCAGCATAGATCCCGGCCAGCCGGCCGCCAAGAACCTCGGTCCGGGTCTCTCGGTCGTCGTCAGCGTCGACAAGAGCGCCGAGCCCGAGCAGAAGACGGCGGCCAATTAGTCTTCAAGATAGCGGACAGCAAAAAGCCGGGCGCGAGGCCCGGCTTTCGCATTCGGGAGATTGCTCTCCTGAACCTTATTCGTCTTCGGCGTTGCCGTCGGCTTCCGGATCGAAGAAGTCTTCCGGACGCAGAGCGTCTTCATCAACGCCGTAGATGGCGTCGACAGACGTCAGGGTTTCGCCCTGCTTCTGGCGCTCGGCTTCTTCGGCCGAACGAGCAACGTTGATCTCGACGTTGATTTCGACTTCGGCATGCAGCTGCAGTTCGACCTGGTGCAGACCGATCGTCTTGATCGGGGTGTTCAGGTGAACCTGGCTGCGGCTGATGTTGAAGCCTTCAGCAGCGAGAATTTCGACGATGTCGCGAGCAGCGACCGAGCCGTACATCTGGCCGGTTTCGCCAGCCGAACGAACGACGACGAAGGACTTGCCTTCGAGAGCGTCGGCAACGGTCTGTGCTTCCGACTTGCGCTCGAGGTTGCGGGCTTCAAGCGTTGCGCGCTCGGACTCGAAGCGCTTCTTGTTGGCTTCGTTCGAACGAAGAGCCTTGCCGAGCGGCAGCAGGTAGTTACGTGCGAAGCCGTCGCGAACCTTTACGGTTTCGCCCATCTGGCCGAGCTTGGAGATGCGTTCGAGAAGAATGACGTCCATGTCAGTTTTCCTTTCGTGTTCTTAGAGTTTCGAATCTGTCTGTTTGGGGGCATCAGCATCCTTGTTCGGGGTGAGCGCGATCGCCTTGCGGGTATCGCGGAGCCCCAGAACGAGGATGAAAAAGGCTGGCAGCATCAACATGAGAGATGCCAGGTAGCAGAGGATAAGCGCCGGCAGACGCCATTCCTTGCCGCGCGTGCGAAAATGCAGCGCCGCGAAACCGGAGAGAAGGAAGCCGGCACCGAACGTGCCGACGACGGTTGCTCCGACCATCGCCGGGATGCCGCCCAGAAAGGTTGCGGCAAGCCCGAGAAGGAAGATGAAGATCGTGTTGCGGTTCATCCGGAGCGAGGAGGGGATATCCTCGCGCGGACGAAGGCCGCCGCCGGATGCAGCAACGATGCGCGTCGCGATGTAATAGGCCGCAAACAGCATCACCACCCACATGCCGCCCTGGATGGCCGGCAGAAGCAGGAGAACGAGCGACTTGGTCTGCGCGATCACAGCCGCGTCGGGCGTGAAATCGGTCTGCTGCTGCGCCACCGAAGTGAAAAGCACATCGACCAGACGGTCGATCAGTTCGGGGCCGTAGCCGATCATCACGCCGACGACGATGACGGCGAACGTCACGAGGCCACAGAGATGCAGCAGGATATCCGACAGCGGATACCACGCCATCAGATGATCGGGGCCGCCGAGTTCGGAAGCGGGGCGCGCGAGATTGGCGAGGTGGCTGATCCAGCCTGCCGGCAGCAGCGTGACCAGCGTCATCATCAGCGCGAAGGACGGCGAGATGGCGATCGCGCCGAGGACGGCGGCGGTAACGACGGCCGAGATCGCCGCCATGTTGCCCCAGCCGAGGCCGACAAGAAGAATGGGAAGCGCGGAAGCCGCGTAGAGAACAGCACTGAAAGAAGACGGCTGCCGGCCAGCGCCCAGCACCAGAAGTGCGGCGACGAACCCGGCGAGGGCTCCAACGCCCAGCATTTTTGCATTCAGTGGTTTCACGGTCGCTGTCCTGCTTCATCAAGCAGTTAGAGGGCGTTTCCTGAATCAGTTTCAGAAAGGCCTCAACATGGGTTTTAGGGGTTCCGATCCGCGCCCATCGCGAAAGGGAGAAGGGAAGGCATTGCTGCCTTCCCTCGATTTGGTCTCGTCAGCTAATTAAGCGACGACGTACGGCAGCAGACCGAGGAAACGAGCGCGCTTGATCGCCTGAGCGAGTTCGCGCTGCTTCTTCTGCGAAACAGCCGTGATACGGGAAGGAACGATCTTGCCGCGCTCGGAAATGTAGCGCTGCAGGAGACGAACGTCCTTGTAGTCGATGCGCGGAGCGTTTGCGCCGGAGAAAGGGCAAGTCTTGCGACGACGGTGGAAGGGACGACGTACCGGTGCGGAGGAAGATTCAGACATTCTCAGTTCTCCTTATGCACGGTCTTCGCGCGGGGCGCGATCAGGACGCGGGCCACGCTGGAAGTCGCCATCACGACGCGGCGGACGATCGCCGAATTCGCGACGCGGGCCACGATCGGCGCCATCACGCGGGCCGCGGTCGTCGCGGTCGCGCTTCTGCATCATAGCAGACGGGCCTTCTTCGTGAGCTTCAACAGCGATGGTCATGTAGCGAAGGACGTCTTCGCTGATGCGCATCTGACGTTCCATTTCCTGCACGGCAGCAGCCGGGGCGTCGATGTCGACGAGAACGTAGTGAGCCTTGCGGTTCTTCTTGATGCGGTAGGTCAGGGACTTGAGGCCCCAGTTTTCTACGCGCCCGACCTTACCGCCGTTAGCTTCGAGTACGCCCTTGTACTGTTCTACGAGGGCTTCTACCTGCTGAGCGGAAATATCCTGTCGGGCAAGGAATACATGTTCATAAAGAGCCATGACAGCTTTGCCTTTCTTGCGTTTATTCAACCCGATATTCGGCGGCTAAGCCTCAACGACTGCTCCTGATTGGGCAAATCCCCAAAAGGGCGGCCCAGGCAAGAAAAGCGTTCCGAGACGGTCGAGAGCGGAGACACGGGAGGCTGGAACGCTTCCGTTCCGAACGATTTCCCGTGGGAAACCGGCCCTCCGTTCAGCCACCAGCCAGAAGACCGGGTTTTGCGAACAGGGCGGCTTATACGGATTTCTGACGAAAACGCAAGGCCGCCCCGGAAAACATATCGCCACCGGCGAAAAACGGGTTTACCGCGGCGGTTGCGACAGGAAGAAGTCGGCGATCGAGCGGCTGGCATCGATTTGCCGGCTGGTCACGCCAACGAACAGACGTCGCGCATATTGCACGCCGCCGGGCCAAGTATGGCCGCCGCCGGTAACCGTCAGGACCTCAACGGCGCCCGATGGTCGGCATCCGTCGTATCGCGTGGCGACGACGCGCGTGCTATCGGGTCGAGCGGTCGGAGCGAGCGGTGCCGATTTCCCTGGCAGAGCGCATCCATTGGTTCTGGCCCAGAACGCCGCCGTGTCGCGGACCGACAAGACCTTGCCTCCTTCGCCCGCGCCCCCGAAATCGGCGACATCACCGCCCTTGAACGGCATGATTGGATCGGCCGTGCCGTCGATCTGCAATACGGCGACCGGACGTTCGGGGCGGCATTTCGCGGCTATGTCGCTTGGCAGTGTTCCAGCAACCGGCGCAATCGCGGCGATCCGTCGGGACAGGTCGCAACCGAGCCGTTCGGCAAAGAGTGCGCCGTTCGAAATGCCCGTCGCGTAGACGCGTTTGCTGTCGATGCCATAGCTCCGCTGCACCTGATCGATCAGCGCGGAGACGAAGCCGACGTCGTTTTGAGGATTGCGGATCGTCGAACGTCCGTCGTTCCAGTGCTTGTCGATACCGTTGGGATAGGCAACGATGAAGCGTCTGCTGTCGGCGACGGCATCAAGGCCGCTCAGCCGCCGCATGGCCGGTCCCTGCTGGCCGCCGCCGTGAAAGGCAAGTACCAGGGGAAAGCCACCTGGCGGGCGCGGGCCATCAGGCACATGCAGGGTGAAGCTGCGAACGGTGCTCCCGACCGTCACCTGACCAGAAGGATCCGCCGCTGCGGCAGCGGACGCAACGGCGACACCGGCCAGAAGCGCGGCAAATCCAAGAATGACTCTGTGAGTGAGGGACCTGTAAAGCGAACCAATCATCTGAGTTTCCATAAAGTATTGAAACATAAGCAATATGAAATGATCGCAGACCAAAATTCTGGCGCTGCGGTCAGTACCATCAGGCAAAAACGAAGTGAGCCGCCATTGCGGATAAACAATGACGGCTCCTGTTAAATTCGGGTGATTTCGGACATTCGCGACAGACTGCCGCGGCGGGCCGATATCAGATCGGCATCGGATATTCGCGATGCACCTTGTCGATCTCGGCGAGGATCTCGCTCGACAGCTTGACGCCGGCCGCGTCTATATCGGTCGTCAGCTGCGCCATCGTCGTCGCGCCGATGATCGCAGACGTCATGAAGCGGCGTGTCAGGCAGAACGCGATGGCCATGGCCGACGGATCGAGCCCGTGGCGCTTGGCGATCTCGACGTAAGCCTTGGTCGGCGCTTCCTGCAGCGGCTGCAGGCGTCCGCCGATGTCGCCGTTGATCGAGCCGCGCGAGCCACCAGGCACGGCGCCGCCGATATACTTGCCGCTGAGGATGCCGCCGGCGAGCGGCGAGTAGGCGAGCAGGCCCACGTCCTCATGGTGCGACATCTCGGCCATGTCGAGATCGTAGTGGCGATAGAGCAGGTTGTACTCGTTCTGGATGCTGACGACGCGCGGCAGGCCGAGCTGCTCGGCGATCGTAAGATACTTCTGCGTACCCCAGGTCGTCTCGTTGGAGAGGCCGATCGTCCGGATCTTGCCTTCCTTCACCAGCTCGCCCGCCGTCTCGAGGATATCGGTGATGTTGGCGACGGCCTTGGCGCGATCCTGCTTGAAGGGGTCGTAGTGCCAGTTCTGGCGGAAGTGGAAATGACCGCGAACCGGCCAATGGATCTGGTAGAGATCGATATAGTCGGTCTTCAGTCGCTTCAGGCTGGCCTCGATCGCCAGTCGCATATTCTTGGCGTCGGCGCCTTCGCCGCCACGGATATAGGAACGACCGGGGCCGGCAACCTTGGAGGCGAGGACGATATCCTTGCGCTTGCCCGTCTTCTCAAGCCAGGTGCCGATATAATCCTCGGTCAGGCCCTGGGTCTCGGGGCCGACGGGCGTGGTCGGATAAAGCTCGGCGGTGTCGAAGAAGTTGACGCCCTTTTCGAAGGCGTAGTCCATCTGCGCGTGCGCTTCCGCCTCGGTGTTCTGCGTGCCCCAGGTCATGGTGCCAAGGCAGATTTCGGACACCGAAATATCGGTGCGGCCAAGTTTCTTATGCTTCATTGGGGAGCCTTAATCGTGATCTTAAAAGAAAGAGGTCTTGGAAGGACGGCGCGAATTTAGGCCGGAATTGAGCAAGCGCAAGAGCAAAAGTGCTGCTTTGTTGCAGTCGCGAAAGCCTTGGAACGCAGGCCTTCGGCACTTGACTCTCGGGGAAAGAATGTCAATTGGAGGCGAAATGACCGCGGGTCCATATAAAAAGGACATAGGATGACCATCGCTTTCACGTTCCCTGGCCAGGGCAGTCAGGCCGTCGGCATGGGCAAGGATCTTGCCGACAATTTCGCCGAAGCGCGCGCCGTTTTTGCAGAGGTCGATGACGCTCTCGGCGAGAAGCTGTCCGAGACCATCTTCAACGGTCCGGAAGAGACGCTGACGCTGACCGCCAATGCGCAGCCGGCGCTGATGGCCGTGTCGATGGCCGTCATCCGCGTGCTTGAAGCCAAGGGCGTCGATCTCAAGGCCAAGGTCTCCTACGTCGCCGGCCACTCGCTCGGCGAATACTCCGCCCTCTGTGCCGCCGGCATGTTCTCGATCGCCGATACGGCGCGCCTCCTGCGCATTCGCGGCAACGCGATGCAGGCTGCCGTTCCCGTCGGCGTCGGCGCCATGGCCGCCATCATCGGCCTTGAACATGCTGACGTGATCGCCGTCTGCGAGGAAGCCTCGGCTCTTGGCGCTTGCCAGATCGCCAACGACAATGGCGGCGGCCAGATCGTGATTTCGGGTGAGAAGGCGCCGGTCGAGAAGGCTGCTGCCATCGCCACCGAAAAGGGCGCAAAGCGCGCTATCCTGCTGCCGGTCTCCGCACCTTTCCATTCCGCGCTGATGGCGCCGGCAGCCGACGCGATGCGCGAAGCGCTGGCAGGTGTGGCGAAGTCGAACCCGGTCGTGCCCGTCATCGCCAACGTGCGCGCCGCGCCCGTTACCGACGCCGAGGAAATCGCCAAGCTGCTGGTCGAGCAGGTCACCGGCCAGGTTCGCTGGCGCGAAACGGTCGAGTGGTTCGCGGCAAACGGCGTGACCACGCTTTACGAACTCGGCGCCGGCAAGGTGCTGACCGGCCTCGCGCGCCGCATCGACAAGAACGTGACCGGCATCTCGGTCAATTCGCCGGCTGATATCGACGCGGCCGTTGCCGCTCTTCTGGCCTGATTGATTTAACGATTACAAGGAATTCTTCCATGCTCGATCTCTCCGGCCGCAAGGCTCTGGTAACTGGTGCCTCTGGCGGCATCGGCGAAGAAATCGCCCGCATCCTGCACAAGCAGGGCGCCATCGTCGGCCTGCACGGCACCCGCGTCGAAAAGCTCGAGGCGCTGGCGAATGAACTCGGCGACCGCGTCAAGATCTTCCCGGCGAACCTTGCCGATCGCGACGAAGTCAAGGCGCTCGGCGTCAAGGCGGAAGCCGAACTCGACGGCGTCGACATTCTCGTCAACAACGCCGGCATCACCAAGGACGGCCTCTTCGTGCGCATGTCGGACGAGGACTGGGACAGCGTCATCGAAGTCAACCTGACCTCGATGTTCCGCCTGACACGCGAGCTGACGCATCCGATGATGCGCCGCCGCTATGGCCGCATCATCAACATCACTTCGATCGTCGGCGTCACCGGCAATCCCGGCCAGGCCAACTACTGCGCCTCCAAGGCCGGCATGATCGGCTTCACCAAGTCGCTGGCGCAGGAGATCGCGACCCGCAACGTGACGGTCAATTGCGTGGCTCCGGGCTTCATCGAAAGCGCGATGACCGGCAAGCTGAACGACAAGCAGAAGGACGCGATCATGGGCGCGATCCCGATGAAGCGCATGGGCACCGGTGCCGAAGTGGCCTCCGCCGTTGCTTACCTGGCTTCGTCGGAAGCGGCCTACATGACGGGCCAGACTTTGCATGTAAATGGCGGCATGGCCATGATCTGAAACGGAAAACTGGCTTTCGGGCCGTTTTTCCCCGCAATAGCCTGTTCACCAACGCTATGGGGTTGATTTTCTGGCTTTGCGACAGACATAAACCGTGTTAATCGGGCCATGACTGTGAACAGTCTCCCGAGAAAGAAGACGGACCGGCGGGCTTTCCAAGCAAGCCTGGGACATCTCTGGTAGCCGGGTACAACGAGTTTGCCGAAGGTGGCTTTAGGGCGCCGCAGGCTGAAACAGGGTAGGGTGCCATAAAGGCTCTCTGATCAGGATTATAAGGTCGAGGAAACCGACATGAGCGATATCGCAGAACGCGTAAAGAAAATTGTTATTGATCATCTTGGCGTCGACGCCGACAAGGTTGTCGAAGGCGCAAGCTTCATCGACGATCTGGGCGCTGACTCGCTCGACACCGTCGAACTGGTCATGGCGTTCGAAGAAGAATTCGGCGTTGAAATTCCTGACGACGCTGCGGACTCGATCCTGACGGTCGGCGACGCCGTTAAGTTTATCGAAAAGGCCCAGGCTTAATCCTGAGCACTTTAGAAAGGGCGGACCCGGAGTCCGCCCTTTTTATTTCTGGCATGGTCTCCATAGAACACAAAAGGCGGGGGAATGCAGTCGATGAGACGGGTGGTTATTACGGGCACTGGCATGGTGTCTCCCTTGGGATGCGGCACGGAAGTGACCTGGGCTCGCCTGCTGGCGGGTGAAAACGGCGCACGCCTCGTGACCGAGTTCGAAGTCGATGACCTTCCGGCCAAGATCGCATGCCGTATCCCTGTCGGCGATGGCACCGGCGGCACCTTCAATCAGGATGATTGGATGGAGCCCAAGGAACAGCGCAAGGTCGATCCCTTCATCATCTATGGCATGGCCGCGGCCGACATGGCGCTCAACGATGCCAACTGGCATCCCGAGAGCGACGAAGACCAGATTGCCACCGGCGTCCTCATCGGCTCCGGCATTGGCGGCATCGAAGGCATCGTCGAGGCGGGCTATACGCTGCGCGACAAGGGCCCGCGCCGCATTTCTCCATTCTTCATTCCCGGCCGTCTGATCAACCTCGTATCCGGCCAGGTCTCGATCCGTCACAAGCTGCGCGGGCCGAACCATTCCGTCGTCACCGCCTGCTCGACCGGTGCGCACGCCATTGGCGATGCTGCCCGCCTGATCGCTTTCGGCGATGCTGATGTCATGGTCGCCGGCGGCACCGAATCGCCGGTCAGCCGCATCTCGCTCGCCGGTTTCGCGGCCTGCAAGGCGCTCTCCACGCAGCACAACGACGATCCCACCAAAGCCTCGCGCCCCTACGACAAGGACCGTGACGGCTTCGTCATGGGCGAAGGCGCCGGCATCGTCGTTCTCGAAGAGCTCGAGCATGCCCTGGCGCGCGGCGCGCGGATCTATGCCGAAGTCGTCGGCTATGGCCTGTCGGGCGACGCCTACCACATCACCGCGCCGTCGGAAGACGGCGAGGGCGCCGGCCGCTGCATGGCAATGGCGCTGAAGCGCGCTGGTCTGACGCCTGCCGATATCGACTACATCAACGCGCACGGCACATCGACCATGGCCGATACGATCGAACTCGGCGCCGTCGAGCGTCTGGTCGGCGACGCCGCGTCGAAGATCTCCATGTCCTCGACCAAGTCCGCCACCGGCCACCTCCTGGGCGCTGCCGGTGCGATCGAGGCGATCTTCGCGACGCTGTCGATCCGCGACAACGTCGTGCCGCCGACGCTCAATCTCGACAACCCCGAGCGTGAGACGATGATCGATCTCGTCCCGCACAAGGCGCGTCAACGGGAAGTGAACGTGGCGCTGTCGAATTCCTTCGGATTCGGCGGTACAAACGCATCGCTGGTGCTGCGCCGCTACGTCGCCTGAGACTGACCGTCGACGTCCGCAACGGGCAGGGCAGTCCAATCCGATGGCTGCCCACCCGCATTTCGCCGCATTGCTTCGCAAGAAGCAGCTTTTGGGGCCAAATTTAGAGGATTGCCGGTGAGCGATACGAACCAGAGCAACGACACGACCGGCCAGCAGGGCCAGCAGTCGCAGAGTGGCCCGATCATTCCGAAATCGCCAACCGAAGCGCTGCGCCCTGAGCGCGTGCCGGAGCCGCCGAAGCGCTCCAAGAAGGCCAGAAGCCAGGTCGTCATTTTCCTGAACTTCCTGATGACGCTGGTCGTGCTCGGCTGCGCCGCCGCCGTCGTCGTCTTCTACTATGCGATTTCCACCTACCAGAGCCCCGGTCCGCTGGAGGCCAACACCAATTTCATCGTGCGCAACGGCGCAGGGATCACCGAGATCGCGTTCAATCTGGAGCGCAACAACATCATCTCCGATGGCCGCGTCTTCCGCTATCTCACCGCCACCCATCTGAACGATGGCGAAAGCCTCAAGGCCGGTGAGTACGAGATCAAGGCGCATGCCTCGATGAACGAGATCATGGAACTGCTGAAATCCGGCAAGTCCATCCTCTATTCGATCTCCTTCCCCGAGGGCCTGAGCGTCCGCCAGATGTTCAACCGCATGAACGAGGATCAGGTGCTTGAGGGCGACCTCCCGACGGTCCTGCCGGCGGAGGGCAGCCTGCGCCCGGACACCTATAAGTTCTCGCGCGGCACCAAGCGCGCCGAGATCATCGAGCAGATGGCCGCCGCACAGCAGAAGCTCGTGGACCAGATCTGGGACAAGCGCGATCCGTCGCTGCCTTTCAAGTCGAAGGACGAGATGATCGTTCTCGCCTCCATTGTCGAAAAGGAAACCGGCGTTCCAGACGAGCGCGCCCATGTGGCCTCGGTCTTCCTGAACCGCCTGGGTAAGGGCATGCGCCTGCAGTCGGACCCGACGATCATCTATGGATTGTTCGGTGGCGACGGCAAGCCGGCGGATCGGCCGATCTACCAGTCGGACCTGAAGAAAGAGACGCCCTTCAACACCTATGTGATCAAGGGTCTCCCGCCGACGCCGATCGCCAATCCCGGCCGCGATGCGCTGGAAGCTGTCGCCAATCCGTGGAAGACGCAGGACCTCTACTTCGTGGCCGATGGCACGGGTGGCCATGTCTTCGCCGCCACGCTTGAGGACCACAATGCCAATGTCCGGCGCTGGCGCAAGCTGGAAGCAGACAAGGGCGCCGATCCGAATATCGCCGTCGATGGGCAGCCCGATGCGGCAACGCCCGCCGATGCGCCGGCAGCGCCTGCTCCGGCTCCGAAGAAAAAGAGAAACTAACACCATCGGAGGCTTCCATGGCTTTGCAGTCCATGACGGGTTTTGCGCGGCGCGAAGGCACGATTGATCGCTGGCGCTGGGCCTGGGAGCTGCGCTCGGTAAACGGCAAGGGCCTTGATATCCGCCTGCGCCTGCCGCCGGGCCTCGAGCGGCTGGAAAACGATGTCAAGCGACTGGCCGGCGAGCAGTTCAGCCGCGGCAATATGCAGGTGTCGCTGTCCGTCTCGTCGCCCGAAAGCCGCGTCGAAACCGTCCTCAACCAGGAAGCGCTTGCCGCCGTCCTGTCGCTGCGCGATCAGCTCGCTGATATCATCGATCCGGCACCGTTGAAGCTCGATACGCTTCTCGGCATTCGCGGCATCGTCGATTTCCGCGAGACCGAGGATAGCCCGGAAGCCATCGCCGTGCGCGATGCCGAGATCATGAATGGCCTTGCGCTGGCACTGACCGACCTCAGGCATATGCGCGAGCAGGAGGGGGCGGCGCTCTCCCGCGTGCTCCTAGACCAAGTAGCGATCATCGAGCGGCTGACCCAGGTCGTGGAAAGCGACCCGTCACGCTCGCCGCGCGAGATCGCGGCACGGCTCGCGGCCCAGGTCGCGATGCTCATGGATGCATCCGGCAAGTTCGATCAGGACAGGCTCCATGCCGAGGCGGCGATCCTGGCGACCAAGGCGGACCTACGCGAAGAGATCGACCGCCTGAAGGCACATGTCGCCGCCGCGCGCGACCTGCTCGCGAAGGGCGGCCCTATCGGCCGCAAGCTCGATTTCCTTGCACAGGAATTTAACCGGGAATCGAATACAATATGCTCGAAGTCCAATGCGGCTGCCGTGACAGCGGCCGGTATTGAGTTGAAAGTGGTCATCGACCAGTTCCGCGAGCAAGTTCAGAATTTGGAGTGAGCCATGAGCCCGACCCCGTCGAGCCCCCAGACGTCAGGCAGCACGACGTCGAGCACCCCCACCGTGATCCCCCGTCGCGGGCTGATGCTTGTCCTGTCTTCGCCCTCGGGCGCCGGCAAGTCGACCATCGCGCGCAATCTCCTGGAGCGCGATCGCAGCCTTGAAATCTCGGTGAGCGTCACGACGCGCCAGCGTCGCCCGAGCGAGATTGCCGGCACACACTATCATTTCATCACCATCCCCCAGTTCGAGCGCATGCGCGACAGCGGCGAGCTGCTCGAATGGGCGGAAGTGCATGGCAATTTCTACGGCACGCCGCGTGAGCCGGTGGAGGCCGCCATGGCTGATGGTCGCGACATGCTGTTCGATATCGACTGGCAGGGCGCGCTGCAGCTGCAGGAAAAGATGAAGGCCGATATCGTATCGATCTTCGTGCTGCCGCCGACCATGACCGAGCTCCAGTCGCGACTGCACCGCCGTGCGGAGGACTCCGAAGAGGTGATCGCCACGCGTCTCGCCAATTCCCGCGCCGAGATCGCCCACTGGCGCGAATATGATTATGTCATCGTCAACGACGACCTGAACACAGCCTTCGAGGCCGTGCAGTCGATCGTGCGCGCCGAACGCCTGCGCCGCGATCGCCGCCACGGCATGTTCGACTTCGTGACCGGCCTGATCGAAGAGACACCGGTGCTCTGATCCATCCGCCGGCGCCTACGCGCCGGCGTCATTCTCTCAAATGATCAGCCGTAGCGACCGGTGATGTAGTCCTCGGTCCGCTTGTTCTTCGGCGCCTCGAATATCTGCGATGTCGGGCCATGCTCGACAAGCTCGCCCAGATACATGAAGGCGGTATTGTCCGAGATGCGGCCCGCCTGCTGCATGTTGTGCGTCACGATCACGATCGTGAAGTTCGCCTTCAGCTGCGCGATCAGTTCCTCGACCTTGGCGGTCGAGATCGGATCGAGCGCCGATGTCGGCTCGTCAAGCAGCAGAACCTCTGGCCTGAGCGCCACGCCGCGCGCGATGCACAGACGCTGCTGCTGGCCGCCGGAGAGGCCGAGACCGCTCTGCTTGAGCTTGTCCTTGACCTCGTCCCACAGAGCCGCCTGCCGAAGCGCTTCCTCGACACGCCCATCCATCTCCGCCTTCGACAGCCGCTCATGATGGCGGATGCCGTAGGCGACGTTGTCGTAGATCGACATGGGGAACGGGACCGGCTTTTGGAACACCATGCCGACGCGGGCGCGCAGTTCGTTCATTGGATAGCGGGGGTCGAGAATGTTGTCGCCATCGAGCTTCACGGTACCCGTCGCCCGCATGCCGGGATAGAGCGCGTAGATGCGGTTGARRATGCGCAGCAGCGTGGACTTGCCGCAGCCGGACGGGCCGATCAGGGCCGAGACCTGCCGCTCCGGAAAGCTGATGCTGACATCGCGGATCGCCTGCGTCTTCCCGTAGAAGAAGTTGACGTTTTCGAGCGTGATCTTGTCGGTCTTCATTGTGGGTGCGGTCCTGCCGGTGTCGAGTGCGCTGGATGATTGCAGCATTATTTCCCCCGTCTGCTCAGGATGATTCGTGATCCGACACTGAGCAGCAGCACGATGGCGGTCATGACGAAGGCGCCTGCCCAGGCGAGCGTATGCCACTCGTCATAGGGGCTCATCGCGTACTGGAAGATGACGACCGGAATGTTGGCCATGGGCCCGGACATATCCGTGCTCCAGTACTGGTTGTTGAGGGCGGTGAAGAGCAGCGGCGCGGTCTCGCCCGAGATACGGGCGACAGCAAGCAGCACACCGGTCAGGATACCCGCCGACGCTGCGCGATAAAGCACATGCACCGTCACTTTCCACCGCGGAATGCCGAGCGACAGTGCGGCCTCGCGCATGACGTCGGGCACCAGCCGCAGCATCTCGTCCGTGGTGCGCACCACGACTGGAAGGAAGATGAAGCCAAGCGCAATACCGCCGGCATAGCCGGAGAAGCGCCCGGTCTGGCGCACCACCAGTTCGTAGATGAACAGGCCGATGATGATCGACGGCGCGCTGAGCAGGATGTCGTTCACAAAACGAACGAGATCGCCGATCTTCTTGCCGCGGCTGTATTCCGAAAGATATGTGCCGGCGAGGATTCCGATCGGCGTGCCGAGAACGACAGCCATCAGGACGATCAGAAGGCTGCCCATGAAGGCATTCGCCAGACCGCCGTCTTCGCCGGGTGGCGGGGTCATTTCAGTGAGCAGGCGAGGGCTTAGTGCCTCGATACCGTTGATCAACGTCGTCCACAGGATCCAGACGAGGAAGATGAGGCCGATGACCGTGGCGACGGTCGCGAGGGACAAGGCGATGGCGCTCTTGATCTGCCGATAGCGGTAAAGGGAGTTGGATGTCGTCATGATTATTCTCCCTTCTGTCTGGCGATCCGGAGCAGCATCAGCTTGGCGGCGGCCAGAACGATGAAGGTGACCACGAAGAGGATGAAGCCGAGACCGATCAGCGACGACAGATAGAGATCCGTGTCGGCCTCGGTGAACTCGTTGGCGATGGCCGCGGCGATTGAGTTGCCGGGCTCCATCAGCGAGATCGCGATATTGTGCGTATTCCCGAGCACGAAGGTGACGGCCATGGTCTCGCCGAGCGCGCGGCCAAGGCCGAGGAAGATGCCGCCGACGACGGCCGTGCGTGTGTGGGGAATGACGATATCGCGCACGACCTCCCATTTGGTCGAGCCGAGCGCGTAGGCAGATTCCTTCAACTGTGCCGGGACGACGAGGAAGACGTCGCGCATGACCGAAGCGATATAGGGAATGATCATGATGGCGAGCACGATGCCCGACGTCAGCATGCCGATCCCCATGGGGGCGCCAGAAAACAGCGCGCCGATAACAGGCAGCGGACCGAGCCAGTCGATCAGGACGGGCTGGACATAATCGGACATGAACGGCGCGAAGGTGAAGAGACCCCACATGCCGTAGATGATGCTTGGAATGCCGGCGAGCAGCTCGATGGCGCCGCCGATCGGTCCGCGCGCCCAGCGTGGCGCCACCTCGGTGACGAACACCGCGATACCGAGGCTGACTGGAACGCCGATGATCATCGCGAGCGCTGAGGTGACCAGCGTTCCGTAGATCGGCACGAGGCCGGCGAATTTCTGGGCGACGGGGTCCCATTCGGTGCCGTAGATGAACTCCAGGCCGAAGGTGCGGAAAGCCAGCAAGCCGCCCCAACCCATGGAGAAAGTCGCGGCCAGAAGTGCAATCAGTACGAACATGCCGCAGCACAGCACGATCGCGGAAAATACCATGTCGCCGGTCGCGCCATGGCGACGCTTCACGCCGACACTATCGGCGCGCTGCGATGCCAAAACTTGGCTCATTGTCTGTTCTCTAATCTTTGAGGGGCAATCAAAGTTAAGCCGGCCGGAAAGCAGAGCTCTCCGGCCGTTTCGACAGTGTGGGGATCAACCCTTGAACTGGGCGGTCCAGTAGGCTTCGATCTGCTTCACGAGGCTATCAGGAAGCGGAACGTAGTCGAGCGAGGAAGCCTGCTTCTGACCGTTCTCGAGCGCCCACTTGAAGAACTCGAAGGCAGCCTTGGAGCGAGCCTCGTCCTTGGCCTGCTTGTACATAATCGCCCAGGTCGTAGCCGTGACCGGCCAGGCCTTCTCACCAGGTGCGTTCGTCAGGATCAGGTTGAAGTCCTGGGCCTTGTCCCACTCGGCGCTTGCTGCGGCAGCTGCGAAGCTTTCCGCATTCGGCTTCGGATACTTGCCGGCGGCGTTCTCCATGAGCACGTAGGGCAGCTTGTTCTGAAGCGCGTAGGCGTATTCGACGTAACCGATCGAGTCCTTCACGCGCGTTACGTAGGCGGCGACGCCTTCGTTGCCCTTGCCACCGATGCCGACAGGCCAGTTGACGGCGGTGCCTTCACCAACCTTGGACTTCCAATCAGGATTGACCTTCGAGAAGTAGTTGGTCCAGTTGAAGCTGGTGCCCGAACCGTCCGAGCGGTGAACGACGGCGATCTGCGAATCCGGCAGTTTTACGCCCGGGTTCAGGTCAGCGATGGCCTTGTCGTTCCACTTGGTGACGTTGCCGAGGTAGATGTCGGCCAGAACCTTGCCGGTCAGCTTCAGTTCACCCGACTTGATGCCCTTGACGTTGATAACCGGAACGATGCCGCCGACAACCAGCGGAAACTGGCCGAAGCCTGCATCCGTCAATTCCTTGGATTCGAGCGGCTTGTCGGATGCGCCGAAATCGACCGTTGCGGCCTTGATCTGGGCGATACCGCCGCCGGAGCCGATCGACTGATAGTTCAGCTTGTCGCCGGTCTTCTTGTTGTAGTCAGCCGACCACTTGGAGAGAACCGGGTAAACGAAGGTGGAGCCGGCGCCGGTGATATCGGCGGCGGAAGCGGAGGTGGCCATGACGGCAGCAAGGCCGATGCCGAAACAGGTCGTCAAAAATCTGTTGGTACGCATAAGGGTTCGCTTTCCTGAAAGCTGAAAAGATGACGACGAGCCGTATGGGGGATACGGTTTTGCAGGTGCAAAGAAACCTCGTCGCGGAACGGGCTATTCCCCCTGGATAACAGTTTCATGACAGTTGCCAGCCGAATCGCCGCCGAGCGGCTCCGAGCCACAAAGGTGTCGGACTTCATGTCGGAGGAGCGCGAGAAAGAACGAAGATTTTCGCGCAGGCGGATGTCTCCACGCGCGGCGCGATAAGCAACACGGTAGTCGTTTGAGAAAAGCGCGTTGTTTGCCCGAAAGCAGGGCGTCAGAGGCTGTTTGCCAGACGGCAGAACTCTTCGACGGAAAGCGTCTCGGCGCGTCTCTGCGGATCGATGCCGGCCTTTTCGAGCAGCTTCTCGCCGCCGATCGGCTTCAGGCTCTGGCGCAGCATCTTGCGGCGCTGTCCGAATGCCGCCTGGGTCACTTTTTCGAGATTGGCGACGGAGCAGGGGATCGGGTTCTCGTTCGGCGTCAGATGCACCACCGTCGAGGTGACCTTCGGCGGAGGCGTGAAGGCCTGCGGCGGGATGTCGAACGCCATGTGCGCGTTCGTACGCCAACCGCAGAGCACACCGAGGCGCCCATAGTGATCGTCTTCCTGATCGGCGACGATACGCAAGCCCACTTCCTTCTGGAACATCAGCGTCAGCGATTGCCAGAACGGCGGCCACTGCTTCGGCAGCAACCAGTTCACCAGAAGCTGGGTTCCGACATTATAGGGAAGGTTGGCGATGATCTTCACCGGCCCCTCAGGCGCCAGCGCCTCGAAGTCAGTGGTCAAGGCGTCGCCTTCGATCACCTCGAGCCTGCCGGGATAGTGCGCGGCCACTTCGGCAAGCGCCGGTAGACAACGCGGATCGCGCTCGACGGCGATGACCTTCTTGGCCCCGAGCGCCAGGATCGCCCGCGTCAGGCCGCCGGGACCAGGGCCAACCTCGAACACCGTCGCGTCTTCGAGAGGGCCTGCGTTGCGTGCCACCTTCTGCGTGAGGTTGAGGTCGAGAATGAAGTTCTGCCCGAGCGCCTTGCGCGCATCGAGACCATACCGCCTGATCACGTCGCTCAGCGGCGGCAATCCGTCGAGTGCGGCCATCAGGAATTGCTCTTGGAGACGCGACCGAGATGCCCGGCGAGCTTCAAGGCGGCAACCAGGCTACTCTCGCGCGCCAGCCCCTTGCCGGCGATGCCGAAGGCGGTGCCATGGTCGGGCGATGTGCGGATGAAGGGCAGGCCGAGCGTCACGTTGACGGCATCGTCGAAGCCTAGCGCCTTGGCCGGGATCAAAGCCTGGTCATGATACATGCAGATCGCCACGTCGTAACGCGCACGCGCTTCGTCATGGAACATGGTGTCTGCGGGCAGGGGGCCGATCGCATCGATGCCTTCGGCGCGAAGGAACTGGATCGCGGGGTGGATGACGCTGGCGTCTTCCTTGCCGATGGCGCCATCTTCGCCGGCGTGCGGATTGAGCCCCGCAACGGCAAGGCGCGGGTTGGCGATGCCAAAACGCTCTACGAGATCGGCATGCGCGATCCGGCAGGTCTCAACGATGAGCTCCGCCGTCAGCGCCTGCGGCACATCCTTGATCGGAATGTGGATTGTAACGGGGATCGCCCGAAGCTTCGGTCCCGCGAGCATCATTACTGGCGTCACAGGCGTGCCAGTTGCACGTTTCGCAAGCTCGGCCAGAAACTCGGTATGGCCAGGAAAACGGAAACCGCTTTCGTAGAGAACGGACTTGGCGATCGGGTTGGTGACGACGCCGAGCGCTTCGCCGCTGATCGTCAGCGACACCGCCTGCTCGATCGCTGCAATCGTCCCTCGGGCAGTCGCGACATGGGCTTCGCCGGCGGTGACCTCGACGCCTGCGGGGATCGGCAGAACGGGAAGGGCATCGGCGAAGACGTCGATTGCGCCGGCGCAATCCGTCTCGCGGATGGCAACGATCAGATCCAGCATCCGTGCGCGGGTAGCAAGGACATCAGGATCACCGACGAAAATAAACGGCGGGAGGCCAAGTTCGCGACGGCGCAGCCAGGCCATCAATGTGACGTCAGGGCCGATCCCTGCAGGATCGCCCTGGCTCAGTGCAAGCGGGCGGGAGAATGCGAGCGTCATCGACATCAGCGGCGAACGATCTGCGCTTTCTTGCGCAGTTCGTCGAGATACTTGGTAGCGTTGGCGTTTTCCGGCGGAGCGTTCTTGTCCTTGGCCTTGTTCAGGTCTTCTTCGCGGAAGACCATTTCGGCGGCCTGGTCATCGGAAACCTGACGCTGGCTGCAGATCGCCAGATACTCGACGCCCTTTTCGGTGACGCGCGTCGCGGTCGTGTTGCCCTTGGCCTGTTCGACAAGCGGCTTCCACTCAGGCGGCAGTTCCGGCGCCAGCATGCGGCCGAGGTCGCGAACGGAAACGTCACGCATCGTGGCGGCGAAAACCTTGGCCTGCTCGCAGCCCGGATACTTCGAGCGCGAGGCTTCCGCTTCGCTCTTGCGCTTGCCGACGATACCCTTCTTGCTGGCGGGCACGACGAAGATCATCTGCTGCAGAATATACTCCGTGGTCTCCGGCTTCTGCTTGTTGTTTTCCATCATGCGCGCAACGAGGTCGGCGTTCGACATCTTGTTGCTGTTGCCATAACGGGCGTTCACGAGGCGCGGCCAGCTCATCTGCACGGCAATGAATGCCTTGAAGTGATCGACGCCGACGCCGGCCTGATTGAGGATCTGCGTCATCTGCGCAGGCGTCAGCTTGTTGCCGGTGGCGAAGCGCGCGAAGGAAGCGTCGACGTCGTCCTTGGACACCGACATGCGAACGCGCGAGATTTCCTGTTCCTTCAACGTCTGCTCGATAAGCTGGTCTTCAGCAGCCTTGGCATCCGCCTTTTGGTGCTGCAGGCGCAGGAAGGCCTGGCGCTTGGCCACGTCACCGCTGGTCAGAGCCGTACCGTTGACGACCACTCGGACTTCGCTCGCGGCATAGGCCGTGTTGGCCTTCGGCAGTGCCAAGCCAGCGACAGTGGCGAACGCCAAGCCTGCGATCATCGTTCTTACGGTGTTCTTCGCGCCAATCATCTGTCGACCCTTCCCATTAACGCCGCGCTTCGCGTCGCGGCGCGCCTATCTTACCGAGATAACGTCAGCGTTGCTGCCTTCGAGACGCAGCAGCATATGCCGCATATATCCAATGGCCACAATGTCCTGCATAGCGTTACGGCGAAAGAAAGGCCCCTTTCTTTCGCCGTGCTACAAAATCGATCAGTTGTTGTAGATGTTACCGTATCCGAGATCGCTGGCATCACCGAGATTGATGTCGCCAAGCGTACGGAATGTCAGCCTCGCGCCGATCGTCCAATCGCTTGCCGACTGGTCGCTGGTGTCGCGCTTGTCGGAGTAGGCGATCGTGAAGATCGTGCACTCGTCTTCGTAAGTCAGGCCGATGGTCTGACGCGTGAACGTGTTGTTGTTCAGATCGTATGCGATACCGCCGAAGATCGACCAGTAGTCCTTGAACTTGATCTGAGCGCGCGTCTGGAGTTCGTCATTATCCGTGTCGTAGCCATATTCCGGCTGCGCGGAGAGATGTGTGTAGAGAAGCTGGCTCTGGAACGTGTCGGTCTGGAAGCCGGCCGTCAGGTCGCCGCGGCGAAGCTCGAGGCTTTTCTCGTCGAGACGGTACGAAGCGGCAAAGGAAAAGCCCTGCGGCGTTTCGATGCCACCGAGACCGACATAGTCGGACCGCGTGTTTTCAAGGCCGGAATCGGCGCCGACGTTCACGAGATCGGCCGTGTCGAACGAATTCTGGCCGGCCAGCTGGAAGGACTGTCCGAAGATGCCATGCAGCTTGTAGCCGTTGTCGAACGTGCCGGTGTACTGGAAGCCGATATTGGCGCGCGTGCCGCCTTCGATACGGTCGTAACCGGAGAACTTGTCGCGTTCGAACAGATTGGTCGCGTCGAAGACCATGCTCTGCGCGTCTTCGTTCGGCAGTCTGCCGGCCAGCGATTCATTCGGACGGGCGTAGATCTGCATGATCGGCTCGAACACGTGCGTGCTGTTGTCGGTCGTTGCCAGGATCGGATAGCGCATTTCGAGGCCAGCCGTCACCATGCCGCGTGTTGCAGCGTCGCTCGTGTCGTAGTTGCCGCCGTAGCCGGCCGGGTCGTCCATGTTGAGCGACAGCGCGTCGCCGCGGGCCGAAAGCAGCGGCGTGATCAGAACGCCGGCAGGCGTCACGAACGTACGCTTCCACGTCAGTTCACCCGTCAGGCGCGACGTCTGGCCGCTAAGGCCACGATAGCGATCAAAGCCGGCGACGTCGTAGAAGTCTTCATGGCCGCGCGAGAGGTTGGTCAAGTTTACGTCAGCCGAGACTTCGCCGCCAGCAAGCGGCTGCGGCGCCACGTAGTGATAGTCCATCACCGGGTAGACGATGGCCTGTTTCTTCTCGGCGGTGTTCGAAGGATCGGCGTCCTGCACATCGAAATAGAAGGAACGCAGGTCGAAGTAGTTTCGCTTCCCCAGGCCGGTCAAATAGATCTGGTTGGCGCGCGTCGAATCATCGTAGCCCTTGAGTTTGTAGGTACGCGCAAAGTTGTTGTCGCTCTGCACCATCACATCCCAGCCGAAAGACCAGCGAGGATTGATTTTGAAGGCGCCGGTCGATGCGACCATGCCACGAGCATCGTTCTGCGCGTCGCTGGTTCCTTCAGTGAACGTGCTGGAACTCATCTGGCTGATGCCAGCCATGCGCAGGATGTGCGAGCCGTTTTCGAAGCGCTGGCGGAATTCGGCGTCCGCCAGGAAGCCCTGCGTCGTGTAGCCCGTACCCGTCACCGTCGCGTCCATGCTGGGCGAGATCACGTAGTAGTAGGGAACAGACAGGCCGAAGCCGAGATTCTGCGCGCTCACGAAGCTCGGGAACAGGAAGCCCGATTTGCGCTTGACGGTATTGTCGGGAACGACGAGCCACGGCACATAGGCGATGGGATGGCCGAGCAGCTCCATGCGGGCGTGCTCAAGGCGGATAGTGTGCTTCTCGCCGTTCTGGATGACGCGTTCAGCCTTAACCTGCCAGAAAGGCGGCTTCTCGGGCTTTTCCGCGCAGGGCAGACAGGCGGTGTAGACGCCCTTGTTGAGAATCATCTCCGTCCCACCGACCCGCTCGCCGGTTTCGGCGACGATGCGCGTGTTGTCGGGTGTCTCGATTCGGAGCGAATTGATGAAACCGTTCGCGAAGTCATCGGTGACGTCGAGCTTGTCGGAATACATGCGCGTGCCGTCGGGGCTGACGAGCTCGACATTGCCGAGCGCCATCATCCGGCCGGTCTTCTGATTGTACTCGACTCGCTGCGAGACCATCTTGTAGCCGGCGTAATTGATCTGCACGCCACCTACGGCCGAAACGACCTCAGCGTCTTTGTTATAGACGAGCTCATTGGCCGAAAGAAGCATCTTGGCTTCCTTCGAAACATTGGGCTTCATGTTTTGCAAAGCGTCTTGAGCGATGGCAACGGGAATGTTGCCGGTATAGCTGCACAGGGCTACGCCTGCGAACAGGGCAACCAACTGCTTACGAACACTTTTGCGGTTGCCTGCCGCCACTAGCCATCCTCCTGATGAAGCAGAATTGTTGCACCCAAAGCCAAGGCGACGATGACCGGAATCCACGTCGCCACGAAAGGCGGGACAACCCCACTGCTTCCGAATGCTTTCACAAGCACGGTGACCACATAAAGCACGAAGCCTGCCAGGATGCCACCCAGAATCACGGACCTCGATTGGTTGAACCGGCTAAATTTTAGGGACACTGTTGCAGCAATGAGAGTCATCGCCACGAGCAACAATGGTTGGGACAACAAAGAGTGGAATTGAGTCTCGAGAGCCTTGGTCGGAATCCCGAAGGATTTGGCAATGTTGATTCGGTTCGAGAGATCAAAAAATGCAATGGTTTCAGGGGCGGTAAGCCTCTGTTCCACGAAATCCCGTTTCAAATTGGTACGGACCTGTACCTCATCCTTACGCTGAGCGATTTCGCCGGGACGACGCTCGATAACGTTCTTAAGAAGCCAGTAACCATCTTCCAATTTTGCGGACGCCGCGTCCTGTCTGAGCGCGATGTGATTGCTCGAATCGAAGTGCACCAGCACCGCGTCGACGAGCAGCGTTCCGTCCTCGAGAACGCTTCGCGCACCGATGATGACATCGTCCTGGCCGCTGATCTGGCGGATCCACGGCACCTGAGGGCCGCCCTTCGAGGCGCCAGCATCGCCGCGCCAATTGCTTTCGACGCTGGCTGCCTGCCGCTGACCCCATGCCGCAAGCGGATTGAGGATCGTCATCACGCCGATGCCGAGCAGAAACGCACCAGCGATGAAAGGCGACATGAACTGCCAGGCCGAAATGCCGGCCGCGCGCGTCACGACCAGCTCGTATTTGCGATTAAGGCCGATCAGCACGGTCATGCCGACGAAAAGCGCGATGAAGGGAACCGTCTGCTGCAGGATGAGCGGCAGACGCACGGCCGTCATCAGCAATCCGCCCGTGACTGTATAGCCGGGCAGGCCGGACATGCGGCTCGCGGTTTCACTGAAATCGACGAGGTAGACGATGCCGATGACACCGAGGAAGAACCACATCGCCGTCGTTGCATAGCGGCGGAAGAAGTAGCGGCCAAGCGTACCGAAAATCATGCGTCACCTCCGGCCGAGCGGGGGAAGCGCTGCTGCAGCTTACGCCAACCGATGGCGATCCAGTTGCCGATGAAGCCAAGCAGCGAGATTCGTTTATGCGAAACCAGCGAAACGATCGCCAACGCACTGATTCCGAGCGGCAGGGCGTAGAGGATGCCGATGAATATCGGTTTCGTTTCGATCTGGTTGGCGGCGTAGAATGTCGCCCATCGAACCGCAAACGCGAGCACCAGTGCCGATACCATCGGGTGCAGCCGTGCCTCGCGATGCGAGCGCGCATCGCCGGCAATCGCAAGCGAAATCAACGAAAAGACAAGAGGAAGCATCCAGTCCGTCAGGCGCCTGTGAAGCTCTGCAGTGTAGCTGCCGGGTTTGGCGATATAATCCTTGTCCGCGGGATCGGGATTGAGCAGGAACGGCAGTTCGCGGTCTGACGCGCGCAGCGTCGACTGGCCGCGGTTCTGCGTGAGGTCTGAGAGGTCGAACGAATAGGAATCGAAGCGGATGATGGACACGTCACCGGTCGTGGTTTTCCGGTGCACCTCGCCATCATGCATGATCAGTGATGTGCCCTTTTCGTCCACAGCGCCTTCGCGAGCATAGTAGATCAGCTGAAAAGCCGGGTCGCGTTCGTCCACGACGAACAGGCCCTTTAGCACGCGTCCGGCGAGGCGCTCGGAGATCTGCACATAGAGGCCGGTATCGATCTGGCGGAAGTTCTTCTCTTCAATCACGGTTGAGAGCAGATCGGCGTAAGCCGCTGCAATCATTTGCCTTGCGCCGGTCTTCGCCTTCGGCTCGACGACGTTGTCGACCAGAAAGGAAAAGGCGCTGATGACGGCCGCGAGGATGATGATCGGGCGCCAGATGATGCTGCGGCGCGCGCCGGCGGCATCGATAACGGCAAGCTCCGAATCGTTGTTCATCGTCGTCAGCGTCTGGGTGACGCCGATAACCAGCGCGAAGGGCAGGACGACGGGAATGATCGAGGGCAGGATAAGCGTGGCGAGCTTGGCGAACGAGCCGACCGACTGGCCGCTATCCGTCACCAGATTGATGCGCTGAAGCACCTGCGTCGTCCAGATGATCGCGAGCACGGGCAACAGGGCGACGAGAAACATCTGGCCCACGCGCCGCAATATGTATGTTTCAAGCAGTTTCATGCATGCCCTTGAACGCTCTTCGCGAATTCTTGCCGCCACGCAGCGAAAACCATCTACGCTTTTTGGTTTGCTTTTGCGACAAGCTACCGTCGAAAATTCATTCAATTTTCAGTTTTTTTTCCCGCTGTGGCGAATCGGTCAGCGCCAGGATGCCGGCAAAAACAACGAAGGATGACAACCATCCAAGAATGACGTCGGACAGATAGTGCGCGCCGAAGGCCAGACGCAATGCCGGTGCCAGTAACGAAATCGTGGCCAGCGGCAGGAAGAGCGCGCGTCGCGACGCGCGCGGCATGATGAAGAGAAGACAGAGCAGCCAGCCGGCTCCAGCCGCTTCGCCTGACACGAAAGAACAGTTGGACAGGCATTTACCCGCCGTCGACCCCGCCGGAACGAAGTCGAGCGCGCCGCCGAAATCGGTTGTGGAAAATGGACGAGGGCGCCCCCAATGATCCTTCAGGATGAAGTTGACGAGAACGATCGGGCCAGCGATCAACGAGCCGAGGGCGATCTTCAGCCTGCGCGCACGCTCGGCGTCGAAGGTGGCGCCGAAATGGCCATAGCAATCGATGAGCTTCCAGAGCAGCACAAACGCGGCGATGTAGGGAAGACGCAGGAAAAGCGTGCGCAGGATTTGCAGGGTAAATTCCTGGCGGTAGGGAAAGTGCCCGCAGACCTCGCGAAGCGAAACGCCGACATTGCAGGCTTCACGGGTGAAGAAATGCGCTGAGATTTCTTGGTCGATCTGCGGAAACAGATTGAAAATGACCAGCAGCGCGAACCAGGCGATAAGCAGGAATTTGAAAATGTCGACGCTGCTGTAACCGGCTTGGCGTATGGCAATCGGATTGAAAGCCTTCAATATGGAGTTCAAGACCGATCCTCGACGCATCAACTTGTTCGGATGAATAGTCGTCATCCATGACGCTTTGTTGACGCAACTCCCGCGATCCTGAACGTGATGGCCGCGACAAAGACTTGTCTTCAGTGGTGAAAACCTGAATGATCGGGCAAGAGGATTTAAAACGATCCCACTGGAGAAGACATGTCAGCCAAATTCGATATCTCGTTTGAAAAATCTGCCGAAATTGCCGGTGGATACGCCATTCTGTTGCAGGCCAAGGGGCAGGATCTCGCCGCCGGTGCAAGTGTCGCCGACCCATCGGATGTGGTGGCCAAGGCCGCCAAGATCGCTGGCTTCTCGGCCAAGCTTGCCGGCGCGCTCGATATCGTGGCGCCCGAGGGATCGAAGGCTGAGCGCATCTTCGTCATCGGTCTCGGGAAGGCGGACGCTCTGGTTTCGTTCGATTGGCTGAAGGCGGGTGGTGCTGCCGCCTCGAAGATCAAGAACACGACGGATGTGACCATCTTTGTGGACGCGCCGGGCGTGGATGTCACCGCCACGCAGGCCGCTGATTTCGCGCTCGGCATGATGTTGCGCGCCTATGGCTTCGATACCTACAAGACGAAGAAGTCGGACGACGAGAACAGCGCCAAGGACGGCAGCGCGTCGGTCAAGGTGCGCATCGTCACGGCGAAGGCATCTGAGGCCGCCAAGGCCTTCGAGGTCTCGCAGGCCGTCGCTAACGGCGTCAATCTGGCGCGCGATCTCGTCAACGAGCCGGCCAACGTGCTCGGCCCGGTCGAATTCGCCGCCAAGGCCAGGGAGCTCGAGAAGCTCGGCGTCGAGGTCGAAATCCTGACGGAAAAGGAAATGGGCAAGCTCGGCATGGGCGCGCTTCTCGGCGTTGCTCAGGGCTCCGTGCGTCCGCCGCGCCTGGCTGTCATGCAGTGGAAGGGCGGCAAGAGCGGTGACGCGCCGCTCGCCTTCATCGGCAAGGGCGTTGTCTTCGATACCGGCGGCATCTCCATCAAGCCTGCCGGTGGCATGGAAGACATGAAGGGCGACATGGGCGGTGCTGCCGCCGTCACCGGCCTCATGCATGTGCTGGCCGCCCGCAAGGCCAAGGCGAACGTCGTCGGCATCATCGGCCTGGTCGAGAACATGCCCGATGGCAACGCGCAGCGGCCCGGCGATATCGTCACCTCCATGTCCGGCCAGACCATCGAGGTCATCAACACCGATGCCGAAGGCCGCCTCGTGCTCTGCGACGCCGTCTGGTATTGCAACGATCGCTTCAAGCCCAAGTTCATGATCGATCTCGCGACGCTCACGGGTGCGATTCTCGTGGCGCTGGGCAATATCCAGGCCGGCTTGTTTTCCAACGACGACAAGCTGTCGGAGCAGTTGATCGCGGCCGGAACCGAGACCCACGAGCGCCTCTGGCGCATGCCGCTGGGCAAGGAATACGACAAGATGATCGACAGCAAGTTTGCCGACATGAAAAACACCGGCGGTCGCCACGCCGGTTCGATCACGGCCGCCCACTTCATCGGCCGCTTCGTTGGCGACACGCCCTGGGCGCATCTCGATATCGCCGGCACAGCCATGGGCTCGCCGCTTGACGAGATCAACCAGTCCTGGGGTTCGGGCTACGGCGTGCGGCTGCTCGACCAGCTGGTGCGCGCCAACTACGAATCATGACCGAGGTCCTGTTCTACCATCTGACCGAATCCAAGCTGGAAGACGCGCTTCCGCCGTTGCTCGACAAAAGCGTCGAGCGCGGCTGGCGCGTCGCGGTTCAGATGAAGGAAGCGACTCACAGGGATGCGCTCGATGCGCATCTCTGGACCTTCCGCGAAGACAGCTTCCTGCCACATGGCACGGATGAGGGGGAACTCGCCGGCAATCAGCCTGTTCTCCTGACCGTCGCCGACGACAACATCAACGGCGCCACCGTTCGCTTTATCGTCGCCGGCGCCGAGCCGCCGCCGCTCGATCCCTACGAGCGGGTCGTTTTCATGTTCGATGGCTACGACCAAGAACAACTCGAAGGTGCGCGCGCGCAGTGGAAGAAGCTGAAAGGTGAGGGACACAGCCTCACATATTGGCAGCAGACACCCGAGGGGCGCTGGGAAAAGAAGGCCTAGCCCACGCAGAGCTGCTGGCGGGATCAAACGATCCCGGCATCCTTGACTACCTTTTCGATAAAATCGTGCTTGGCTCGGGTATACTCCGCCCGGCTTGCTGCATGCGTGCCGGCAAGGTCGATTTTCAGCTGTTCATAGGCGCGGGCGAGATCGGGATCGGCGCGGAGCGCATCGCGAAACGTCAGCATGCGGTTCCAGTTCTCGCCGCGATATTCCACGACATGCACCAGATGCGTCCTAGTCTCGCCCTTGATGCCGCGCCCGAAGATGTGATCGTCGGGCACGAGATCGGTGCCGGCATAGTCGTAGCCGATGCTCTCCATCGCGCCGACGCAGGCCGGGCCGTCGGCGAAGTATCGGATCCCGACCATGATGTCGATGATCGGCTTGGCCTTGATTGATGGGATCGATGTGCTGCCGACATGCTGGATGTCGATGACGGTGTCGCCGAGCGCCTGGCGGATCGCCTCGGCCTCTTCTTCATAGGCCTCATGCCATAAGGCATTTGCGTCGGAAAGCGATACCGTCAGGTTTTTCAGGCCTAGACCGAAAGCTTCATCGTCGCGCATGCCGAACCTCTGAGATACCGAAGATGACCTTACTGTATCACGAGGTTCGGCAATTTCGAATCAATCGTGGAAGGCTTCGACGAACTTGCGGCGGCCGAGCATGAAGGCATCGGCGACGTGGCGCAGCGGCGCGAGGTCGACGTCCGACTTGCCGGCTTTGACGATCTCCGCGAAGCGGCGATAGAGCGAAGGATATTCCTCTTCCGGTGCTTCGAATTTCAGCTCGCCGTTGATGGAAAGCTTCGAGCCGCCTTCGGCCAGAACCATCTTGCCAGCCGCCGTCTCGGCGAAGATATCCCAGCTCTGCTTGCCGGTCTGGCGCCAGTCGAATTCGACATGCGCGGGCACGTTATCGGCGTTCTTGAAGTGCAGGTCGGCCGCGATCGGCGCGTCGCGGTTCTCCGGGAATTCCAGCGTTGCGCTGGTCAGGAAGATCGCCTTCGGCAGGATGTGCGTGACGATCGACAGCGCGTTGATGCCGGGATCGAACACGCCAAGGCCGCCGGCCTGCCAGATCCAATCCTGATTCGGATGCCACTGGCGCACGTCTTCCTTCCAGACGACGTGAACGCTTTCGATGGTCGTGGACGCGAGGAAGGACTTGGCAGCCTCTACGGCCGCCGCATAGCGCGAATGCCAGCTGGCGAACAGCGACACGCCCTTGGAGGCTGCGAGCGCCTCGAGATCGGCTACTTCGCTCAGCGTCGCGCCCGGAGGCTTTTCGAGAAACACGTGCTTGCCGGCCGAAAGGGCTTTGTGGGCGGCCTCATAGCGATACTGCGGCGGCATGCACAGCGACACCGCGTCGATCTCGGGCACGGCGTCGAGCATGGCGTCGATCGCGGTGAAGCTCTGGACGCCATCGACGGTGCCGTGACGGCTCGCCGTGGCGATCAGGTTGAAATCCGGGTTCTTGGCGATGGAGGGAAGGTGCTGGTCGCGGACGATCTTGCCGACGCCGACGATGGCGAGGTTGATGGGTGACATGCTGTTGGCTCGCTTCGGTGTTTCGCTCAAAAGTATGATTATTGGGCGCCTGTTTTAACAGAAAGACGCCGGCGGGCAAGCGCCGGCGTCTGCCGTGAACCTCGAATTCCGCAGTCGAATTAGAGCGACGCCATGACAGTAGGCGCGGCAGGCTTCTTGAACTTCAGGGTCACTACCTTGTAGCCCTCGGCCTCCAGCTTGGAGAGCAGGGTGGGGAGCATGGTCGCCGTGCGATTGTGGATGTCGTGCATCAGGATGATGCCGCGTCCGCGCTTGTGGAGAAGGTCGAGCGTGCGTTTGGTCACTGCGACGGGCGTCGTGTTGAAATAGTCCTTGCTGTCGACATCGACGTCCATCACGACCATATCCCGCATGGCGATCGCGGCGCGCAGCTTGTGGCTGTCGGCGAGGTAGGGGAAGCGGAAGAAATTGACCTCGACACCCGTGGCCTTCGTCACCGCCGCTTCGCCGCGCATGACTTCCGCCATCGCCATATCGAAGGTCAGCGAGGCCAAGTTGTCGTGCTTGTATGTGTGGCTGCCGATCGCATTGCCGTCCATGGCAACCTTGCGGGCGAGTTCGGGATGCAGCGCCGCCATTTCACCGACCATCATGAAGGCGCCCTTGACGCCGAACTCGTCCAGCGTCGCCAGCACGCGGTCGGTGCGGCCCGGGATCGGGCCGTCGTCGAAGCTGAGAATGACTTCCTTGTCCTGCAGCCGGATATCGTGGATCGACGAAACGGTCATGGTGCGGCCGGCGAGGTGATGCTGCTTGCCGAAGCCACGTGCGCGGGGCTGCCCGGCCGCATCGCCGCCGATCGTGTCCTGCTTGCCTTCGGGCGCCACGATCGACGAGGTCTTGATCGTCTTGTCGGGCGCGGGCTGCTTTGTAGTCTGGCAGCCGGCGAGGGCGGCGGCGCACAGAAGAAGACCGGAGTAAAAAGCGAAACGATGCATGAAGAGTGTCTCAACAAATCAGTAATGAATGTTGAGACAACCTTGATGATTATGGTTAACGATCGGTTTCTTTCGACCGTTTGCGCGCTAACAAATGTTAATTTCGAAGCGCTCGCACGACGACTGTGGCTATCCCGCCATAGCCTCTTCGTATTCGGATGAAAGCTCCAGCCATTGTTCCTCGGCCGCGGCCAGCTTGGCGGCTGCTTCTCCACGCTGCTTTGCCTTCTCGGCTGCCTTCGCCGGCGCCTTCTCGTAGAGCACGGGATCCGCAAGTTCCGCATCAAGGCCCTGAATCAGTTTCTCCAGCTTCCCCGTCAAGGATTCGATTTCGTTGATCTTTTTCTTGAGAGGGGCAAGCGAGGCGCGACGTTCGGCGTTCAGCTTGCGCTGGTCCGCCTTGGTTGCCGCATCCTCAGTCACTTGCGGCTTTTCGTCTTTTTTTTTGCCCGAGGCGACGATCAGGTCGCGATATTCGTCCATATCGCCTTCGAACGCGGCGACCGTGCCGTTATTGACCAGCCAAAGCCGGTCGACCGTCGCTTCGATCAGGTAGCGATCGTGCGAGATCAGGATGACGGCGCCTTCGTAATCGTTCAGCGCCTCGATCAGCGCCCGGCGGCTGTCGATGTCGAGGTGGTTGGTCGGCTCGTCGAGAATGAGCAGGTTCGGCGCATGGAAGGCGGCAAGACCCATCAGCAGACGCGCCTTTTCGCCACCCGACAGATCCTTGGCGGCCGTCGACATCTTTTCCGTCGCCAGACCCATCTGCGCGACGCGGGCGCGCACCTTTGCCTCGGGCGCTTCCGGCATCAGCCGGCGCACGTGCTCGACCGGCGATTGGTCGGGGATAAGGTCGTCGAGTTGGTGCTGTGCGAAGAAGCCGATCTTCAGGCTCGGTGCCAGCTTCACTTCGCCGCTTTCGGCCGAAAGCCTGCCGGAAATGAACTTCGCGAAGGTCGACTTGCCGTTGCCGTTCGAGCCGAGAAGCGCGATGCGGTCGTCATTGTCGATGCGAAGGTTGAGCCCCTTGAGGATCGGCTTGCCCGGCTCGTAGCCCACAGCGCCGCCCGAGATGGCAACGATCGGGGAGGCGGGTTGCTTTTCCGGTTCGGGGAATGTGATCGGCTGCACGTGATCCTCGATGACCGAGGCCACCGTGCCCATGCGCTCCAGTGCCTTGACACGGCTCTGCGCCTGCCGGGCCTTGGAGGCCTTCGCCTTGAAGCGGTCGATAAAGCTCTGCAGATGCTTGCGCGCCGCGTCGTTCTTCGCCTTCGCCTTGGTCTGCAATTCGTCGGCTTCCGCCTTCTGCCGCTCGAACTGATCGTAGCCGCCGCGATAGAAGGTCAGCTTCTTCTGGTCGAGATGCACGATCGAGTTGACGGCATTGTTCAGGAGGTCGCGATCGTGGCTGATGATCAGGACGGTATGCGGATAGCGGCGGACATAATCCTCGAGCCAGAGCGTGCCTTCGAGATCGAGATAGTTGGTCGGCTCGTCGAGCAGGAGCAGATCGGGTTCGGTAAAGAGCACCGACGCCAGCGCCACGCGCATGCGCCATCCACCGGAGAAGGACGATGCCGGCCGCGCCTGCGCCTCCTGGCTGAAGCCGAGGCCGGACAGGATGCTGGCGGCGCGTGCTTCGGCCGAATGTGCGTCGATGTCGACCAGGCGCATCTGGATCTCGGCAATGCGGTGCGGATCGTTGGCCGTCTCCGCCTCCGCCATCAACGCGGCGCGCTCCTTGTCAGCGGAGAGCACGATCTCGATCAGCGAATCTTCCGTGCCCGGCGCCTCCTGGGCCACCTGGCCGATACGGGCGTTCTTGGGGATGGTGATCGAGCCGGTCTCAGCCCCGAGATCGCCGGTGATGATGCGAAAGAGGGTGGACTTGCCGGCGCCGTTGCGGCCAACGAGGCCAGCCTTCGTGCCCGCGGGCAGCGAAACGCTGGCATGGTCGAGGAGAAGGCGGCCGGCAATGCGGGCGGAGATATCGCTAATCGTGATCATGCCCGGCGTTTTGGCCGAAAGCCGCGATCAGCGCAAGAGCTTGAAGCGGCCTCTCAGCGCCCGAATGCCTGTACCGGCAGGCGCCGGTTCGATTGGGCGGCGTGAAGCGCGATGCGGGCATTGGCCTGCAGCTGCGAGGCGGTCGCGGCATCGGCACTCAGGGCAACGCCGAGCGACACCGTCAGCTTGGCGTTCTGTCCGGCATCCGAGGTCGCGAAGACCACGTTCTCTTCCACGGAATTGCGCAGGCGTTCGGCGATCGCCATCGCCTCCTGCATGCCGACATTGGCAAACAGGAAGGTAAACTCGTCGCCATCAGTGCGGGCCACGAAGTCGTGCTTCTTGATCGACTTGCGGAACAGGTCGGCAAGCTTCTTCAAAAGGCGGCTGCCGGTCTGCGTGCCGTAGCGGCTGTTCAGCGCCTTGAAGTCATCGATATCCATCATGATCAGCGCGCTTCCGGCCGAGCCTTCCTCGCGCTCATAGAGATCGAGTACGGTCTTGTTAAGCGCGGTGCGGTTGGGAAGGCCGGTGAGCCGGTCGGTCGAGGATGCCGTTTGAGCAGCGGCGACCCCCCGCTCGAGCGCTTCCATCCGATCAACGTCGTGGCGCAGCTTGGTCTCGAGATCGGTCTCGGCGGTCAGGAGACCGGCCAGAGAGGTCGACAGGAATTCCATCTCACTCATGAAGGAGGAGAGGCTCTGGTCCGGGCTGCCGGTGATCGATTTCAGCGCGGTTTCCGCCGCGCGCATGAAGCTCTGCTTCTGCTTTACGCCTGATGTCAGGCGTTCGACGGCATCGCGCATCATCTTGCTCATCTCGGCCTGCGAGGTCTCTCCGACCAGTCCGCAATGGCTGACGAGGCGATATTTGAGGCCGAGTTCGTCAAGCGATGGCTGGCGCGGTGCTGCGCCAAGCGAGGCGATATCCTGGGCAAGGGCAGCGTTCTGGCCGACGATCGCCTCATGAAACAGCTCGTAATTGCGCGGCAGGCCGGAAACGCCAAGGCGCGTCATATGCTGGCTGATCCGCTGAATATCCGTGACCGGTGCCGGACGAGATGTCTCGCGTTGCGCCTGCGGGCTTGATGCTGCATTTGCCATGTTGCACTCCTCGCTCGTCGGCCCTGTCCGGCCTCGTTCTCTCCCCTATGCACCGGACTATTTAAGATGGGCTGAATTTGCACCTTTGCCGAGTAAATCCCTTTCCGGGATTTCGCCAACGCGGTTAATGCCGCGTTTCCGTCATGCGCTCAGCCAGCGCTTGCCGTCGCTGTGCAGGAAATAGCTGAGATCGAGCGACAGGCTGGGCTTGCCGAGCGAGGTCAAGGTCATGTGGCACTGGCCGCGATGATGCGTCTGGTGGTTGAACAGATGCGACAGCGCCGGCCACAGCGGCTGGGTGATCGCGCCGGGGCGGGTGACCGGCGTGTAGGTGAACGTACCCGCAAGCGCATCTGCATCAAGCGTATCGACCCATTCGGCGATCCTGCTGTCCTCTCGCTCACGCGCGGCACCCAGGCCAGCGAGGTCTTCATAGAGGATGCTGTCGAGCGTCGTCGGTGCGTCGCCCGATCCGGTGAAGCGCTTCATCCAGATCCGATCGGCCGACAGGATGTGGTTGAGCGTTGCGTTGAGCGAGCCGAAGAAGGCGCCACGGTTTTCGCGGTATTCGGCATCCGTCAGTTCCGAGGCTGCCGCATAGACCTTCCCATTGGCCCAGCGGTTGTAATCCGCAAACATCGCATATTGCTTCTGCATTTTGCCCTCCATCTCTTGATCCGTTCTATCCTATGGAGCTTTGCCAGCAATGGCGCTGATGGCTTCATGAAATTCCGTCATCGCCTCGCACCAAACTGTCCCGCTCTGTGACGGACGCGTGAAATTCGCGCAGCCCCCTTGTTTTCAGCCTATCGGACGGGTAAACACCGCCCACTTTTCCCCGATGAATGAGGATTATTACAATGGCGATTGAACGCACCTTCTCGATGATCAAGCCGGACGCAACGAAGCGCAACCTGACCGGCGCCATCACCAAGGTATTCGAAGACAACGGCCTGCGCATCATCGCCTCCAAGCGCGTATGGATGTCCAAGCGCGAAGCTGAAGGCTTCTACGCCGTTCACAAGGAGCGCCCCTTCTTCGGCGAACTGGTTGAAGGCATGACCTCTGGCCCGACCATCGTTCAGGTCCTGGAAGGCGAGAACGCCATCCTGAAGAACCGCGAAATCATGGGCGCGACCAACCCTGCCAACGCTGACGAAGGCACGATCCGCAAGCAGTTCGCGCTGTCGATCGGCGAAAACTCGGTTCACGGTTCGGACGCTCCTGAGACCGCTGTCCAGGAAATCGCCTACTGGTTCGCAGAAACCGAAATCGTCGGCTGAATCAAAAGCTCAGCCCCAGGGCTGAACCTTTTGAAATGACTCGGAAAGCCCGGCCACCGCGCCGGGCTTTTTCACGTCTTGGGGCAGGTATCGGCGCTGTCGTAATCGACGGTCCCATCCGCTTTGAAGACCTCGGGATTCTTGGTGTAGAGCGGCCCGACAACGAGCGGCTTGCCCGGCATGATCGACTGATCGACATCCGATGTGACCGTCGTCTTCAGGCTCTGCAGCTCTTTTCCGGTGGCATCGACCAATCGGATGCTGACGGCGTAGGGCCTATCTTTCTTCACGCAATGGATAGGCGGGCTTTGCAGGCTGATCTTCTCCCAGGCCGGAAAGATCTTCTCGTTGATCACAAGCGGCGCTCCGCCGGCGGGGTTCTCGAACTCGGCGATCGCCACTGCGCCATCAGGCAACGGCGCCTTCTTGCTCAGCGTCACCAGATAGGTCGCGATCGCGACGCGGTAGTTGAACACGAAGATATGGCCGCTGACCTGCACCAGCGTGTCGCTCTCGCGCTGGCAACCGCTAAGCACCAGCATCGCCGACATCACGGCCGCTCCAAGCGCTTTCATGACCCGTTCTCCTCTTTCCGGCGCCGATAGTGCTTGATCGCCTTGGCGCGATTGCCGCAGACCGCCATGTCGCACCAGGTCCGGCTCCTGTTCTTGCTGCGATCGAGAAACAGCCAGCCGCAATTGCCGCAGATCTTCATCCGCTCCGGCTCCGGCGAGGCGATCAGCTTCAGCACCGAATGCGCCGTGGCGCGATCGATGCTGGCGGCATCTGAGCGGCCGCGCAGCACGACCGCGACTGCTTCCAACAGTTCCGCCAACAGTCCATCACTGCCGCGTGAAAGCACGCGCTCGCGGAAATAGCGATCGGTGGCCTCGCGCAAGGCGATGAACGCAGGCCTGCCATCAGGCTGAACCGGCGCGACGTCCCCGAAGATCGCCCGCTCGGCGCAGAAATTCGCAGCCGCCTGCGGGAAGGCCTGCAACTGCGCATCGACGGCAAAGCGATCGATACGGCGCGCCTTGTCATGCCGCAGCACGACGCTGTTGGCGACATCGAATGCGAGCGCGCCGCCGGAGAAGCGGTGAGGGGTCCACGAGAACGTCATTCCTAAAATATAACTGGTAAAAGCAATTTTGCCAGTTATGATTTCGACGAAATAGGATATGTCGATGGCCTATCTCTTGCAGCAATTGGCGAATGCGGCGCCGCTGGCGGCGCTATATGCGGCGCTGGCTTTCGGCTATGCGGTCGCCTTCGGCGTCACCAAGCGTCCCGACATCACCTATGGTGCGCTTTTCGCCTTCTCCGGCCAGATCTTGCTGCTCTTCACCGATTTCGGCTACAACAAGCTTTGGCTGGTCTTGCCCGCGGCACTCACGCTCGGCGCGGTGGCCTCGTTGGTTTATGCGATGGGGGCGGGGGTGTGGATCGGCCGCGCGGTCATGCTGCCGCTGGTGCGCCAATCCTCGAACACGGTCATCGTCGCCGCGCTCGGAGTCACCATCGTCCTGATGGAGACCGCGCGCCTGGCATCCGACACCCGCAGCTTGTGGCTGTCGCCGTTTTTGAACGATCATGTGGTCTTCTGGCAGAGCGCCGGCTTCGAGGTGGTCTTGACCGAGATACAGATGATCAACACGGCGCTGATGTGCAGCTTCGTGGCGATCGGCGCCGTTATCCTGAAGCGAACATCCTGGGGTCGCGCCTGGCGCGCCGTCACCGATGATCCGAAGGCCGCCGAACTCTGCGGCGTCAGCGCCACCAGCGTCTTTCTCACGGCCTACGCCGCCGCCATCCTGATGGCGGCGCTGTGCGGCATCCTGTCCACCGCTTATTACGGCACGATGGATTTCGGAGCCGGACTGATGTTCGGGCTGAAGGTTCTGATGGTGGCGGCTGTCGGCGGCTACTCGGACCCGCTGAAATCGGCGGGTGGTGCTGCCGGTCTCGGTCTGGTCGAGACGTTGTGGACCGCTTACGGTCCGTTCCTGTGGCGCGACTTCGTGGTCTTTTCGCTGCTCGTGCTGTTGCTGGTGCTCAGCCGGCGTGAACGGGTGATCCCGTAATCACTTCCATTTGTCGCGCGCGGCGTCGTCGTGGCCCTTGGCCTTGACCCATTGTCGCTCGACGCCGTCCTTGCCATGCTCCTTCTTCCAGAAGGGCGCCGACGTCTTCAGGAAATCCATCACGAAGTTCGCGCCATCGAAGGCGGCCTGGCGGTGGGGAGCGGCCGCGATGACGAGCACGATGTTCTCGCCCGCAGCGATCTTTCCGTAGCGATGAATGGCGGTCAGGCCGTTGAGCTTGAAGCGCTCGATCGCCATCTCCGCGATCCGCGTCATCTCCGCCTCGGCCATCCCGGGATAGTGCTCGAGCTCCAGCGCATCAAGCGTCCCGCCTTCATCGCGGCACAGGCCGGAGAAGGTGACCAAGGCGCCAATACCCGGCTTTCCCTTGCTCAACAGATCGACTTCGGCCTGCAGGTCGAAATCCTCGCGCTGGACGCGGATGGTGGGGGTAGAGCTCATAAGAAGGTGCCTTGCTTCGCAGGCAGGGTGTGTCGCGCCGGCCCCCCTCTGCCCTGCCGGGCATCTCCCCCACAGGTGGGGAGATCACAAGCCGCTTGCTCCTCCCGCCGCTCTATCCGTCCGTTTCGCAGAAGTGTTCTTTGTGTGCACGATCGGGCGAGCCCAGCCGATCTCCCCACCTGTGGGGGAGATGCCCGGCAGGGCAGAGGGGGGCTGACTGGCACGGCAGTCACGAATTTAGCCCCCCGTCATCGGTGGGAAGATACCGATCTCCCGGGCATCGCCGATCGGCTCGTCGTGCTCGACATGTTCCTGATCGAGCGCAACGCGGATCACGTCGGGAAACTGCAAGGCGGTCTCGTATTCCTCGCCAAGCGTCTTCAGGTGATCGAGAAGATCGGTGACGGTGATGACGGAAGCGGGGAGCGTGATGTCTTCCTCGGCCTTGCCGATCCGCTCGCGTACCCAGGCGAAATAGATGAGCTTGGTCATTCGTCGTTTTCCACGATGTGCTTGATGCCGGCGCGGAAGTAATCGTAGCCGGTATATATCGTCAGGATGGCGGCGAGCCAGAGAAGCCCGATGCCGGTCATCGTGGTGTAGGGGAAGATCTCGTCGCCGGCCGGGCCCGCCAGCAGGAAGGCGATAGCCACCAGCTGCACCGTGGTCTTCCACTTGGCAATGCGCGTCACGGGAACGCTGACCTTCAGCGCCGCGAGATATTCGCGCAGACCCGAGACCAGGATCTCGCGGCAAAGAATGGTGATGGCAGCCCAGATCGACCAGCCGGCAATGGTCTGGTCCGCGGCCACGAGCAGAAGGATCGAGGCGACCAGCAGCTTGTCGGCGATCGGGTCGAGCATGCGGCCGATATTCGACGTCTGGTTCCAGATACGGGCGAGATAACCGTCAAGAAAGTCGGTGATCGACGCGATGACGAAGATCCACAGCGCAACCCAGCGGGCCGTATTGCTAATCGATAGTTTTCCTTCGACGAAGAAGCACAGGACGATGAGCGGAACCGCGAGAATGCGGCCGTAGGTCAGCAGGTTGGGGATATTGTATGCGCGCGATGCCATGAAATCTGTCTCTGGTTTGATACGTCCGTAGATGACGGCTTTGACCGCAAAGCGTCAACATTGTTTCTGTTTTTTCGCTGCCTTTGCGTGGAATTTGCGACCGACGCCACCTATTTCGCGGCGTCGTCGTGAAAATGATTGTAAACCTGCTTGGCGACCGTCTCCGAAATGCCTTCGACGGCCATCAGATCCGACAATGCCGCCCGCGAAACCGCCTTAGCCGTCCCGAAATGCTGAAGCAGCGCACGTTTGCGTGATGGGCCGATGCCGCCGATCTCGTCGAGCGGGTTCTTGACCATCTCCTTCTTGCGCCGCGCCCGGTGCGAGCCGATGGCAAACCGGTGCGCCTCGTCGCGCATGCGCTGGGTGAAGTAGAGCACCGGATCGCGCGGCGGCAGCGTGAAGCTCTCGCCGCCGGGCAGGAAGAAGCGCTCGCGACCGGCATCGCGGTCGACACCCTTGGCGACGCCGATGGCGGTGACGCTGTCGGTGATCCCGAGTTCTTCCAGGATCGCGCGCACTGCCGTCATCTGCCCCTGGCCGCCGTCGATCAGGATCACGTCGGGCCAGGCAGGGAAGGGCATGTCGGCGGCATCCACTGCCGCGACCGGCTGGCTCCTGTCGGGGATGCCTTCTTCCTTGAGCAGTCGCGTAAAGCGCCGCGTCATCACCTCGCGCATCATGCCGAAGTCGTCGCCGGGCGTGATGTCGGTCGATTTGATGTTGAACTTGCGATACTGGTTCTTCACGAAGCCTTCCGGCCCCGCGACCACCATGCCGCCGACGGCATTCGTTCCCATGATATGCGAGTTGTCATAGATCTCGACGCGCTGCGGCACGTAGGAAAGCTTGAACGTATCCTTGAAGCCTTCCAGCAGCCGCGATTGCGACGCGGTCTCCGCGAGCTTGCGCCCATGCGCCTCGCGCGCATTGCCCATGACATGATCGACCAGATCGCGCTTTTCGCCGCGCTGCGGCACCAACACGGAAATCTTGTGGCCCGCCTTCTCGGCGAAGGCGGCGGCCAAAAGCTCCATCTCCTCCACCGTCTCCGAAAGCAGGATCTGCTTCGGCACCGGCTTGTCGTCGTAGAACTGCGCCAGAAAGGCGCTCAGCACCTCGGCGCCTGTCAGCTGCGGGTCCGCCTTCGGGAAATAGGCGCGGTTGCCCCAGTTCTGCCCGGTGCGGAAGAAGAACACCTGGATGCAGGAAATCCCGCCCTCGTGATAGATCGCAAAAACATCGGCTTCCTCGACACCTGCAGGGTTGATCCCCTGGTGGCTGGACACATGCGACAGCGAGGCAAGGCGGTCGCGATAGACGGCAGCCTGTTCGAAATCGAGATCCTCGGCCGCCTGGTTCATCGCGTCCGCCATATGCGCCTTCACCTTCTGGCTCTTGCCGGAAAGGAAGTCCTTCGCCTCCTGCACCAGCTCACCATACCCCGCATCGCTGATCTCATGCGTGCAGGGCGCCGAACAGCGCTTGATCTGGTAGAGCAGGCAGGGGCGGGTGCGCGTTTCGAACACGCTGTCCGTACAGGTGCGGATCAGGAAGGCGCGTTGCAGCGAGTTGATCGTGCGGCCAACAGCGCCCGCCGAAGCGAAGGGGCCGAAATAATCACCCTTGCGAGCGCGGGCGCCGCGATGTTTCAGGATTGCAGGCGCGCGGTGGTCGCCGCTGATGAGGATATAGGGGAACGACTTGTCGTCGCGCAGAAGCACGTTAAAGCGCGGCCGCAACCGCTTGATCAGATTCGCTTCGAGCAGAAGCGCCTCGATCTCGGTTCGGGTCGTCACGAACTCCATATGCGCGGTCTGGCGCACCATCTGAGCGATGCGGTTGGAGTGCACGCGACCGAGCGCATAGTTGCTCACGCGCTTCTTCAGGCTGCGCGCCTTGCCCACATAAAGGACGTCGCCGGCCTCGTTGAACATGCGGTAGACGCCGGGGCTGTTCGGCAGCCGCTTGACGAATTCCGCGATCAGGTCGGCACCGACAAGCCCCGTCTCGTTGCTGCCGCCTTCGTTCCAGTCGATGGCAGAGGCAACCGGCGCGCCAACGGGCGAGGCAGAGCTTTCGCTTTCCACCTCGATATCGTCGTCGGTCTCGTCATTTTCGTCGTAAAGAACGCCGCCATCCGGCAGCTTCCTTGAATTCATTCCGTAATCTCCGCCACATCGGGCGTCTGCCAGGCAAGATGCTGGCCGCCGTCGAGGGCAATCATTTGGCCGGTGATGGAGGGCGTATCATAGAGGAAGCGGATCGTCCGTCCGAACTCGCCGAATCCCGGCCCCGCCTTCATGATAAGGCCGTCGACCTGCTGCTGGAAGTCCTCTTCGCTCTGTCGCGCACTTCGAACGGTCGGCCCCGGGCCGAGCGCATTGACGCGAATGCGTGGCGCGAAGCTCTGCGCCATCGTCTGCGTCGCCGTCCACAGCGCCGCCTTTGAGAGCGTATAGGAATAGAAGCCCGGATTGAGCGCCCAGACCCGCTGGTCGATGATATTGACGATCAGCCCCACGGCACTCTTTGGCAGTTGTTCGGCAAAGGCGGCGGACAATATGGACGGCGCACGCACGTGCAGCGCGAAATGATCGTCCCAGGCCGCCGCGTCAAAGTGGTGCGCCGAATCATTGTGGAAGGCCGACGCGTTGTTGACGAGCAAATCGAGCGGTCCGAGCGCCTCAAACGCCTTTTTTATCAGTCCGTTGGTGTCCTCGACGTCCTTCAAATCGGCGTGAAGCGCAATCGCGGTTTTGCCGTTTCGCCGCAATTCCGCCGCAAAATTTTCCGCCTCGGCGATGGAACCATTCGCGTGGATCGCAACCGAGAAGCCGCTCGCTGCAAGATCTTCGACTATCGCACGGCCTATTCTCTTTGCCGACCCTGTCACCAACGCTGTTCGAAGTCTTGTCTCGCTCAAAATCCTGCCTCTTCATCCCGCAAATCTCTGCGGTGCTTATATAGGCGGCGGATCAGATCTTATAAATAGGCGTCTTGATTGCGCACAGAACTTGGATATTGTACGTATTATTTAAGAATATAATTCGATAAAATAAGTATTCATGATTTAACGCTTGGTTAGGGTTAATGAAGTCTTTGTTGCGATAAAGCAACATCGAATTTCAGCCACCCCTAAGCCACAATCAAATCACATTTTGGCTCTTCCAAATCCTCATTTGCGCATCAATTTCCCTCTCGATCCGAAAGGGACATGCGTAATTGCTCGCGAATGCTTCACGTTAACACAGTTGATGAAGGGCGCGGGTTCGATAAGGAGATGAGTATGCGTACGTTTATTGCTAGCCTGTTGGTTTCGACCGTTGCCCTCGGTGGCTTTTCCGCTGCTTACGCGGCCGATGCGATCGATCAGATCCCGGAAGCTCCGGTTGCCCAGAACGATGTAGCGCCTACCGGCAACTGGCAGGGCTTCTACCTCGGTGGCGCCGGCACCTACAACATGGGCGGCTTCGCTCACGACTATAACGCTCGCGCTTTCGGCGGCCAGATCTACAGCGGTTACAACTGGCAGCAGGGCCAGATCGTATACGGTGTCGAAGGTGACATCGGTTACTCCGGCGCTGACGGCGCTGTCGACGGCGGCACTGCCAAGAACGAAGTCAACGGCTCGATCCGCGGCCGTATCGGTTACGACCTGAACCCCTTCCTGCTCTATGGTACGGCTGGTCTGGCCGCCACCAAGAACAAGTTCAGCAACGCTGCTGGCTCTGACAGTGACAGCGCTCTGGGCTACACGGTCGGCGCCGGTGCCGAAGCCATGGTGACCAACAACATCACGGCTCGTATCGAATACCGCTACACCGACTACCAGAAGAACGACTTCAACGTCGGCGGCGCGAACATCTCGCGCGGCTATGACGAGCACAGCGTCAAGGTCGGTATCGGCATGAAGTTCTGATCAGCCGATCAGGGAAATGAAAAAAAGCCGGGGCATCGCTCCGGCTTTTTTGTTGCGTTTCGTTCGGTGGGGGGGCGGCGTCATTCCCCCTTGGGGAAGTCCGTCGACACCGCGAGTTCCCGCCATGCGGCCAGTTCCTCGGCAACGCTTGCGTTCTTCTTCTCGATCGCAGCCACCGTGTCGCTGCCGAAGGGCATGCGCAGCGGCGGATTGTCGGAATGCGCCAGCGTGATCATCGCCTTGGCGAAGCGGGCAGGGTCGCCTGGCTGCTGGTGGTTATGGCTGGCGGCAAAGTCGCGCATCGCTCCCACAGGTGTCTCGGCGTAATCGGCGATCGAGCTTGGGCTGACTGACAGCGAGGTTTCGTCGAGGAAGTCGGTGCGGAAGAAGCCGGGCTCGACGACCGTCGCCTTGATGCCGAGCGGCGCGACCTCTGCGGCAAGCGCTTCCGTCAGTCCTTCGACGGCGAACTTGGTCGAGCAATAGACGCCCCAGCCGGCATGTGAGACATAACCGCCGATCGACGAGATGTTGAGGATATGGCCGGAACGCTGGCGGCGCATATGCGGCAGCACCGCGCGCGTCACCTTCAGCAGGCCGAAGACATTGGCCGCGTAGAGCTTCTCGATCTCGTCGTTGGTCGCCTCTTCAACGGCACCCAGCAGGCCGAAGCCGGCATTGTTGAGCAGGATGTCGATCCGGCCGAAGCGCTTGACGGCCTGCTCGGCGGCGGCGTGCGCCGAGGCTTCATCCGTCACATCAAGCGCGACCGTCAACAGATTCGAATGATTCTGGAATTTTTCCTGCAGACCTTTCGGATTGCGCGCCGTGGCGACGACGGCATCGCCGGCATTGAGAGCTTCCTGGGTGATAAGGGCGCCGAAACCGCGCGACGCACCAGTGATGAACCAAACACGCATGACCTTTTCCTTTCGGGTTGTGATTTGCTGACACCCCGAAACTAGCCTATGCACATAGGTGAGAGAATTTACCTTCTTCTCCATGAGCTAGTGAGAAATACTCATCAATGAAGCGTGTACGCTCGACCGATCTCGCCATTTTTCTCGCCATCGCCAACCACCGAAGCTTTCGCAAGGCCGCCGTCGAACTCGCCGTCACGCCTTCGGCGCTGAGCCGCGCGCTGAGAGCGATCGAGGAGCGGCTGGAAGTCCGCCTCGTCAACCGCACCACTCGTGGCGTGGCGCTGACGGAGGCAGGCGAGCGCCTTTTCGATCGCATCCGCCCGGCCTTCCTCGATATCGATGCCGCACTTGATGATCTCGATACCTTCCGCGGCCAGCCCTACGGCAAGCTGCGCATTAACGCACCACGCGCCGCCGCCAAGCTCGTACTGCTGCCGATCGTCTCGCGTTTCCTGAAAGCTCATCCGTCCGTCGAGGTCGATATCGTCATCGACGATGCACTTATCGATATGGTCTCGTCAGGCTTCGATGCCGGCATACGCTTCGGCGAAAGCATCGCGGCGGATATGATCGCGATCCCGATCGGTCCGCGCCATAGCTTCGCCGTCGTCGGCACGCCGGGCTATTTCGAGGGCAGGGGCAGGCCGCAGACGCCGCATGATCTGAAAGACCACGTCTGCATCCGGTTCCGCTTTGCCGGCGGCGCCTTCTATCATTGGGAATTCGAGCGCGGCGGCATCGAGTTGGAGATCGAGGTGCGGGGCCCGCTGACGCTAGGCGATCAGGACATCATGCGCGACGCGGTGTTGCAGGGCGACGGGCTGGGCTATCTGTTCGAGGATCAGGTGCGTGACGAGATCGAGACCGGCAAATTGGTGCGGGTGCTTGAGGATTGGTGCCCCTATTATCCGGGCTTCTTCCTCTACTATCCGAGCCGCCGGCAACTGCCGACGGCGTTACGCGCCTTCATCGATTTCGTGAAAGCGGAGCGCGATCGTGCTCAGCCCTGAGGCTTGAGCTCCGCATAGGCAGGGAATTTCTTCTCGAAGGTCCGGAGCCAGCCGATCAGCTCCGAGTGCTCGGCCTCCCACTGGCCGTGGAAACGCAAATCGAGATAGCCGAGCGTTGCCGCCAGCGCGAAGTGGCCGCCATGCAGCTTCTTGCCGATCTTCGGCAGGTGGACACTCAGGTGATTGAGGCCGCTCACGACCTTCTTCCACTGCCGGTCGATCCAGGGCTGGTGGATCTTTTCCTCGTCGCGGAAGCGGCGCTCGTAGACGATGGCGAGCAGGCAGTCGCAGATGCCGTCGCAAAGCGCTTCCAACACTTCGGCTTCCGTCCGCTTGCCGTTCTTCGACGGATAGAGCTGCTTGCCCTTCAGTCGGCCGAAATAGTGCATGATCGCGACGCTGTCGAAGATGGAAACGCCGTCATCCGTGAGCACGGTCGGGATCTTTCCGAGCGGGTTGTTGTCGACGAGGATCGCCGGTCCGGCATTGGTATCGACGCGGATCTCGGTCGCATCCAGTTCGAGATAGCGCGCGGCCATCCGGACCTTGCTGGAATAGGGGGAGGCGGGCGCGCAAAGGATCTTCATCGTCGGTCTCTTTCAAAATGCCTGGCAACGGACTTGGAATGTGGCCAGACTATTTCGCGCCGGAAAGAGTCGGTCAATCCTCTTTCACGGCCTTGTTCTCGCCGCGCAGCCAGAACGCCCGGTGCGAGGCATAACGGTCCTGCGCCATGTGATCCCTGAGCGCCGGCAGCAGCTGGTGCAGCTCGTCCTTCAGCGTAAAGGGCGGGTTGACGATGATGAGCCCCGAGCCGGTCAGCCCGGTCACCATCCCGCGGTCGCTGCGCACGGTGAGCTCGGCGCAGAGCGTCTTCGGAATATCGAGCGCCTGCAGCGCCTCGTGAAATTCCTTGATCGGCGCACCCTTCTTGATCGGATACCAGAGGCAGTAGGTGCCGCCGGGAAAGCGGCGATAGGCCTTGGCGAGACCATCGACCAACCGCTCATACTCGCCGCCTTCCTCGAAGGGTGGATCGACAAGCACGATGCCGCGCTTTTCCTTCGGCGGCAGATGCGCGCCGAGCGACAGCCAGCCATCGAGCTCGGTGATGCGCGCGTGATGGTCGCCCTCGAACAGGCGATGCAGCCGCTGGAAATCCTCGGGATGCAGCTCCATCGCCGATAGCCGGTCTTGCGGACGGAACAGCATGCGCGAGAGCTTCGGCGAGCCGGGATAGTAGCGCATGCCGCCATCTGGATTGAGTTCGCGGATCGCGCTCAGATAGGGCTCGAGCAGTTCTGCCACCTGCGGCGAAAGCTCGGCCTCCATGATCTTGCCGATCCCTTCGCGCCATTCGCCGGTTTTCTGCGCCTCTTCCGAGGAGAGATCGTAGAGCCCGATGCCGGCATGCGTGTCGAGCACGCGGAAGCCCGCATCCTTCTTCTGCATGTAGCGGACGAGACGCGCGAGAACCGCGTGCTTCAGGACATCGGCAAAGTTGCCCGCATGGTAGATATGGCGGTAGTTCATTTTCGCTGATGCCTACATGAATTCGCGTGGGGGACGTCGTTTCCGGCTTTTGGCCGGTTTCCGGTTGGAATATAGAAACTCCATGAACATTGCGACCCCCATCGAAGCCAAATCCCCGAAGTCCTCAGTCCGGATCGGCCACACTGCCTGTCCGCATGACTGTCCCTCCACCTGCGCGCTGGAAGTGGAGGTCACGGACGATGGCAGGATCGGCCGCGTGCGCGGGGCAAACGACCACAGCTACACCTCGGGCGTCATCTGCGCCAAGGTCGCCCGATACGCCGAGCGTCTCTACCACCCCGACCGCCTGATGCACCCGCTGCGCCGCAAGGGCGCCAAGGGGGCAGGGCAGTGGCAGCAGATTTCCTGGGACGACGCGCTGGATGAAATCGCCGAAGCCTTCGTCAAAGCCGAGGCCAAGGATGGCAGCGAGGCGATCTGGCCCTATTACTACGCAGGCACCATGGGCTGGGTACAGCGCGACAGCATCGACCGCCTGCGTCACGCCAAGCGCTACTCCGGCTTCTTCTCATCGATCTGCACCAATCCGGCCTGGACCGGCTTCACCATGGCGACCGGCGTCCTCAGAGGCCCGGATCCACGCGAAATGGCGCGCACCGATTGCGTCGTCATCTGGGGCACCAATGCGGTCGCCACCCAGGTCAACGTCATGACCCACGCGATCAAGGCGCGCAAGGAACGCGGTGCCAAGATCGTCGTCATCGATATCTATGACAGCCCGACGATGAAGCAGGCCGATCTGGCGCTTATCCTCAAGCCGGGCACCGATGCGGCACTCGCCTGCGCCGCCATGCATATCGCCTTCCGCGACGGCTACGCCGATCGCCGCTATATGGCGAAATACGCAGACGATCCCACCGGCCTCGAAGCGCATCTGAAGACGAAGACGCCCGAGTGGGCTGCGGCCATCACCGGCCTTTCGGTCGATGAGATCGAAGCCTTCGGCAAGCTCGTCGGCACGACGAAAAAGACCTTCTTCCGCCTTGGCTACGGCTTCACGCGCCAGCGCAATGGCGCGGTCGCCATGCATGCGGCAGCCTCGGTCGCGACCGTTCTCGGCTCCTGGCAATATGAAGGCGGCGGCGCTTTCCATTCGAACAGCGACATCTTCCGCATGAACAACGCGGAACTGACCGGCAAGTCGATGAAGGATGCCGATATCCGCATGATCGACCAGTCCCAAATCGGTCGCGCGCTCACGGGCGATGCCGTGGCGCTCCGCCATCGCGGCCCCGTCACCGCCATGCTGATCCAGAACACCAACCCGGTGAACATTGCGCCCGAACAACGTTTGGTGAAGCGCGGTTTCGCCCGCGACGATCTCTTCGTCGCCGTCCACGAGCAGTTCATGACCGATACCGCCGAGATGGCCGATATCGTCATCCCCGCCACCATGTTCGTCGAGCATGACGATATCTATCGTGCCGGCGGCCAGAACCACATCCTGCTCGGCCCGAAGCTCGTCGAGCCGCCGGAGACGGTTCGCACCAATCTCTTCGTCATCGAGGAACTCGCCAAGCGCCTCGGCGTCGCCGATCGCCCGGGCTTCGGCTTCACGGCGCGCGAGATGATCGACCGCGTTCTCCAGTCGAGCGAGTTGCCGGGCTACGATCATTTCCTCGAGCACAAATGGTTCGATCGCCAGCCGGAATTCGACGACGCGCATTTCATCAACGGCTTCGCCCACCCCGACGGGCGTTTCCACTTCCGCCCCGACTGGCGCAACCAGCCGGCGCCGAACCGCCCGCCGGAAGCTGTCGGCCTGCTCGGCCCCTATCCGGAGCTGCCGCCGTTCCCGGATCAGGTCGACGTGATCGAAGTGGCCGATGCCGAGCACCCGTTCCGCCTCGCCACATCGCCCGCCCGCAACTTCCTCAATTCCAGCTTCGCCGAGACCAAGACCTCGCGGCAGAAGGAAGGGCGGCCGGAGCTGATGATCAATCCCGCCGATGCGGAAGCGCAGGATATCGCCCACGGCGATCTCGTCCAGGTCGGCAACGGCAGAGGCGAGGTGCGCCTGCACGCCAAGCTGACGACCGAGGTCAAGCCGGGCGTGCTGATTGCCGAGGGCCTGTGGCCGAACAAGGCGCATGTGGATGGCGAGGGCATCAACGTTTTGACCGGCGCCGACCCCGTCGCGCCTTATGGCGGCGCTGCCGTCCACGACAACAAGGTTTGGCTTCGCAAGGATGCAGCATGACGAAATTTGAAAAGGCGAAGGCTGAGATCATCCAGGAAAGGATGCTCTCGGATGGCTGGACGCGGCTCAGCACCTACGAGGTTGATTACACCAACTCCGACGGCGAAACGCACCGCATCCATCGCGAGATCTACCACCGCACCCCCGCCGCCACGATCCTGCTGCACGACCCCAAGCGCGACACCGTCGTCCTCGTCCGCCAGTTCCGTCTGCCCGTCTATCTCCACGGCGAGCCGGCCTGGATGCTGGAAACGCCGGCCGGCCTGCTCGACGGCGACGAGCCGGAAGCCGCCATCCGCCGCGAAGCCATCGAGGAAACCGGCTTCCGCGTCCGCGATGTCCGCTTCCTCTTCAAGGCCTACAGCTCCCCCGGCGCCAACGCCGAACTCGTCCACTTCTTCGCGGCCTCGATCGACACGGAAGATCGCGTCTCCGAAGGCGGTGGCTTGGCCGAGGAGCACGAGGATATCGAAGTCGTCGAAATCCCGCTCGACGAGGCGGTGCAGATGATCGCCAGCGGCGAGATCATCGACTTCAAGACGATCATTCTGCTGCAATGGGCGGCCCTGAACAGAGCTGCCTTGAATAAGCCCTGAGACGTTCATTCGCATGTCATGAATCGGGGCTATCGGCTCCGGCTTGTCATAATTGCCTGATATGAGGAGAAAGCCGATGTGGCTCAGCAATTTCACGATCGTTCTGCCGGATGAGGTCGTGAACAACGGCTCGGTTCGCATCGAGGATGGCGTCATCGCCGAGATCCGCCCTGAGACGGTCGCCAATGCCGCAATCGATGGCGAAGGCCGCCTGCTGATGCCAGGGTTCGTCGATCTCCACGGCGACATGATCGAGCGCGAGATCGCGCCGCGCCCCAACGCGATGATGCCGATCGGCTTTTCCATCCACGAACTCGACAAGAAGCTCGCCGCCCACGGCGTGACGACTGCTTACGCCGCCGTCTCCTTCGCGACCGAAAGCGTCTACGGCCATGTCCGCTCGCTGGAAACCACCTGCGCCGTCATCGAGGGTGTCAGCCGCTTCAAGGATAGCCTCCTGATCGACCACCGCGTCCACGCGCGCTATGAGATCACCAATGTCGGTGCGGCCCCTGCGCTCGAAAAGCTGCTGGATGCCGGCCATGTCGACATGGTCTCCCTGACTGACCATACGCCGGGGCAGGGCCAGTACAACGACATCCAGAGCTATATTCTGAGCATGGCCGAGCGCCGCGCCATCTCCGAGGAAATGGCTGCCGAGATGGTCGCCAAGCGCATCGCCATGCGCGACAATCCCGAGATCGAGACCAGGCTTCGCCACATCGTCGACCTGTCGCTGCGCCACAAGCTGTCGCTTGCCTCGCATGACGACGACAGCGCCGAGAAGGTGGCTGAAATGCATGCGATGGGCGTCACGATCAGCGAATTCCCGGTCACGCTGCCGGCCGCCGAGGAAGCGCGCCGTCGCGGCCTCTGGACGCTGATGGGCGCGCCGAATGCGCTGCGCGGCCAGTCGATGTCGGGCAATCTGAGCGCGCTCGATGCCGCCCGCGCCGGCGTCCTCTCCGTCATCGCCGCCGATTATCATCCGGCAGCCTTCGTCCCCGGCATCTTCAAGATCGCCGAGGCCACGAACCTGCCGACCGCTGTCGCCATGGCAACAAAGAACGCCGCCCGCTCCGCCGGCCTCACCGACCGCGGCGAAATCGCCATCGGCCAGCGCGCTGATTTGGTTGTCGTCGAAGCCGGCGACATCCACCGCATCCGCGCCACCTTCCGCGGCGGCCGCTTCGTCTACAGCGACGGCACGCTGCATCAGCCACGGGCGATTGCGGCGTAAGGGGTGGCTGAAAAGATTTGGGCCCGATAACGGGCCCAATTTCATATGCGAATTTGCTTCTCTAGTTAGGCTTTGGTGCCGATGAGCGAGATAACCTTGCCGTCTGCGGCCGACGCTGCACTGTCACCAATGCTAACAGCCTTGCCACCTTCCATCCGCACCTTGCCCTCAGCAAACAGCCTCAGCGCTTGCGGATAAATCTTGTGCTCGACCGTCAATACACGCCCCGCCAGCGTGTCGGCCGTGTCGTCGGAGAGTACCGGCACAGCCGCCTGGCCGATGACCGGGCCCTCATCCATGCCCTCGGTCACGAAATGCACCGTGCAGCCGGCGATCCGCATGCCGGCGTCGATGGCGCGCTGGTGCGTGTGCAGGCCGGGGAACAGCGGCAGCAGGGAAGGGTGGATGTTGATCATCTTCCCCTCGTAGCGCTGGATGAATGTGCCGCTCAGGAGTCGCATATAGCCCGCGAGGCAGAGAATGTCGGGCGACAGAGCGTCGAGGGCGGCGAAGATCGCTTCCTCATGCGCTTCCTTGCTGGCGTAGTCCTTGCGCGGAAAGGCGAAGGTCGCAATGCTCTCGGCGGCCGCCTTGGCAAGGCCACCGGCATCCGGCTTGTCGGAGATCACGCCGACGATTTCGGCCGGGAAGTCCGGAGCCTTCGCGGCGGCGACGAGCGCCATCATGTTGGAGCCGCCGCCGGAGATGAAGACGACGACGCGTTTGCGCGGAGACGTCATATGGCGAGCGTGCCCTTGTAGAGCGTGCCGTGCGCACCCTCGGCGCGGGCAATCATCCGGCCGAGCCGCACGACGCTTTCGCCTTGCGCTTCCAGAGCCGAAATCACGGTGTCGGCATTCTCGGCGGAGACGACGGCGATCATGCCGATGCCGCAGTTGAAGGTGCGCAGCATTTCGTTTGCTTCGACGCCGCCGGTCTTCGACAGCCAGGAAAACACGGCCGGAACCTTGACGGCGGCAAGATCGATCTCGGCAGCGAGGTGCTTGGGCAGAACGCGCGGAATATTCTCGGGGAAACCGCCGCCGGTGATGTGCGCCAGCGCTTTGATTGCGCCGGTCTCGCGGATGACGCTGAGGAGCTGCTTCACATAGATGCGGGTCGGGGTCAGCAAGGCTTCGCCGAGCGTCTTGCCATCAGCAAACGGTGCCGGCGCGTCCCAGGCGAGGCCGGAAATGCCGACGATCTTGCGCACCAGCGAGAAGCCGTTGGAGTGAACGCCCGAGGAAGCGAGGCCGAGGATGACGTCGCCTTCGCCGATATCGCCCGAAGGCAGCAGCTTGCCGCGCTCGGCAGCACCGACGGCAAAGCCGGCCAGATCGTAGTCGCCGGAGGAATACATGCCCGGCATCTCGGCGGTCTCGCCGCCGATCAGCGCACAGCCCGCGTCGCGGCAGCCGGCGGCGATGCCTTCGACGATCGCCGCGCCCTGGTCAGGATCGAGCTTGCCGGTTGCGAAGTAGTCGAGGAAGAACAGCGGCTCGGCGCCCTGGACCACGAGATCGTTGACGCACATGGCAACGAGGTCGATGCCGACGGTGTCATGATAGTCGGCGTCGATCGCGATCTTCAGCTTGGTGCCGACGCCATCATTGGCGGCAACCAGAACCGGATCGGTGAAGCCCGCTGCCTTGAGGTCGAATAGGCCACCGAAGCCGCCGATTTCGCCATCGGCGCCGGGGCGGCGGGTCGAGCGTACGGCGGGCTTGATCTTTTCGACGAGAAGGTTGCCAGCGTCGATATCCACGCCTGCATCGCTATAGGTGAGACCGTTTTTTCCGGACTGGCTCATACTGCTCTCCGATGGCTGTCGTCGGGCGGGAAATATCCCCGCGTCACATGCGGGTCGCAATTGCATGACAGGGGGCTTTATGCAAGGCGTTGCGTGGCAAAAGCCCCAATTTCCCGCTCTTTTGAACGGAGCTTCTGGGAAATTGGACGCTGGGGTTGACCATTCTCGCGGGTGCATCCTATGTGGCTCGCAGGCCGTATCGCTGCGATGCGGCAAGTACCGACGTTCGATCAGCGGAGAACATGATGCCACACCAGGTTAGCGGCGCCGGTCTGAAGCGCCAGGTTATCTTCTGGCTGTTCGTGCTTGCCGCCTTCATCGCCTTCCTCCTGGTGTTCAGCTCCATCCTGCTGCCGTTCCTGGCCGGCATGGCGATCGCCTATTTCCTCGACCCGGTCGCCGATCGGCTGGAGAGGCTCGGCCTCAGCCGCCTGATGGCGACCATCGTCATCCTGATCGCCTTCGTCGTGCYGATCGTGCTCGCGCTGATGATCCTGATCCCGATCCTCGCAAGCCAGTTCGCCGATTTCGCCGGCCGCCTGCCTGGTTATATCGATCAGCTGCAGACCTTCATCGCCAAGCAGCAGAACTCGATGCTGCCGGATTGGATCAAGAACCAGCTCGGCACCATCAAGAACAATTTCTCCGAAATCCTGTCTCAGGGCTTCGGCCTGCTCACCGGGCTGTTCAGCCAGGTCTGGAGCTCCGGCCTTGCTGTCGTCAATGTCATCTCGCTGATGGTCGTGACACCCGTTGTCTCCTTCTACATGCTGCTCGATTGGGACCGCATGGTCGCCAATATCGACAAGTATGTCCCCCGTGATTATGTCGCCAACGTTCATCAGATCATGAGCGAGATCGATGATGCGATCGCCGGCTTCATTCGCGGGCAAGGGTCTCTCTGCCTGATCCTCGGCATCTGGTATGCGGTCGGCCTCTCGCTGGTCGGGCTGAATTTCGGCCTGCTGATCGGTCTCTTCGCCGGCATGATCAGCTTCATCCCCTATGTCGGCTCCATGGTCGGTCTGATCCTGGCGGTGGGTGTCGCGATCGTGCAGTTCTGGCCTGACTATATCTGGGTCGGCGCGGTCCTTGCGGTCTTCTTCAGCGGCCAGTTCATGGAAGGCAACATCCTGCAGCCGAAGCTCGTCGGCCACAGCGTTGGCCTGCATCCGGTCTGGCTGATGTTCGCGCTTTTTGCTTTCGGCGCGCTGTTCGGCTTCGTCGGACTGCTCGTTGCAGTGCCGGCCGCTGCTGCCGTCGGTGTCCTTGTTCGCTTTGCGCTTTCACGGTATCTTGAGAGCGACCTGTATGCGGGCGAGGCGAAGGCCACCCCGGTACGGAAGACAAAAGCTGGCCCGAAATGACTGACGTGAAAAACGCTGACTCAAGGCGCAAGCCCGTGGAGCAGCTCCCCTTGGCCTTTTCTCATGATGCCGCGACCGGTCGTGACGATCTCCTGATCTCCGAGCGGCTGGCGGCGGCTGTCGAGATCGTCGATGCCTGGCCGAACTGGCCGTCGCCCGTCGTTATCCTTGCCGGCCCCGTCGGATCGGGCAAGTCGCACCTCGCCAATATCTGGAAGGATCACAGCGGCGCCACGCTGATCCATCCGAAGGTCGGCGCCAATGCCGCCGTCGATGCTGCCAACGGCCCCGTCTTGTTTGAGGATGTCGATCGTCTCGGCTTTGACGACACCGAACTGTTTCACGTCATCAACAGCGTGCGCGAAAACGGCCACAGCCTGCTGATGACCAGCCGTCTCTGGCCGATGTCCTGGCCGGTCGAGCTGGCCGATCTGCGCTCTCGCCTGAAGGCCGCGACCGTCGTCGAGATCGGCGAGCCGGACGAGGAACTGCTGTCGCAGGTCATCGTCAAGCTGTTTGCCGATCGCCAGCTTTATATAGATGACAAACTGGTGCTCTATATTGTCGTCAGGATGGAGCGATCGCTGAACGCAGCGCAGACGATCGTCGAGCGGCTTGACCGATTGGCGCTCTCAAGAGGCACCAAGATCACGCGCGCGCTCGCCGCTGAAGTGTTGAATGAATTGGGCAATTCCGATCCGGCTGATTGACTGTCACAGTTCCGTCGTGAAACTGATATATTCGGCTTGGCGCAATAATGAGGGGACAATCGAACGATGGATAGTGCAGTCGCGGGAAACCAGGAAACGGCTCCCGAAACCAAGGCGAACGTTCCGCCGCTTGAAGAACTGCTTTCCAGCCCCGAGCGCTTCATCAACCGCGAATTTTCCTGGCTGCAGTTCAATCGCCGCGTTCTCGAGGAGACGCTGAACACCGAGCACCCGCTGCTTGAGCGCGTTCGCTTCCTGTCGATCTCAGCTGCTAACCTCGATGAATTCTTCATGGTCCGCGTTGCAGGTCTTGAAGCGCAGGTGCGCCAGAACATCGTTGTGCGTACGCCTGACGGTAAAACGCCGGCCGAACAGCTCGAATCCATCCTGCAGGAAATCGACAATCTGCAGATGGAGCAGCAGGCCTCGCTGGCCGTGCTGCAGCAGTATCTCGCCAAGGAAGACATCCTGATTGTGCGCCCCGGCGCGCTCAGCGAAACCGATCGCAACTGGCTCGCCACCGAATTCGAGCAGGCGATCTTCCCGGTTCTGACGCCGCTCTCGATCGACCCGGCACATCCGTTCCCCTTCATCCCCAATCTCGGCTTTTCGATCGGTCTGCAGCTGGTCAGCAAGAATGGCCGCGAGCCGATGACGGCGTTGCTCCGCCTGCCGCCGGCGCTCGATCGTTTCGTGCGCCTGCCCGATGATGGCAACACGATCCGCTACATCACGCTTGAGGACGTCGCCAATATCTTCATCTACCGGCTCTACCCGGGCTATGAGGTGCAGGGTTCCGGTACGTTCCGCATCATCCGCGACAGCGATATCGAAGTTGAAGAAGAAGCCGAAGATCTCGTCCGCTTCTTCGAAACCGCCCTGAAGCGCCGCCGCCGCGGTTCGGTGATCCGCCTCGAAACCGATTCCGAAATGCCGGCGTCGCTCCGTCAGTTCGTGGTCCAGGCGACCAACGTGCCCGATAATCGCGTGGCCGTTCTGCCGGGCCTGCTGGCGCTGAATACGCTGTCCGAGATCACCAAGGCGCCGCGCGACGACCTGCGCTTCCCCTCCTACAACGCGCGATTTCCCGAACGCGTCCGCGAACACGCCGGCGATTGCTTCGCCGCCATCCGCGAAAAGGACATGGTGGTTCACCACCCCTACGAGTCCTTCGACGTGGTGGTCCAGTTTCTGCTCCAGGCTGCGCGCGATCCTGACGTCCTGGCGATAAAGCAGACGCTCTACCGCACCTCCAACGACAGCCCGATCGTCCGCGCGCTGATTGATGCGGCCGAATCCGGCAAGTCGGTCACGGCGCTGGTCGAGCTTAAGGCGCGTTTCGACGAGGAAGCCAACATCCGCTGGGCGCGCGACCTCGAACGCGCCGGCGTGCAGGTGGTCTTCGGCTTCATCGAATTGAAGACCCACTCGAAGATGTCGCTGGTCGTCCGCCGCGAAGAGGGCAAGCTGCGCAGCTACTGCCATCTCGGCACCGGAAACTATCACCCGATCACCGCGAAGATTTATACCGACCTGTCGTTCTTCACCTGCAATCCGGTGATCGCCCACGACATGGCCAACATCTTCAACTTCATCACTGGCTATGGCGAGCCGGAGGAGAGCATGAAGCTCGCCGTCTCGCCCTATACGCTGCGCTCGCGCATCCTTCGCCACATCAACGAAGAGATCAAGCACGCCAAGAACGGCGCGCCGGCGGCCATCTGGATGAAGATGAACTCGCTCGTCGATCCCGAAATCATCGACGCGCTCTATACGGCGAGCCACGCCGGCGTCGAGATCGATCTCGTCATTCGCGGCATCTGCTGCCTGCGCCCGCAGGTGCCCGGCCTGTCGGAAAACATCCGCGTCAAGTCGATCGTCGGCCGCTTCCTCGAGCACAGCCGCATCTTCTGCTTCGGTAACGGCCACGGCCTGCCGTCGGATAAGGCGCTGGTCTATATCGGCTCCGCCGACATGATGCCGAGAAACCTCGATCGCCGCGTGGAAACGCTGGTTCCGCTGATCAATCCGACCGTGCACGAGCAGGTTTTGTCACAGATCATGCTGGGCAACCTCATTGACAATCAACAAAGCTACGAGATATTGGCCGACGGGACGTCAAGGCGCATGGAGGTGCGCAAGGGCGAGGAGCCGTTCAACGCGCAACAGTATTTCATGACCAATCCCAGCCTTTCGGGCCGTGGTGAAGCGTTGAAATCCAGTGCGCCAAAGCTGATCGCCGGCCTTCTTTCCGGCCGCACGAAACGATAAAACTGGACCTGCATGGTTGAATCAGAAGCCCAGGGGCGCCTTCCAGGGATTGCCCCGGTCTCCGTTGTCGATATCGGGTCGAACTCGATCCGTGTGGTCATCTATGAAGGCTTGTCGAGATCGCCCACGATCCTTTTCAACGAAAAGGTTCTCTGCGGTCTCGGTAAGGGCATAGCGCTCACAGGCAAGATGGACGAGGCCAGCGTCGAACGTGCGCTTTCCGCTCTGCATCGCTTCAAGGCGCTGTCCGATCAGGCGCGTGCGGCCACCATGTACGTGCTGGCGACGGCTGCGGCCCGCGAGGCCTCGAATGGCCCGGATTTCATCCATCGCGCCGAAACCATCCTGCAGCGCAAGGTGCGCGTTCTGTCTGGTGAAGAGGAAGCCAAGTTCTCCGCGCTCGGCATCGTCAGCGGCTTCTACACGCCGGATGGTATCGCCGGTGACCTCGGCGGCGGCTCTCTCGAGCTGATCGACATCAAGGGCAAGGAACTCGGGCAGGGCGTGACGCTGCCGCTCGGCGGCCTGCGCCTGTCGGAATATGCCGGCGGCTCGATGGAGAAAGCCCGCACCTTCGCCCGCAAGCACGTGAAGACCATCTCCAAGCTTCTGGCCCAGGGCGAGGGGCGCACGTTCTACGCTGTCGGCGGCACCTGGCGAAACATCGCCAAGCTGCACATGGAGATGACCAACTATCCGCTGCACATGATGCAGGGCTACGAAATTTCGCTCGAGCAGATGATGCAGTTTCTCGATCAGGTCGATGCCGCGAGAGACTCCAAGGATCCCGCCTGGATGGCGGTTTCGAAGTATCGCCGCGCATTGCTGCCCTTCGGCGCCATTGCGATGAAGGAAGTGCTGAGTGTCATGAAGCCCTCGGTGATTTCCTTCTCCGGTCAGGGCGTGCGTGAGGGTTATCTGTACTCGCTCCTCTCCGAAAGCGAACGTCGCGCCGACCCGCTGCTGGAAGCGGCTCGCGAACTGGCGATCCTGCGTGCCCGCTCGCCGGAGCACGCCCGCGAGCTCTCGGAATGGACCGGCCGGATGATGCCGTTCTTCGATATCTTGGAGACGCCGGAGGAAGCCCGCTATCGCCAGGCCGCCTGCCTGCTCGCCGACATCAGCTGGCGCGCCCATCCCGATTATCGCGGCCTGCAGGCGCTTAATATCATCGCTCACACGTCCTTCGTCGGCATCAGCCATCCCGGCCGCGCCTTCATCGCGCTTGCAAATTACTACCGCTTCGAGGGCCTGCACGACGACGGCGCGACCAGCCCGCTGGCAACGATCGCGACGCCGCAATATGTCGAGCGCGCCAAGCTGCTCGGCGGCATGCTGCGCGTCGTCTACCTGTTCTCGGCCTCGATGCCCGGCATCGTCCGCAATCTGACCTTCCGCAAGTCCAACGATCCCGATCTCGACCTCGAATTCGTCGTGCCCTCGGAATATCGCGATTTCGCCGGCGAGCGCCTCGATGGCCGCCTGCAGCAGCTTGCAAAGCTCACCAACAAGCGCCTGGCCTTCCGCTTCGAATAGCGCTCCGCCGCTCAATCCCATACCAAACAAAACGGCCCCCGCTATTTCGAACGGGGGCCGTCTTGATTTCTAACGCTGCTTACTTGGCGTTCAGCAGTTCGCCGACTTCAAGCAGGCTGAACTCGTTGTCGTCAGCCTTGTCGACGGCGCGGCCGGCCGAGAAGGGCAGGTTGTTGTCGTTGCCGACCACGATGTGGGTGGCATCGACGCGGTCGACGTTTTCGATCGTCACGAACGGCATGTCGTAGACGCCATCCTTGGTGCCGGCCTTCTTCTTGTTCTCAGGGTCCTTGATGTCGAGAAGGTCGATATAGCCGATCTTGCGTACGGCGCCGTTTACGTTGGCGTCGTTGAACTCGATCTTGTAGATGCGCTTCAACTCGGCGGGAGCCTCGAAGCAATCGGCCTTCGGCTGCTTGGGATCGGCGCAGGCCTTGTCCTTGCTGCCGGCGCCGTTGTCACGCTCGATCACCAGCGCGGTGGTGTCGTCGAGCATGTTGAAGTCGCCGATCGCAATGCCCTTTTCTTCCAGCGGGTAGAGCCAGCTGCGGCCGGTCCAGTTCTTGGCCGCCGTGTCGAACTCAACGATGCGCAGGCCCGTGCGGCCATCGACCGCCTCGACCTTGCCGTCGTCCTGGAAGAGCGGGCCTTCGAGCAGGCCGTAGAGCTTGCTGCCATCCTTGGACATCGCAAGGCCTTCGAAGCCGCCGGAACGCTTCACGGTGAATGCGGGCATCTTGGCAACCGGGTTTGCCGGAACCGACAGCGTCGGGTGGTCGGGCGACAGCACCGGCTTGCCGTTGACGACGGTAGAAACGACGTCGGTCAGCTTGCCCTCGGTGTCGAACTTCAGGATGTAAGGCCCGAACTCTTCGCCGATCCAGAAACCGTCGGCGACGGGCTGGATGGACTCGATGTCGAAATCAGCGCCTGTGAGGTAGCGCTTCTCGGCACCTTCAAGCACGATCGGGAAGGGCGCCTTCTTGTCGGGATCGGACAGGAACAGGTTCTTGACGACCTCGACCTTGCCGGTGGCCCAATCGAACTTGACCTGATGCAGGAAAAGCATGGCGTCGCTGGAGTTGGCCTTCGAACCGAAGCCGTTGTCGGACAGCGTCCAGAACGTACCGTCTTCCATGGTCTTGATGCCGGAGAAGCCCTGGATCGGCTGTCCATCGAAGGGAAGCTTGAGGTCGGTCACGCGCGCGCCGTCCTTGCCCGGAACGGTGCCGAGCGCCTCGGTGCGCTTGCGATCCGGCGTCGTGAACTTGCCGGAGTGCTTGAGGAACTCAGGTGCATCGGCAGGAGCCGGCACCATGGTGTTCGCCGGCAGGATAGCCTGGCCGGCGAGCTTTGCGGGAAACTGCTGCTGGTCGGCCATGGCCGAACCGGCGATCAAAAGAACAAATGAAACAGAAGCAAGAAGAGCATTTTTCATCGAAACCCCCATGTACTAGAATGCGGGCTTCGATTAGCAGGCCTCTTATGTCGGCGCTTTGACACCCGCGTGAAGCTTTGGTGACGCTATGCGGTCGTCCGCCTTGACGAGCGAGATCACGCCGAGGCTCTGTCCGCGTCCCTTGACCGCATGCTGGCCGAGATCCTCCGCCACCACCTTGGCCGGCAGTTGGATCCGCTGGGCGAGGTCGGTCGAGATCAGTACCGAGCGGTTCAGTGTCTTGCAGAGCGATTCAAGCCGCGACGCGGTGTTGATCGTATCGCCGAAATAGGTGATCTTGTGATGGTCGACGCCGATTTCCGCGGTGATGATGCTGCCGCCATGCAGCGCCGCGCGCAACCTCGGCACCTGCCCATAGGTCGTCAGCCAGCTCTCGGCATCCGCCTCGATCGCATTGATGATGTCGAAGATGCAGTTGACGCATCGCGCGAATTTGACGCCGCGGTCCAGCGGCCAGGTAATGATGGCGGCATCGCCGACATAATCGACGATCGTTCCCTTGTACTTGCGCACCGGCTCGGCAAAGGCGGCAAACAGCGAGCTCAGCATCTGCTGGGCGCGCAAATCGCCATGCTTCTCCGCGAAGGTCGTCGAATCGACGAGGTCGATGAAGAGAAATACCCGCTCTTCGCTGACCGGCTTGCGGTAGCGGCTTATGAGCATGCTGGTGAACACCTCACGGCCAAGCAACTCGCGAACTCTGAGAACGAAGATCATCAGCGAGCAAACGGCAAGCGCATAGAGAAAAGCGTTGAACGGCAGCACCACCATGTCGACCCAGGAATGGGGGATGACAATGCCGGTTCCCCACAAAGAGAGGCCTGCGGCTGCGAAGCCGATGCTCATCAGCACTTCGTAGATGAAAAGCTCGGCGAGGAAGAAGGTGAGCGTTGGCAGCGCCTCGACCCGGTTGCGCAGTCCGCGAAAAATCACTTTTCGCTCAAACGCGATGATCGGCATGCCCATGCAAAGCGCGAAGACGGCGCCGACGAGCGGCCGGCTGTCCTGGAAGAACATGACGCTGTAGAGCACGCCGCTTCCCGCCATGACGAGCATGATCAGAAGCCAGTTCTGGACTGGAGATACTTCTCTCATAAGGGTCTTTTCGTTCAGCCTTGGCCAGCGTGCGTCTGAAGCAATGTAGGCGCGCGAAAGCCCTTTCGGAAGGGGACAGGAAGTCCCTACCGAAAAGATTTAGCTGAATGATTGGGCGCAGTTATGGCCTGAATCGAGGCAACGCAAAATTTGCGTCGCGACTTACAAAGCGACCGTCTCGACCTTCTTGCCGACGAAGCGCAACGCGACGTCGCCCTTGATCAGCTGCAGGGCGGGATCACCGAACAGCTCCCGACGCCAGCCGCGCAGCGCGCCCACATCGGCGTTCTCACCTTCGGCGGCGATCTTGTCCAGATCCTCGCTATTGGCGATCACCTTGGGCGCAACGCCGTGCTTTTCCGAGATCAGCTTCAATAGCACCTTCAGGAGCTCGGCTGCGGCCGCGGCTCCCTCCGGCGCCTGGGTCTGTCTCGGCGCATGCGGCATGTCGGCCTTCGGTAGCGCCAGCGCCGTATTCACCGCCTCGACGACGGCGGCACCGGCCGACGACCGTTCCCAACCCTTCGGGATGGTGCGCAGGCGACCGAGCGCTTCGGCGTCCTTTGGTTGCTGCTGGGCGATCTCGTAGATCGCGTCGTCCTTGATGACGCGAGAACGCGGCACGTTGCGGCTGCGTGCTTCACGCTCGCGCCACGCGGCCACGTATTTCAGCACGGCAAGCTCCTGCGGCTTGCGCAGGCGCATCTTCAGGCGCTGCCAGGCGTCGTCCGGATGAATGTCGTAGGTCTCTTTCGCCTCGAGCACATCCATCTCCTCGGAGAGCCACAAGGAGCGACCTTCGCGCTCGAGTTCTGCCTTGAGATAGAGGTAGACGTCGCGCAGATGCGTCACGTCGGCCAGCGCGTAGTCGAGCTGCTTGTCGGAAAGCGGACGGCGGCTCCAGTCGGTGAAGCGCGACGACTTGTCGATCTGCACGCCCTTGGTCCGGCTGACCAACTGGTCGTAGGAGACGGAATCGCCGAAGCCGCAAACCATCGCCGCGACCTGCGTGTCGAAGATCGGATGCGGGATGAGGCCGCCACGGTTGTAGATGATTTCGATATCCTGGCGCGCGGCGTGGAACACCTTCAGCACGCTGGAATTGGCCATCAGCTCGAAGAAGGGTTTCATGTCGAGACCCTTGGCCAGCGGATCGACAAGCACTTCCGTCGTCGGGCTCGCCATCTGGATCAAGCAAAGCTCCGGCCAGAACGTCGTCTCTCGCAGAAACTCGGTGTCGATAGTAATGAATTCTGACTTGGCCAGCTCGATGCAGGCCGCCTCCAAATCGGCGGTTGTTTCAATCATCTCAATTCATTCGCAGGATAGACATAGTTGAACCTTTCCTTCTCCTTTCGGCCCAATATGTCAACCGCTACCGGCAAAGAGTGGTCAAACAACCCTGACATAACTCGTCATGCCGGTCTTCTGATGCTCGATGATGTGGCAATGCAACAGCCAATCGCCGAGATTGTCGGCCACGAAGGCAAGCTGCACCTTCTCGTCCGGCTGCACCAGATAGGTGTCTGTGACGAGCGGCATGACCTCGCGCGTGGACGATGAGAGCACCGTGAAGCTCATCCCGTGCAGGTGGATCGGATGCGTATGCGGCGTCACGTTTTCCAGCTGCAGGATATAGCTCTTGCCGAGCTTCAGTTCCGAAAGCGGTGCAGTCGGGTCGCTCGTGTCGCCCGGCCACGGCACCTTGTTGATGGCCCAGAAGCTGTAGCCCAGCGTCCCGCAGATGCTGTCGACCGGCGCATTCTCGGCGGTGGCGCTGAGAACGACCGAGATTTTCTCCGCCGAAGACAGGTCGGCCTTGGCGACGGGGTTCTCCGCGAGTGCCGCGAGGTCGCCGACATTGCGCTTGAGCGAGGTGCCCACCGAACGCAGCTTGGCGATCGTTTTCGGCGTGGTGCCGCGAATGTCCTCCAGCGTCGCAACCGCGCCTTCGGAATCTGGCATGCGAACGGCAAGATCGAGCCGCTGGCCCGGGCCGATGAACAGCAGGTCGAGCGGGAAGCGCTTGGGCACCGGATTGCCGTCGATCGCGATCACGGTCGCCTCCGCGCCTTCCATCTTCAGCGAGAAGATGCGTGTGACGTCGGTGACGGCGATGCGCAGGCGGATCAGGCCGCCGGCCGGCGCGTCATATTGCGGCTCCTGATGCCAGTTCGCGGTACGCACCGTGCCGTAGGTGCCCGTCTTCGCCGCGTCGCGCGGCCGGAACGCAGCAATGAACTGGCCGTCGCCGCCGAGACGCCAGTCGCGCAGGTTCAGCACGACTTCGGAATCGAATGTGGGGTCGGCCGCGTCCTCGACCACGATCACGCCGGTCATGCCCTGACCCATCTGCGCCAGCGTGTTGCAGTGCGGATGATACCAGAAGGTGCCGGCATCGGGCGGCGTGAAGGCGTAGTCGAAGCTGTCGCCGGTATAGACGTAGGGCTGCGTCATGAACGGCACGCCGTCCATCTTGTTGGGAATGCGCAGGCCATGCCAATGAATGGTGGTGGGTTCGTCGAGCGTGTTGGTCAGCCGCGCCGCATAGGGCTTGCCCTTGGTCATGCGCAGCACCGGCGGCATTCCCGCACCGCCCTGCGCGTCACCCCCCACAGCACCCCACGTCATGATGTTCTTGGTCACGCCGGCGTCGGTAAGCGTCGCTTGGGTCTTCAGCGCTTTCAGCACCTGCGGCTCGGGCGCCGCTTCCGCCATGCCGAACTTGCCGGCGATGCCGATGCCTACCCCGTAAGCGCCGGCGACGGCGGAAGCCTTCAGAAGGTTGCGACGGGTGAGGAGGGGCATGGCGGGACTCCGGAGAATGTCGATGCCTCCTCTTTAAAGTTGACCGCGACCTTCAGCAATATGCCTCGTGCAGCCAAACTGCCGCAGAGCTTGGCATATGATAAGGTTGCAACCACGTCGAAAACCGCGCGCAAAGCACGCGTGAGCCGTGCCAAGTCTTGACAAATCAGGCCGTCCATGCGCTTTTCCGCCCGATTTTCTTGTCGGCGCGAGAGAGCTTTTGAAGCCCCTGCTGCCGTCTTCAAGCCAAATACTGGAAATTGAGATGATGCATCGTTACCGCAGCCACACATGTGCAGCCCTCCGCAAGTCGGATGTCGGCGCCAATGTCCGGATTTCCGGCTGGGTCCACCGCGTTCGTGACCATGGCGGCGTTCTCTTCATCGACCTTCGCGACCATTACGGCATGACCCAGGTCGTCGCCGACCCGGATAGCCCGGCCTTCAAGATCGCCGAGACCGTTCGCGGCGAGTGGGTCATCCGCATCGACGGCGTCGTCAAGGCGCGTTCGGAAGACACCGTCAACAAGAACATGGCGACCGGTGAGATCGAACTCTACGCCCAGGAGATCGAAGTCCTCTCCGAAGCCAAGGAACTGCCGCTGCCGGTCTTCGGCGAGCCGGATTATCCTGAGGACATCCGCCTCAAGTACCGCTTCCTCGACCTGCGCCGCGAGACGCTGCACAAGAACATCGTCAAGCGCAGCCAGATCATCTCCGACATCCGCAACCGCATGACGTCGGCCGGCTTCGGCGAATACACGACCCCGATCCTGACAGCGTCCTCGCCGGAAGGCGCGCGCGACTTCCTCGTGCCGTCGCGTATCCACCCCGGCCAGTTCTTCGCCCTGCCGCAGGCCCCGCAGCAGTACAAGCAGCTCCTGATGGTGGCCGGTTTCGACCGCTACTTCCAGATCGCCCCGTGCTTCCGCGACGAGGACCCGCGCGCCGACCGTCTGCCGGGCGAATTCTACCAGCTCGACCTGGAAATGAGCTTCGTCACCCAGGAAGACGTCTGGGACACGATGGCCCCGATCATGACCTCGGTCTTCGAGCAGTTCGCCGAAGGCAAGCCGGTCACCAAGGAATGGCCGCGTATTCCTTACGACGTCGCGATCCGCAAGTACGGCTCCGACAAGCCCGACCTGCGTAACCCGATCGAGATGCAGGCCGTCACCGAGCACTTCGCAAGCTCCGGCTTCAAGGTCTTCGCCGGCATGATCGCCTCCAACCCGAAGGTTGAAGTCTGGGCCATCCCGGCCAAGACCGGCGGTAGCCGCGCGTTCTGCGACCGCATGAACGCCTGGGCGCAGTCGCTCGGCCAGCCGGGCCTCGGCTACATCTTCTGGAAGGAAGAAGACGGCAAGGTCGGCGGTTCCGGTCCGCTTGCCAAGAACATCGGCGAAGAGCGCACCGAAGCGCTGCGTGTCCAGCTCGGCCTTGAAGCAGGCGACGCCGCCTTCTTCGTCGCCGGCGAGCCGGCGAAGTTCTACAAGTTCGCGGGCGAAGCGCGCACCAAGGCGGGTGAAGACCTGAACCTGGTCGATCGTGATCGCTTCGAACTGTGCTGGATCATCGACTTCCCGTTCTACGAATGGAGCGAGGAAGACAAGAAGGTCGACTTCGCCCACAACCCCTTCTCGATGCCGCAGGGTGGTCTGGAAGCGCTGCAGACCCAGGATCCGCTGTCGCTCAAGGCCTACCAGTACGACGCCGTCTGCAACGGCTTCGAAATCGCCTCGGGCTCGATCCGTAACCAGTCGCCGGAAGCCATGGTCAAGGCCTTCGAGCTGGTCGGCCTCAGCCAGACGGATGTCGAAGAGCGCTTCGGCGGCATGTACCGCGCCTTCCAGTACGGCGCGCCTCCGCACGGCGGCTGCGCCTTCGGTATCGACCGTGTGGTGATGCTCCTGCTCGGCGCCAAGAACCTGCGCGAAATCACGCTGTTCCCGATGAACCAGCAGGCGCAGGACCTCCTGATGAACGCCCCGTCGCCGGCAACGCCGAAGCAGCTGATGGAACTGTCGCTGCGCGTCATGCCGCCGGTCAAGAAGGACTGAGCGAAGATCGCTTGAATGAAAAAAGCCCGGCGCAGGTCGGGCTTTTTTCGTTTTCGGACAAGTCAGAGAGCCGCGTAGATCGCCTGTTTGAGGTCGACGGTGAACCGGCCCCACATGCCCTCCAGCGTCGTATTGGTGAGCGCGACCACCGTCAGCTTCTCTGTCGGATCCACGAACCAGCTGTGGCCGTAGACCCCGCCCCATTGCAGGCTACCGCGTGACAGCGGAACCTGCGCGGCATCAGGATCGGTCACCACGGCCCAGCCGAAGCCGAAGCCCGAGCCGGGCTCCACCTGCTGCCGTAGGCCGTTGGCCTGATCGGTCATCATGGTCGCGACCGTTTCCTCAGATAGCAATATGCCGCCGCCCTGGCGGATGGCTTCGAGAATGCGGAGTATATCGCCCGCCGTGCCCGCCATTCCTGCGCCGCCGGAGTGATAGGACGAAGGGTCGAAGATCCGGTCCGGCGCAAACCGCACTGAGCCCGTCAGCGCTGGAATGACTGCTTCCTGTCCCATCCGCTCCGGCTCGGGAGAGGCATTGAAATACGCAGCCGCCAATCGCTTCCGGTCGCGCACCGAAAACGCGGTGTCTGTAATCCCGAGCGGGCCGGTGACGAGTTCGGCGACCGCATCGTCGAGCGACATGGCCATTTCCTGCTCGATGACGCCGCCGAGAACGTCGATCGCCAGAGAGTAGCACCAGCCTTCGCCCGGCGCGAACCGCAGCGGTGCACTCGCAATGCGCTTCAGGTTCTCCGCGAGCGCCATACCAGGCTCGCCGATGCCGTCCGAAACGCCGGCGCGGGTGTAGGGACCATCCTCGTCGATGAAGCAGTAGCTTAGGCCCGCGGTGTGGGTGAGCAGATGGCGAAGGCGGATGATCGCTTCCCCACCATCGGCAAGCCGCGGCCGGAAGTCGGGCAGTCAGCGTGTGATCGGATCGTCCAAACCCATCCGGCCCTGTTCGACCAGTCGCATGGCGGCAATCGTCACGATCGGCTTGGTGACCGAAGCAAGGCGGAAGATCGTGTCCTCCGTCATCGCCAGTCCGGCCTCCCGGTCCGCCAGCCCGGCTGCGCGCCGGTAGACCGGCTTTCCATCTTGCATGATCAGGACCACCGCGCCCACCAGCCGCTTATCGGCAAGTGCGGCATCGATCGCCTCATCGACGCCCGCGCCGAAGGATACCGCCGCGTTATCAATCTTGATGTCTGGGGGAAGACTCATGAGATCAAACCTTCTATAATCACAATGACCATTCCTGAATATAGCGGATCGCAAGATAATTCCAGAGTGAACGTTGTGAAAAATACAGAAAGTTCGAAACCTGAAACTCAACGCAAGCGCGGCCGCCCACCCGCTTTCGACAGGGAGGTCGTTCTGGCGGCGGCGCGTGACGTCTTCTGGCAGCACGGCTACGATGGCTCATCGATCGCTGACCTGACGGCGTCCATGGGGATTACCCCTCAAAGCCTCTACGCGGCCTTCCGCTCAAAGGCTGATCTCTATCGCGAGACGCTCGATCAGTACCGCCGCATGCCACGGCAGGAGCCGGGCAACCCGTTGCAGGAAAACATCGATACGGTAACGGCTTTCACGCGTTTCCTGCGGAACTCCGCATTCCTGTTCACGGCGCCCGAACATCCCAAGGGCTGCATGATCTCGACCGCGGTGCTGAACTGCGCGGCGGAAAACGAGGACATCGCCTTTCACGTTTCATCCCTGCGGCTGCGGACGCTGGGCGCGTTCCAGGCGCGTATCGAGCGTGGGGTAGAGGAGGGCGATATGCGCGCCGACACCGATGCCGGCTCGCTTGCCCGTTTTCTCGGCGCCATGGTTCAGGGAATGTCGGTCCAGGCGCGTGACGGTGCGGGCGTCGACGAACTCTTGGCAGCGGCTGATCACGCGATCAGCGAATTGAAACGCCACAGCATACGATGAAAAAAAGGCCCGGCGAGCAATGCGCGCCGGGCCTTCCTGATTTCATGTCGAGGCGATCAGTCGTTCGCCGAAACCTTCACGCCGAGCACCTGCGGCAGCGTGTTCGGTGCGCCCATGGCGGCACCCATGATCATCGGGAACGGCACGGGCTTTTCCGGTGCGGCGTTGACCGTCAGGCTCTTCGGGTCGTCGAGGAAGGTGTTGACGGCGGCCGATACGGCGTTCTGCAGCTCGGGGATGTTGAGCTGCGCCAGCATGATCGGCGCCATCGCCTTAAGCGAGTCCGCCATCTGCTTGCCTGACATGCCCTGCTGGCTGCCGGCGTAATCAAGCGCGCGCTTGGTGATAGAGGCGTCGTCGAAGCGGATCTGGGCGCTTTCGAAGGACAGCTGCTGCAACAGGCCAAGCATGGCAAGGCCGAAGGCCTGCTGGGCCTGGTCCTTGTTCTGGTTGGCTTCCGCCTGCTGGGCGGCTTCCTGCAGCGACTTCACGAAGGCGAGCGTATAGCCGTTGACCTTGAAGGCGAGGTTGAGCTTGCCGACATTGCTGAAGTCGAAGGCAAACTCCGACACGTCGATCGTGCCGGGTGCCAGATCCCAGGCGCCCTTCATGGTGATGTCGCCATTGACCTGCTGCAGCGCCAGCTTCTCGATCGCTTCCTTGCTCTGCGGATCGGCTGCCTTGCTGAGGTCGGCCTTGAGGCTCTTGAAGGCGCCGTCGAAATCGAAGCCGGACTCGTCTTCGCGCAGCGTCAGGTTCACGTCGCTGCCGCCGAGCGAGAATACTTCGACGCCATCCTTGACGACCTTCAGCGGGCCGCTGTGGGCGCTCTCGTAGAGCAGCATGGAGGAGAGGCCTTCGCCCTTGGGGTCGGCCGGGACGGAGATGCCGCCGAGCGTCAGCTCGCTGACGGTCAGGGTCGCGCCGTCATTGGTGGTGTTGATATCGGGGAAGGCTGCTTCCTCGATGTAGTAGCCGCCGTCGTCATCTTCCTCGACGCCCGAAAGCGTGATTTCGCCGATCGGCAGCGCGCCGCCGTTGTTCGGCTTGAAGCTGGCGTTCTTCAGCGTGACGGTCTTGCCGTCGACATCGACGCCATCGGCTGCGAGCGTGCCGCCCTGCAGCGTGTAGGCGGCATTGATCTTCTTGAGCAGGTCTTGGCCATCGAGCGCGAAGGCGGAGCCGGCGAGAGAAAGAAATGCCACGCCCGAAAGCATGAGCCGTGTCGTCCGGTAAAATGTCATTGGTGTTCCTCAGATCCAGGTGGGCGGTTGGCCGTCAATCTACGATGGATTTGTGCCGGTTTATATTTCGTGTTTTCTAAAATTATGTTGAAGGGATAAGCAAACAAAGTCCAAATTCGGGCAGAAAGGTTTTAGCGGTCGTTTTCTTTCTGTTCGGAGACTTCATCCACAGCCGCAATGCCCGGATTCCTTGCTCACATCAACCATCTCGGTTAGTCAGAAGGTATGGGACAAGAGATTTTGCCGCCCTCTGGCGGAGACGATGACAGCATTCTTCCGATCGACCTGAAGGCGGCGCTCGAAGAGCGTTATCTCGCCTACGCGCTGTCGACCATCATGCACCGCGCGCTGCCCGACGTTCGCGACGGCCTCAAGCCTGTCCATCGCCGCATCATCCACGCGATGAGCGAGATGGGCATCCGCCCGAACTCGGCTTTCAAGAAATGCGCCCGTATCGTCGGTGACGTCATCGGTAAATTCCATCCGCACGGTGACCAGTCGGTCTACGATGCGCTGGTCCGTCTCGCCCAGGATTTCTCGCAGCGTTATCCCGTTGTCGACGGGCAGGGGAACTTCGGCAACATCGATGGCGACAGTGCCGCCGCCTATCGATACACCGAAGCCCGCATGACCGATGTCGCCGGGCTGTTGCTCGAGGGTGTCGACCAAGACGCCGTCGATTTCCGTCTGACCTACAACGAGGAAGACCAGGAACCGACGGTTCTCCCCGGCGCCTTCCCGAACCTGCTCGCCAACGGCTCGTCGGGCATCGCCGTCGGCATGGCGACCTCGATCCCGTCGCACAACGCACACGAACTCTGCGACGCGGCGCTGCATCTGATCAAGCATCCGGATGCGACGGTCGAGACGCTGGTGGAGCAGTTCATCCCCGGCCCGGATTTCCCGACCGGCGGCATCATCATCGACGACCGCCAGACGATCATCGACGCCTACAAGACCGGCCGCGGCGGTTTCCGCACGCGCGCCAAGTGGGAGACCGAGGATCTCGGTCGCGGCGGTTATCAGATCATCATCACCGAAATTCCGTTCCAGGTGCAGAAGTCGCGCCTGATCGAGAAGATCGCCGAGCTCTTGATCGCCCGCAAGCTGCCGCTGCTGGAAGACATTCGCGACGAGTCGGCTGAAGATGTCCGCGTCGTGCTGGTGCCGAAGAACCGCACCGTCGACCCGACGATCCTCATGGAATCCATGTTCAAGCTGACGGAACTCGAAAGCCGTTTCCCGCTGAACATGAACGTTCTCTCCATGGGCCGTATTCCGCGCGTCATGGCTTTGAACGAGGTCCTGAAGGAATGGCTGGACCACCGGCGCGACGTGCTTCAGCGCCGCTCGCGCTTCCGCCTTGCCGCCATCGAGCGTCGCCTGGAAGTCCTGGGCGGCCTGCTGATCGCCTACCTCAACATCGACGAGGTGATCCGCATCATCCGCGAAGAGGATGAGCCCAAGCCCGTCATGGTCGCGCGCTGGTCGCTGACCGAGATCCAGGTCGAAGCGATCCTCAACATGCGCCTGCGCTCCTTGCGCAAGCTGGAAGAGTTCGAGATCCGCACCGAGTTCGACGCTCTGAGCAAGGAAAAGGCCGAGATCGAAGCGCTGCTCGCCTCTGAGGACAAGCAGTGGCAGACCGTTGCCTGGGAAATCGGCGAGGTGAAGAAGAAGTTCGCCAAGGCGACCGAACTCGGCCGCCGTCGAACCCAGTTCGCCGAAGCGCCTGATGCCGACGAGCAGGCGATCCAGCAGGCGATGATCGAGAAAGAGCCGATCACCGTCGTCGTTTCCGAGAAGGGCTGGATCCGCGCGTTGAAGGGCCACATCTCCGACACCGCGACGCTGACCTTCAAGGAAGGCGATGCGCTGAGGATCGCATTCCCGGCGCAGACGACGGACAAGATTCTTGTCATCACTACGGGCGGTAAGGCCTTCACGCTCGGCGGCGACAAGCTGCCGGGTGGCCGCGGCCATGGCGAGCCGTTGCGCATCATGATCGACATGGACAACGATCAGGACGTGCTGACGGCCTTCGTCCATGATCCGCAGCGCAAGCAGATGATCGTCTCGACGGCCGGCAACGGCTTCGTCGTCGCTGAGACCGACATGGTCGCCAATACCCGCAAGGGCAAGCAGATCATGAACGTCTCCATGCCCGACGAGACCAAGCTGCTCGTGCCCGTATCCGGCGACCACGTCGCCGTTGTCGGCGAAAACCGCAAGCTCCTGGTCTTCCCATTGGATCAGGTTCCTGAAATGTCGCGCGGCAAGGGCGTTCGCCTGCAGCGCTACAAGGATGGCGGCATTTCGGACGTTCGTTGCTTCGCGATCGCGGATGGCCTTGTCTGGGAAGACAGCGCCGGCCGGACGTTCAGCAAGAATAAGGAAGAACTCGCCGAGTGGCTCGCCGACCGCGCTTCCGCCGGCCGCACGGTTCCCAAGGGCTTCCCCCGCAGCGGCAAGTTTGCCGGCTGAAATATATCAGCGCCCCGCTCTTGGCGAGCGGGGCAATTCCTCTAGTTTTGTCCTGTAATCACAACATGGACAAACATCATTCCGAAGGCGGACGGAATGATCGTATGTGGCGTCTTCGTGGAAGGCGGCATGTCCGATCATGGAGGTCCGATCACGGAGGAATGTTGATGAGCGCCTGCAAGACCATTACGCTTTCAGTTGGCCACACCTACAACGCCTCGCCCTGCGAGGTTTACGACGCCTGGCTCAATCCCGAAATCGCCAAACGCTTCCTCTTCGCCACCGATGACGGCCGGGTCATCCGCGCCGATATCGAGCCGCGCGTCGGCGGCCATTTTCTCGTCATCGACAGACGACCGACCGGCGATGCCGTTCATTACGGCGTGTTTCTCGAAATGCGTCGGCCGCGCCTGATGGTGTTCTCGTTCTCGGTCGCCGAACACGATCACAACGCCGATCGCATCCGTGTCGAAATCGAGCCGCTGGGGGAGGGCACGCGCCTGACGCTGTCGCATGAAATGTGCGCCGAGTGGTCGGCCTTCGAAGAGCAGACCCATCGCGGCTGGACTCATGTGCTGAACGGGCTGGAGCGCGAGCTCGATGCGGCTCACACGGTCAAGCTGCCGGAGCTTGTTGCGTCCCAGGCTGTTTCCGAACCATCCAAAGCGAGTGCGCCATAATCGCGGTGACGAGGATGGAGCCGCCTATCAGTGTCATGACCGGCGGCGTTTCCGCGAAGATCAGCCAGATCCAGATCGGCGCCAGAATGGTTTCGAGCAGGTAGAACATGCCGACCTCGGGCGCCGACAGATAGCGCGGCCCACTGGCAAGACACCAGAACGACACGGGCATCAAGACGGCGCCGTTGAAGATGATCCAGGCGGGATGCTCGATCACAAGACCTGTTGGCAGGGCGTTTGCAAGGCCAAGGACGGCGGGAAAGGTGGCGCCAAGCAATGGCACGAAACCCATGGCGCGACGCGATGCGCGCCCGACGGTAATCGCGCTAGCAAGCACCAGCGCCGCCAAGAGCGCCATCGCATCCCCGAAGCTGTGGCCGCCGGCCAACCCGTCGCCGACGATCATGCCGACGCCGAGGATCATCACGGCCATCGTCACGAGCGTCGATACGGATGGGCGCTCCTTCAGGAACCGCCAGGATAGCAGCGCGCCGAACATCGGATTGAAGGCGACGATGAAGACCACGTTCGCGGTGGTGGTGTGAAACACCGCAAGCAGGAATGTGATGGTAGAGAGCCCATAGAGAAATCCCGCAAGAAGGCCCGACTTGCCCGGCACCATCGCCGGCCAGCTTCCCTTCATCCACCGGATCGCGCAAAGGATCAGCAACGTCACGGCAACCGTCGTGATGCTGCGCATGCCGACGATCGACCACATGTCGCCATGTGCAAGGCGTACGAGCGGAATGTCCATGGAGAGCGCAAGGCCGCCGATCGCCGTCAGCAGCAGGCCCTTCCGATGATCGGAAAGGGTAGGGAGAGACATTTAGGGCTGGCTACCTTCGGGAAGGGATGTTGGGTCGAAGCGTTCCCAGCCGCGCGCGGTCAGATGTTCCTGCGGCTGGTAGCGGGTCTTGTAGTCCATTTTCCGCGAGCCTTGAACCCAGTAGCCGAGATAGACATGCGGCAGGCCGAGTGCCTTTGTCCGCCTGATGTGATCGAGGATCATGAAGGTGCCGAGCGAGCGCTTGTCGAGATCGGGATTGAAGTAGGAATAGACCATCGAGAGTCCATCGCTCATCGTGTCGGTCAGCGCTGCCGCGATCAGCTCGCCGCTTGGCCGCGTTTCCAGTCCTGATCCCTCGACACGCCGGCGATACTCGATGATCTTGGTGTTGACGTGGGTATCCTCGACCATGATCGCATAGTCGAGCACCGTCATGTCGGACATGCCGCCCTGCTGGTGGCGATAGTCGAGATAGCGGCGAAACAGCGAATATTGCTCGCTCGATGGCTGCGCCGGAAATTCGGTCGAGATGATATCGGAATTGGTTGCGATCACCCGCTTCATCGACTTGGTCGGCTCGAACTCGTCGGCGAGGATGCGAACCGAGACGCAGGCCCGACAGGCCTCGCAGGCCGGGCGGTAGGCGATATTCTGCGAGCGGCGAAATCCGCCTTGCGTCAGGATGTCATTCATCTCGGCGGCGCGAGGCCCGACGAGATGCGTAAAAACCTTTCGTTCCATCTCATGCGCAAGGTAAGGGCAGGCAGCCGGGGCCGTCAGATAAAACTGCGGAGATGGCGTGGTCTGCGTATTCATCTGCTACGGAGATGTCCTTGGGTTGCATGCTGAAATGACAGCATGACTTAAGAAAAGAAAACGTCAACAGCGCGGCAGTCAGCCGCGCTTTCTGATCGATTATACTTTCGGATATTGGCCGAAAATTTCCCCTCAAAAGGAGGGGAAATCCGCTTATTTCAGAGGCTTGAGCGATCTCAGGCGGTTCTGACCGTCACCGTGCCGACGAGAAAATCGTGCAGCAGGCGGCTGCGTTCGGTGAACAGGCCAACCAGCAGAATCAGCGGCGTCAGAACCGAGTTCAGGATCCAGAACAGCGCCAGGTGAACGATCGCCGTCAGGAAATCCATCTCCCGCCCGTCGACGCGCACGATCGCAATCCCCATCGCCCGCATGCCAAGCGATGCCTGGCTCGAGCCGCCGACCGTAAAGCCGAAATAGAGGCCAGCGACGATCACGAACAGCGCCGGATAGAGAAAGAAACCGAGGCCGAGCGTGACGATCGACAGGAAGAACAGGATCACCGCCGCCGGAATGCAGAGCAGCAGAATGATCACATAGTCGAGGATGAACGCAAAAACGCGCCGGCTCAGCGTGCCGCTATAGGCGCGCCAATCGTCAGGTGCGGCATAAAGCGGGTTCGGGTTGAGCGACATCGTTGCGGTCTCCTTTCGAGAGTGGCTACCGCTGATATGGTGACGCTCGCCCCGAATACAATATTGGCGCGAAGCGATCAGCGCTTGGCGAGGATCTTGGCAACCTCGATGGAGAAGTAGGTGAGGATGCCGTCGCAGCCGGCTCGCTTGAAGGCGAGCAGGGTTTCGAGCATAGCCTTTTCGCCGTCGATCCAGCCGTTCATCGCCGCCGCCTTGATCTGCGAATATTCGCCCGACACCTGATAGGCGAAGGTCGGAAGGCCGAATGCTTCCTTCATCCGCCAGCAGATGTCGATATAGGGCAGGCCGGGCTTGACCATCAGCATGTCGGCGCCTTCTTCGACGTCGAGTGCCGCGTCGCGGATCGCCTCCGTGCCGTTGGCCGGGTCGATATAGTAGCTCTTCTTGTCGCCTTTCAGCAGCCCGCCCGTCGAGATCGCCTCGCGGTAGGGGCCATAGAAGGCGGAAGCGAACTTCGTCGCGTAGCTCATGATCCCGACATCCTGATGCCCGGCGGCGTCGAGCGCACGGCGGATCGCGCCGATGCGGCCGTCCATCATTTCGGATGGGGAAATGATGTCAGAGCCGGCATYGGCCTGCATCACGGCCGCGCGTGCCACCTGGTCGACCGTCTCGTCATTGACGATCTCGTTGCCGCGCAGGATGCCGTCATGGCCGTGGCTGGTGAACGGATCGAGCGCCACGTCGGTGATAACACCGATATTCGGCACGGCCTTCTTGATGGCGATTGTTGCCTGGTTGATCAGGTTGTTCGCTTCCAGGCTGTTCGAGCCGGTCTCGTCGCGCAGCGACATCTCGATATTCGGGAAGGTCGCGATCGCGGGGATGCCGAGATCGGCCGCTTCCTTGGTGGCTTCCACCAGCTTGTCGACGCTCATGCGGTTGACGCCAGGCATGGCGGGGATCGGCTCGACGATGCCGGAACCCGGAACCACGAAGACCGGCCAGATCAGATCGTCGACCGTCAGCCGGTTCTCCTGCACCATCCGGCGCGTCCAGTCGGCCTTGCGGTTGCGCCGCATCCGGCGGTGGCCCGTGATTTCATCGACGAGGTGTGTCTTGTCCTGCATGATCGTTCCAGCTCTTGGCAGTTCCAATTGTTGCTGCGCTCATTATCATGCCGCCAGGCAAATCCAAACCGGGCGAATGGCCGCAACCAATCAACAGCTTGCGATCAACCGCTGGCGAAGACGCCGCAGCACTCTTATTGTCTGACGCATGAACGCTGATTCTCCGACCATACCGAAAAGCACGCTCACCGGCGTTCTCTTTGTCCTGTTCCTGCGCCTGATCGCGATCTCGTGTTTCTGGTTCGGATTGCAGTACTGGGCGATGCTGGTCGGCTACTCGCTGATCGGCGCGGGACGCTTCGATCTTCTGAGCCTGCCGTGGAAGGTGGCGAGCACCAGCCTCGCCGTCCTTTTCCCGGTGGCTGCCCTCGGGCTCTGGCTGGCTGTCTCCTGGGGACCTGTCATCTGGGTGCTCGCGGCCGGTGGCCAGATCATAATGTATGGCTTTCTTCCGGATATTTTCGGAGCCAACAAACTCATCATTCTGCTGCATGCGGCAGTGGCCATTATCTATGCCGTTTTCCGCTTTTTGCTCTGGCAGGAGAAGCGCCGGCGCCGGCAGCAGGTAAGCGTTGATTTACCCTGATACAACAGCGCGTTTTGGTAAGGCACTGTTAAGCCTGCAGTTTAAGTAGAATTTTATCTGTATTCGATAGGGTCTGTCTCAAGGCGGGAAGACAACCAACACCGCCAAACAAAACAGTGAGGCAGTCATCATGAATACGAAAATCAAGCCGCAGGCGGTATCGAACTTCCGTGAACAGCAGGACCTGGGTATCCGCGATCTTTACATGGAATCCCTTCATCTTGTCGAACGTCTTCACCGCCGTCTTCTGGATGTCATCAAGGACGAATTCGACCGTCAGGGTCGCAGCGACGTCAACGCCATCCAGGCTCTCCTCCTTTTCAACATCGGCAACTCGGAACTGACCGCCGGCGAACTTCGCTCTCGCGGTTACTACCTGGGCTCCAACGTTTCCTACAACGTCAAGAAGCTCGTCGACCTCGGCTTCATCAACCACCAGCGCTCGCGCATTGACCGCCGCTCGGTCCGCATCAGCCTGACGGAAACCGGCCAGGAAATCGCCGAAACGGTTGCCAAGCTCTATGAGCGCCACACGGCATCGATCGACAAGGTCGGCGGCATCGGCACCGACGAGTTCGCGCAGATGAACAAGCTGCTGACCCGTCTCGACCGCTTCTGGAACGACTCGATCATGTATCGTCTGTAATAACCCAAGCGACGGTAATCGCTGCCTTATTAGAAATCGCCAAGTGGCGCGAGAAGGCGTAACGGGGCATAAGAATGCACGAGATGGCGCATGAGCGCGCGCCACTCGCGCCCCAGCCTATCCGACCTCCAATCGGACAAAAAACGCATTGCGGCTTCCCTGCCGCAATGCGTTTTTGCTATATAGCCTCTTACATACCATCCACCACGGCAAGATATTCATCCGAACTGAACACGGTTACAGGACGCGACGTGAAATCGAAGACGCGGATCACGCGGAGTCTGAACGTGAGTTGGGGCCGTTGATCAGATAGTCGGCCCTCGAATAGAGGAGTTGTAAAACGACCTAAATCAGGCCCGTCGGGGCCTTTTAATTTACAGTTGTATTGTTATAGCTACACTCGCAGGGACCGCGAGGAGCCAATGTTTGATCTTATCGAAACTATCAGCCTTGTATTCATCGAGGTACAGAGAAAATATACTAAAATAAGATGGGCGATCGTTGGCGTGGCGGTCGGAATGATTGGTGCGTCAGCGGCTGCGCTTTACACTGGAGCATTCGGTCGCATTGTAATCAACGGATACGAGCTAGGAATTAAGGATGTCACGCCGTTCGTTGTCGCGAATCTGGCGGTGGCCTTCCTTCTGCTACTAAGTTCAGCGTCGGCTGCGCTAGACCGGGACAAACTAAAAACCATTGTCAACAGAGACGATGACGGAGAGTTTCTGCGAGCATGGACGCGGAGCTTCGCCACCACGAATTATGCCCCCGCCGATTACCTGACAAGAAAGTGGCTGGAGCGGCCCAACGTAGACAGCAGCACTGAAGGATCGCCTCCGGCCGCACAGCCGGAAGAGGACATTATTCAGGCGATTCGGGGCAACCTCGGACAGCTGATCGAATACTATATCATGAACAAGAGCCAAGCTCGCAACAGCTTCAACGCCAGCTTGTTCGCGGTGATTCTCGGCTTCATCACCATAATTGTCGGTGCCTATTGGGCGTACTCATCAGGCCGGAGCGATGTCACTGCCTATTTGGTGCCATTTGCCGGGGTTATCCTTCAGTTCATTGGCGGTGCATACTTCTATCTATACAACCGTAGCCTTATTCAGCTTAACTTCTTCTTCTCGCGTCTTGCGCAGATGCAGGACACGCTGCTTGCCATCCACCTCACGGAGTCACTTCCTGATGCCAAAGATAAGACAAAGGCCATCGACCGTCTCATCACCATCGTGGCCGAGCGCAGCACCACCGCACCTGCTTACCTGACGAGCCCGCCAGAAAAGCGCACTCCAGCTCGTCGGTCGAAGGCGCAGCCCGCAGCCGTAACGGAGTAGGAGCTATTGTCCGAGCCCATCGATACGGTTTGAAATCTTCTTGGCGGCGTACATCCAGTCGATGCAGTCAAACCATTTTACGCGAATGGATATGAAGCCTACGTAATGACCTCTACCTCTGTCTGTCGTGCTCGGCTAGGAGAGACACCGGACGGAGATCTCGCCAGACGACTGAAACCGGATGCGTTTCCCTGCGCGTCCGGCTTTGCCGTTTGCGCCGACGTGGCATCTTTGCAACGCATGACCGGTCAACCGTGCTTCAAGCGGTAACCCCCTGTATTCAAGCCGCCTTTTAGCCGCTATTACCCGGCAGAATCCTTGCAATGGTTTGGTTCATTCTTCGCTTCGATCGCTATCGAAAGTTGCACTTTTCGGCGGAGACACGAATTGGCCATATTAGCATGGCAGCGGAAATACACGGCAATCGGCGCTTTTCGAATCCGGGGTTTTGATAACCTCGTCTTTCCTGCTCGCGATCATGTGATCGCCGGCAGCGAGAATTTGAGGTGCGCCGTGGCAACGGATGGGTAGTGACTGCGTTATTCGCGGTGACGAAGGGCAAAGCCACCGGTCTCTCAAGCGGCGGCATTATTGTGGTTGGGATGCATGTCTAAAAAAACAGGTACTGAAGCTCTCTCTCGGCGGGCATTTCTTGCTTCGGCCGCAGCCGTTGGCGCAAGCTCGGTAGCGGCGCCGGCTCTGGCGCAATCGGCGATCGATTCGCTTATCAATGCACCGGAGCGCGGTGACTGGGACGACCAGTTCGACGCGAAAGCAGCGTCCCGTACGGCCACTGCCGTGGTGTCGAACACCCCGATCCTCGGACCGCAGTCCGTCCCCAGCATTCAGCAGGCGATTGCCCAGTACCAGCAGATCGCATCCGCAGGCGGTTGGCCGCAGGTAAACCCGGGCCAGCAGCGCCTGCAGATCGGCGTCACCGATCAGTCCGTCCAGGCCCTGCGCCAGCGCCTTTTCGTCACCGGCGACCTGCCGCAGGAAGCCGGCATGTCCTCTTCCTTCGATTCCTACGTCGATGGCGCGGTCAAGCGCTTCCAGGCGCGTCACGGCCTCCCGGCCGACGGCGTGCTCGGTGAATTCACGCTGAAGGCGATGAACATCCCGGCCGACGTGCGCCTGCAGCAGCTGAACACCAACCTGATCCGCCTGCAGACCTTCCCGGAAGAACTCGGCCGTCGTCACGTGATGGTCAACATCCCGGCAGCTTACGTTGAGGGCATCGAGGACGGCAGCGTCGTCACGCGTCACAACGCCGTTGTCGGCCGCCTCAGCCGTCCGACACATCTGGTCAACTCGAAGATCTACGAGGTCATCCTCAATCCTTACTGGACCGCGCCGCGTTCGATCGTCGAAAAGGACATCGTGCCGCTGATGCGCAAGGACCCGACTTATCTCACGAAGAACAACATTCGTCTGATCGACGGCAAGGGCACGGAAGTCGCGCCCGAGACGATCGACTGGAATGCCGAAAAGGCGCCGAACCTGATGTTCCGCCAGGACCCGGGCAAGATCAACGCCATGGCCTCGACGAAGATCAACTTCTACAACAAGAACGGCGAGTACATGCACGACACGCCGCAGCAGGGCCTGTTCAACAAGCTCATGCGCTTCGAATCCTCGGGCTGCGTGCGCGTCCAGAACGTTCGCGACCTGACCACCTGGCTACTGCGCGACACGCCTCCGTGGTCCCGCCAGCAGATGGAGCAGGTGATCACCACCCGCGTCAACACGCCGATCAAGCTGGCCGAGGAAGTGCCTGTATACTTCGTCTACATCTCCGCCTGGGGCATGCCTGACGGTATCGTGCAGTTCCGCGACGACATCTACCAGATGGACGGCAATGCTGAACTCGCGCTCGACACGACCGCGGGCATGGAGCAGCCGGTTCAGTAAGAGCCGTAAGCTGTGTTTGAGTTATAAAAAAACCGCGTCTTTCATGGCGCGGTTTTTTGTTGCGCGTGGATTGCCCAGCAAATGTCGCTCTCCGTATTGCCCTTGAACGGGCAGGGCGCTAATAGCCTAGCGCATTCCAGTTGAGGAGCCCGCCGATGACCAATGCTTCTACCCAGACCTTCTTCAATCGCTCGCTTGCCGACACCGATCCGGAAATCTTCGGTTCGATCCAAAAGGAACTCGGTCGCCAGCGTCATGAGATCGAGTTGATCGCTTCGGAAAACATCGTTTCCCGCGCGGTTCTGGAAGCCCAGGGCTCCATTATGACCAACAAGTACGCCGAGGGATATCCGGGCAAGCGCTACTACGGCGGCTGCCAGTTCGTCGATATCGCGGAAGAGCTTGCGATCGAACGCGCCAAGAAGCTGTTCGGCGTCAACTTCGCCAACGTTCAGCCGAACTCCGGTTCGCAGATGAACCAGGCTGTCTTCCTCGCGCTGCTGCAGCCGGGCGACACCTTCATGGGCCTCGACCTCAACTCGGGCGGTCACCTGACGCACGGTTCGCCGGTCAACATGTCCGGTAAGTGGTTCAACGTCGTGTCCTACGGTGTTCGCGAAGGCGACAACCTGCTCGATATGGACGACGTCGCCGAGAAGGCACGCACCCACAAGCCGAAGCTCATCATCGCCGGCGGCACCGCTTACTCCCGCATCTGGGACTGGAAGCGCTTCCGCGAGATCGCTGATGAAGTCGGCGCCTATCTGATGGTCGATATGGCCCACATCGCCGGTCTCGTTGCCGGTGGCCAGCATCCGTCGCCGTTCCCGCACTGCCATGTCGCGACCACCACGACCCATAAGTCGCTGCGCGGCCCGCGCGGTGGTGTCATCCTGACTAACGACGAAGATCTGGCCAAGAAGTTCAACTCGGCCGTCTTCCCAGGCCTCCAGGGCGGTCCGCTCATGCACATCATCGCTGCCAAGGCCGTTGCCTTCGGCGAAGCGCTGCAGCCCGAGTTCAAGGACTACGCGGCTCAGGTCGTCAAGAATGCCAAGGCGCTGTCGGATACGCTGATCACAGGCGGCCTCGACGTCGTTTCCGGCGGCACCGACAACCACCTGATGCTGGTCGACCTTCGCAAGAAGAACGCGACGGGCAAGCGCGCCGAAGCCGCACTCGGCCGCGCCTACGTCACCTGCAACAAGAACGGCATTCCGTTCGACCCTGAAAAGCCCTTCGTCACCTCTGGCGTTCGCCTCGGCGCGCCTGCCGGCACGACGCGCGGCTTCAAGGAAGCGGAATTCAAGGAAATCGGCAATCTCATCGTCGAGGTTCTCGATGGCCTGAAGGCCGCCAACTCCGACGAAGGCAATGCCAGCGTCGAAGCAGCGGTGCGCGACAAGGTGATGAACCTCACCGGCCGCTTCCCAATGTACGACTACATCGGCTAAGGATAGCGCATGCGCTGCCCATTCTGCGGATCGGAAGACACACAGGTCAAGGATTCACGCCCGGCGGAGGACAATACGTCCATCCGCCGCAGGCGTATCTGTCCTGATTGCGGCGGTCGCTTCACGACCTTCGAGCGCGTGCAGCTGCGCGAGCTCATGGTCTCGAAGAAGACCGGCCGCAAGGTGCCTTTCGATCGCGACAAGCTGGTGCGTTCCTTTGAGATCGCGCTGCGCAAGCGCCCCGTCGACCGCGACCGCATAGAGCGCGCGGTCTCAGGCATCGTGCGGCGTCTGGAAAGCTCCGGCGAAGTCGAAATCAGCTCCGAGCAGATCGGCTTGCAGGTGCTCGAAGCGTTGAAGAGCCTCGATGACGTCGGCTTCGTGCGCTACGCTTCGGTCTATCGCGACTTCTCTCATGCCGAGGATTTCGAGAAGGTGATCTCGGAGATCAACGCCAAGATCGCTCGCGATCCTTTGGATAGCTGAGCGATGAGCGCTTCGTCAGACGACGCGCAATTCATGCAGGAGGCGATCCGCCTGGGTCTCCTCCATCTCGGCCAGACATCCACAAACCCCTCGGTCGGTTGCGTCATCGTACGCGACGGCAAGATCGTCGGCCGTGGCACGACGGCTGTCGGCGGCCGTCCGCATGCCGAACCGCAGGCCTTGGCCGAGGCAGGTGAACTGGCACGCGACGCCACCGCCTATGTCACGCTCGAGCCATGCTCCCACCACGGGAAGACGCCGCCCTGCGCCGATGCGCTGATCGCATCCGGCGTGTCCCGCGTCGTCATCAGCGTTACCGATCCTGATGAGCGTGTGTCGGGCAGGGGCATCGCTATGCTCCGCGACGCCGGCATCACGGTCGAGACCGGGTTGTTGGAGGAAGAGGGCCGCCACTCGCTCGCCGCCTATCTCACCCGCCAGACGAAGAACCGCCCCTATGTGATTCTGAAGCTTGCCGTTTCTCAAGATGGCATGATCGGTCGCTTGGGCGAGGGGCAGATCGCCATCACCGGTCCCGCGGCGCGCGCCGAAGTACAACAACTGCGCGCCGAGACGGATGCGATCCTCGTCGGTATCGGGACTGCCATTGCTGACGATCCGGAACTGACGGTGCGTATTCCGGGGCTTGAGGCGCGCTCGCCGGTGCGGATTGTGCTGGATCCGTTGCTGGAGTTGCCGTTGACGTCGAAGCTGGTGCGGACGGCGCGGCAGGTGCCGGTCATTGTGGTGGGGCGTGAGGAAGTTTCCGGTTCGGAGACTGGGGAGCAAGGATTACCCCCCTCTGTCCTGCCGGACATCTCCCCCACAAGGGGGGAGATCGACCCGTTGCGGGCGGTTTCGCAAAACGCAGACCTTGGAACGAGCGGGCAAGCCCAGCCAATCTCCCCACCTGTGGGGGAGATGCCCGGCAGGGCAGAGGGGGGTATCCCAACCACCAACGCCAACGAAACCACCGCACAACTCGAAGCCCGCCGCCAAGCCCTAGAATCCGCTGGCGTCGAAGTCGTCTACTGCCACCCCTACCACCCGGAACAGCTTCTCCCGGCACTCGCCTCCCGCGGCATTTCCTCGCTGCTGGTCGAAGGCGGCGCCAAGACGGCGCGGCTTTTCCTTGAGGCCGGCTATGTCGACCGCATCCTGCTCTACCAGGGGCCGGGCACCATTGGCGAAGGCGGTATTGAAACGCCGATCCGCAAAACCGATATTCCATCCGATTTCAAGCATGTGGGCACGCGCAGAGTTGGCGACGACAGCCTGGACGAATACGAAGGAGAAGTTTGATGTTTACAGGCATTGTCACCGACGTCGGCACGATCGAATCTGTTTCGCCCCTCAAGGAGGGCATCAAGCTTCGCGTGGCGACCAGCTATGATCCCGCGACCATCGACATGGGCGCCTCGATCTCGCATTCCGGCATCTGCCTGACGGTCACCGGCCTGCCCGAAGAGGGCAGCAATGGCCGCTGGTTCGAGGTGGAAGCCTGGGAAGAAGCGCTGCGCCTGACGACGATCGGCACCTGGAAAGAGGGCAGCCCCGTCAATCTCGAGCGTTCGCTGAAGATCGGCGACGAACTGGGCGGCCACATCGTCTCCGGCCACGTCGACGGCAAGGCCGAGATCCTCTCCGTCACCGAAGAGGGCGACGCCACCCGTTTCCGCATCCGTGCGCCGGAGCATCTGGCCAAGTTCGTCGCGCCTAAGGGCTCGATCGCGCTCGATGGCACATCCCTGACGGTCAACGCCGTCGATGGCACCGATTTCGACGTGCTCCTTATCCGCCACACGCTTGAGGTCACGACCTGGGGCAAGCGCCAGACCGGCGATTTCGTCAACTTCGAAGTCGACACCATGGCGCGTTACGCTGCTAGGCTGGCCGAGTTCCCGGCCGCGAAAGCAGAATAACCTCGCCATTATAGTGCGCCCGCCTCGCATCGCCAAAGCCGAGCTTTTCGGCAAGGCGCAGCGAGGCGGCATTGTCGGGATCGATGATGCAGCTCATCGGCTGTGCCGGAAAGTGCACCTCCGCCCAGCCGATCAACGCCCGCAGCGCTTCCGTCGCGTAGCCCTTTCCCTGAGCGTCCGGCATTAATGCCCAGCCCGTTTCCAGCGTCCCCTCGGTGCTGACCGGCTGCATGTCGCGCTTCATCTCCAGAAAGCCCGCTTCGCCCACGAACCGGCCGCTCTCTTTTTCTTCGATGGCGAGGAAGCCGAAGCCCATGTGGTGCCACATCCCGGCGACGCGCAGCATGCGCCCCCAGCTCTGCTCCCGCGTCGACGCCACCCCGCTGATGAAGCGCACGACCGCATCGTTGCTCCAGAGCGCATGATAAGCCTCGAAATCCTCAAGCGCGTGCGGCCGGAGTATCAGCCGCTCGGTCTCGATCGTCGGTATCTCGGTCATCGCGATCGCTTTCCCCGTCAGGCCCCAGGCTCGCCATCCCAGTAGTCGAGACCGTCGCCGGCGCGTCCCATCACGCGAAACGATCGATCGGGCGATCCCTCGCGGCGCGTCTTCGCGAGAAACTTGCCCGAGTCCGGATATTCGACGATATCGGTCGCGGCCTTCGTCGAGATGCCGAGATAGATGAGCGGGGTGGCACCCGTGTTGATGATCTGGTGCGCCGTCTCCCGCCCGCCCGCCGGTGCGCCGAGCACGTCGCCCTTGCGGATCGGGTAGCGCTCCGTTCCGAAACGATACTCGCCGGTTCCCTCGATCACGAAGAACATCTCGTCCTCGGCATGATGGTTGTGAAAGGGACAGCCCGATTTGCCCGCGGGTACCTCGTTATAGCTGACGCCGAGCCCTTGCAGCCCGAGCATGGCACCGAACGAAATGTCGGCGCTCTCGTAAAGCTCTCCCTGCTTCCAGCGATCGAGGCTGAGTGCGTTCACGTTGACGACGGGTGTTTGCTGATCGTTCATTCTCGTCTCCCTTTGCCCCGAGGAATTATGAGTTTGTGCGGGAAATCAACCCGTTATCTATCAAGGTTCGGCGTTTTCAGGGCGGGGGCCTGCCAGTACTTCGACATTCGCTTGGATGATTCGCGATTTTGCACCGCAGCCATGAGCCGAATTTGCTTGCCATTCTGCCGAAGGCGTGTTTTGACCGCCGCCTGTCGAACGGCAAATCCTCTAGGAAATGAAGGTGACCCATGGCGCGAGAAACCGCTCCTCATATCTTGATCGTTGAAGCACGTTTCTACGACGACATGGCTGATGCTCTCCTGGAAGGCGCAACCTTCGCTCTGACGGAAGCCGGCGCGACCTATGACGTGGTCACCGTTCCCGGCGCGCTGGAAATTCCGGCTGCGATTGCAATGGCTCTCGATGGAGCGGATAATGACGGCACGAACTACGACGGCTACGTCGCGCTCGGCATGGTTATCCGCGGCGAGACCTACCACTTCGATATCGTGTCGAACGAATCCTCGCGCGCGCTGATGGACCTGTCCGTCAGCGAATCCATTGCCATCGGCAATGGCATCCTGACGGTCGAAAACGACGAGCAGGCTTGGTCGCGCGTACGCCGTTCGGATAAGGACAAGGGCGGCTTTGCCGCTCGCGCAGCTCTCACCATGATCGAGCTGAAGAAAAAGCTGGGTGCATAAGGCATGAGCAACGAAAACGTAGAGCGTCCGGTCAAGGCAGCGAACCAGCGTGGCGCCGCGCGTCTCGCCGCCGTTCAGGCGCTCTATCAGATGGATATCGGCGGCACCGGCGTTCTCGAAATCGTCGCCGAATACGAAGCCCATCGTCTCGGCCAGGAACTGGATGGCGAAACCTACCTGAAGGCTGATCCTTCCTGGTTCCGTTCGATCGTCTCCGGCGTCGTGCGCGAACAGAAGCGGCTCGATCCGCTGGTTGCCTCGGCGTTGCAGGACGATTGGGCGCTATCGCGCCTCGACAGCACCGTTCGCGCCATCCTTCGCGCCGGCGTTTTCGAGCTTCTCGACCGCAAGGACGTGCCGGTCGCGGTCATCGTCACCGAGTACGTTGAGATCGCTCAGGCGTTCTTCAGCGACGATGAGCCCAAGCTCGTCAACGCTGTTCTCGACCGCATCGCCAAGCAAGTTCGCGGCGATCAAAAAAAGTAGCGTTTCGCGCGCAAGAATCGGCTCCTTCCTCCGATCGGCTAATCTCCTCTTTCCCATTGCTCCGTAAGGGTTTTCAGCCCTTGCGGGCTTGACGTCCCGTTTTCCTCCCCGCAATCTCCACTCGGCGTTGCAGCATTTCTGTGGGAGGAAATGAGGACGGCGTGTTCGCAGCCGGAGAGGGAGTGAGCTCCGGCTCTTTTGGAGGAAAGAGCGAAATGACGATTCTTTTATGCGTAATAGCGTGCGGTTTGCTTTCGGTGGTCTATGCCATCTGGGCAATCCGGTCGGTGCTATCAGCCGATCAGGGGAACGCCCGCATGCAGGAAATTGCAGGATATATTCGCGAAGGCGCGCAGGCCTATCTGACGCGCCAGTATACGGCAATCGCCATTGTCGGCGTCGTCGTCTTCATCGCCGCCTGGCTGCTGCTCTCCGCCACGGCCGCGATCGGCTTTCTGGTTGGTGCCGTGCTTTCGGGCGCCGCGGGCTTCATCGGCATGCACGTCTCGGTTCGCGCCAATGTGCGCACCGCGCAGGCTGCCTCGCATAGCCTTGCCGCCGGTCTCGGCATCGCCTTCAAGTCTGGCGCCATCACCGGCATGCTGGTCGCCGGCCTGGCGCTGCTTGGCGTCTCCATCTACTATCTGATCCTCACCGGCGTGCTCGGCCACGATCCTGCCTCGCGTGAAGTTATCGATTCCCTGGTCGCGCTCGGCTTCGGCGCATCGCTGATCTCGATCTTCGCCCGTCTCGGCGGCGGTATCTTCACCAAGGGCGCCGATGTCGGCGGCGATCTCGTCGGCAAGGTCGAGGCCGGTATCCCGGAAGATGATCCACGCAACCCCGCAACTATCGCCGACAACGTTGGCGACAACGTCGGCGATTGCGCCGGCATGGCAGCCGACCTTTTCGAAACCTATGCGGTCTCCGTCGTCGCTACGATGGTTCTTGCCGCGATCTTCTTCGGCGGCACGCCGGTTCTTGCGTCGGCGATGATCTACCCGCTGGCGATTTGCGGCGCCTGCATCATCACCTCGATCATCGGCACCTTCTTCGTGAAGCTTGGCAGCAACGGCTCGATCATGGGCGCCCTCTACAAGGGGCTCATCGTCACCGGCCTGCTGTCGATCCTGGGTCTTGGTGCTGCAACGTCGCTGACCGTTGGCTGGGGTCCGATCGGCACGGTCGCTGGTCATGACATTACCGGAATGAACCTCTTCATCTGCGGTATCGTCGGCCTCATCGTCACCGCGCTGATCGTCGTCATCACCGAATACTACACCGGCACCAACAAGCGCCCTGTGAATTCGATCGCCCAGGCATCGGTCACGGGACACGGCACCAACGTGATCCAGGGGCTCGCCGTATCGCTGGAATCGACGGCACTTCCGGCGATCGTCATCGTCGGTGGCATCCTGGCGACCTTCCAACTGGGCGGCCTGTTCGGCACCGGTATCGCCGTCACCGCCATGCTCGGCCTTGCCGGCATGATCGTGGCGCTCGACGCTTTCGGCCCTGTGACCGATAACGCCGGCGGCATCGCCGAAATGGCGCATCTGCCACCGGAAGTGCGCAAGTCCACGGACGCGCTCGATGCAGTGGGTAACACCACCAAGGCCGTCACCAAGGGCTACGCGATCGGCTCCGCCGGTCTCGGCGCCCTCGTGCTCTTCGCGGCCTATTCGAACGACCTGCAATATTTCGCCTCGCATGGTGATCAGTATCCGTACTTCGCCAATATCGGTGCGATCTCGTTCGATCTCTCCAACCCCTATGTCGTCGCCGGATTGCTCTTCGGCGGCCTCATCCCTTATCTCTTCGGCGGCATCGCCATGACGGCGGTGGGACGTGCGGCTGGATCGATCGTCGAGGAAGTGCGCAAGCAGTTCCGCGAAAAGCCCGGCATCATGCAGGGCACCGAGAAGCCGGATTACGGCAAGGCGGTCGATCTTCTGACGAAGGCCGCCATTCGCGAAATGATCATTCCGTCGCTTCTGCCCGTCCTGGCGCCCGTCGTCGTCTATTTCGGCGTACTGTTGATTTCCGGCTCCAAGGCATCGGCCTTCGCGGCGCTTGGCGCATCGCTTCTCGGCGTCATCATCAACGGCCTGTTCGTCGCGATCTCGATGACCTCGGGCGGCGGCGCATGGGACAACGCCAAGAAATCCTTCGAAGACGGCTTCGTCGACAAGGACGGCACGCGCCACATGAAGGGATCTGAAGCCCACAAGGCATCCGTAACCGGCGACACCGTCGGCGACCCCTACAAGGACACCGCAGGTCCTGCGGTCAATCCGGCGATCAAGATCACCAACATCGTGGCACTGCTGCTGCTTGCCATCCTGGCGGGCTGATCGGCCTTAGATCTAGAACCAATGAAAAAACCCGCCGGAGCGATCCGGCGGGTTTTGTGTGGGCGAATGACTTGGCGCTTAGCGCAAGCTGGCCGGGTTCTGCGGCGAAGGACGATCGCCGGCGCCGAACAGGCCCTTGGCCATGTTCGCGGCGCTGCCGCCAGAAAGCAGCTGCTGCAGGAAGGTAAGATCCTTACCACCAGTCGGCGTGACGCGCGTGATCGTGTCGAACGGCTTGCCGTCCTTGAGCGTGTAGTTGGCGCGGCGGACTACGACGCCGTCCTTGTCGAAGTAGATGGCGAGAACGCTCTGGTCCACGACCTTCAGCTTCTGGAACGCCATGGAGCGCTCGCGACGCTGCGAGATGTAATAGAAGACTTCGCCATCGAAGGTGGCGGTCGTCGAAGGCGTGCCCAGCGACAGCAGAACCTGCTCGCGGCTCGAACCCTCGGGAACCAGGTTGAGCGACTGCTCGTCGGCGACGTAACCGCCGTTGAGAACCGTACCCGTTTGGCAGCCGGTCAATCCGGCGGAGGCGATCATGATGGCAATGGCGGCATTGCTGAGGAATTTCTTGTCAGACTTGAAATACCGTTTCTTCAACGACATCTACTCCCTTAACGTATCGATACCAGCCATCGGCCATGCAATGTTACGCTGATGCAAAACCATTGTGGCCTTTCCGGGGTCGGACGTGAGCCATCTGCCGAGTGGCCATCGTCGAAGCGCTGTCCCGAAAGTGGCCACCTTCGCCATTGCAATTCGCGCATGCTTCGGTAAACCAGCTTTCGAAATCATGCAACAAGGCCGGACGCAGGTTGGCGCCAAGAACGAGGCCTTTCCGGAAAAAACAATGATATTCGGGCTCTTCGGCAAGAAAAACAACAATCAGGCGATCGTCGACCGGCAATATGAGGCGCTGACATCGGCCGCCCGCATGCCCGCGCTTTACGAGAGACTCGGCGTGCCGGATACGGTCATGGGCCGCTTCGAAATGCTGTCGGCTGTCATGATCCTGTTTTTTCGCCGCACGCGTGCATCCGAGACAAGCGGCCAGGAAATCGCGCAGGAAATCGTGGATGCATTCTTCCAGGATATCGATTATTCGATCCGCGAACTCGGCATCGGCGACAACACCGTGCCGAAGCGCATGAAGAAACTCGCCGGCATGTTCTACGGCCGGCTCGAAGCCTATTCCAAGGCGATGGACGCTGGTGATGCCGAGGCGCTCGCCGTGGCGCTTGGCCGCAACATTCATCCGAAGGAAGCAGACCCGGTCGATATGCGCGCGCTTGCCGATTGGATGTTTTCCGCTGAAAAACACCTGTCGGCACAGTCCGAAGATACGATCGCGACCGGCTCGGCAACGCTGCCCGCCGTCGCGTGAGGAGACAATGATGAAGAATTCAAACGAAGGCACGCCTTTCTCCTATCTGGTCAAGGTCGGCAACGTCTCGGCCAACCCGGTCGACGTCCATCTGGAAGCCGACAAGGACGAGTTGCAGGCGCTCGCCGAAACCTGGGACGTGATCTCCGTCGACGATTTCCGCGCCGATCTGCAGATCGCGCGCTGGAAGAAGGACGGCATCCGCGTGAAGGGCAGGGTGCGGGCGAGCATCGTCCAGAGCTGCGTCGTCACGCTGGAGCCGGTGCCGTCTAAGATCGACGAGACGTTCGAGCAGATCTTCGTGCCCGAAAACTCCAAGCTCGCGCGCCGCCCGGCCAACGATACCGGCGAAATGATGCTGGACCCCGACGGCCCCGACCTGCCGGAAAGCTTTGTCGGCGATACGATCGACGCCGGCGAGGTCGCCACCGAATTCGCCGCCATGGCGATCGATCCGTACCCCCGCAAAGAGGGCGTTGCCTTCGATGGTCACATAGAAGACACCGGAGAGAACGATAAGAAGCCTTCCGCCTTTGCTGTTCTGAAAGACTGGAAAAAGGACTGAAAGCCGCTCGCGGTTTGACATAATTCAGTTGTCAGCGACGGTAAAACCGGTATTTTGGCCAAAATTTCGCCCTCCTGGGACGAAAAAAAAGGATCAGGGACGCGTGATCAGAATTTCTCTCGACCTCATGGGTGGCGACTTTGGTCCCCAGGTAGTCATCCCCGGTGCCGCAAAGGCGCTGGAACGGCATCCGGACATTTCGTTCGTGATGTATGGCTTGAAGGAACAGTGCGAGCCTATTCTCGACCAGTTTCCGAAGCTGAAGGAGAAATCCGTTCTCCACGATTGCGAACTTGCCGTGCGCATGGACGAGAAGCCGAGCCAGGCATTGCGCCGCGGCCGCTATGTCTCTTCCATGTGGCGTTCGCTTGAGGCCGTGAAGACCAAGGACGCCGATGTCGCGGTGTCCGCCGGCAATACCGGCGCGCTGATGGCGATGGCCAAGTTCTGTCTGCGCACGATGGCCAATATCGAGCGCCCGGCGATCGCTGCGATCTGGCCGACCATGCGCGGCGAAAGCATCGTGCTCGATGTCGGCGCGACGATCGGCGCCGATAGCCAGCAGCTGATGGATTTCGCGCTGATGGGCGGCGCCATGGCGCGCGCACTGTTCGAGATCGACCGTCCGACGATCGGCCTGCTCAATGTGGGCGTAGAAGAGATCAAGGGCCAGGAAGAGGTCAAGGAAGCCGGACGCCTGCTGCGCGAGGCCAATATCGACTCGCTCGATTATTTCGGCTTCGTCGAGGGCAATGACATCGGCAAGGGAACCGTCGATGTCGTGGTCACCGAAGGCTTTGCCGGCAACATCGCGCTGAAGGCGGCCGAAGGCACGGCGCGCCAGATCGGCGAATATCTGAAAGCTGCGATGTCGCGCACCCTGCTTGCCAAGATCGGCTATATCTTCGCCAAGAGCGCGTTCGACATGCTGCGCGAGAAGATGGACCCGAGCAAGGTTAATGGTGGCGTGTTTCTCGGCCTCAACGGCGTGGTCATCAAGAGCCACGGCGGCGCCAATGCCGAAGGGATCGCGTCTGCGATCGAGGTCGGCTACGACATGGCCAAGAATGGCCTCAATCAGAAAATAGAAAACGATTTGCAAAAGTATCATGCCAAGCGGCTGCCCCCTATCGGGCCGGAAGCGGCATGAGCGACGGGATTTGAAGAATATGATCCGTTCAGTGGTTCGCGGTTTCGGATCCGCGCTTCCGAAACGCGTTATGACCAATCGCGACATGGAAGATGTCGTGGACACTTCCGACGAATGGATTGTCCAGCGCACGGGCATTCGCCAGCGTTACCTCGCCGGAGGAGATGAGACGACGTCCTCGCTTGGAGCGGCGGCGGCTCTGGCGGCGCTCGAAAAGGCCGGCATGACGCCCGATGACATCGACATGATCATCTGCGCGACGTCGACGCCAGACAACACCTTCCCTGCGACCGCCGTCAGCATCCAGAACCGTCTCGGCATGAGCCACGGCTTTGCCTTCGACGTGCAGGCGGTTTGCACCGGTTTCGTCTACGCGGTCACCACCGCCGACGCCTATATCCGTGGCGGCCTTGCCAAGCGCGTGCTCGTCATCGGCGCCGAAACCTTCTCGCGCATCCTCGACTGGAATGACCGCACGACGTGCGTGCTCTTCGGCGATGGCGCAGGCGCGATCGTGCTTGAAGCAGCCGAAGGCGAGGGGAGCACTGATGACCGTGGCGTCCTCACCGCGCATCTGCGTTCCGACGGTTCGCACAAGGAAAAGCTCTTCGTCGATGGTGGACCGTCGACCACGGGCACCGTCGGCAAGCTGCGCATGGAAGGCCGCGAAGTCTTCAAATATGCGGTTGGCATGATCACCGACGTCATCCAGGCAGCCTTCGACAGCACCGGCACCACCTCGGACGATCTCGATTGGCTGGTGCCGCATCAGGCAAATCGTCGCATCATCGATGGCTCCGCCAAGAAGCTCAACATCGCGCCCGAGAAGGTTGTCGTCACCGTCGACCTGCACGGCAACACGTCGGCGGCTTCGATCCCGCTCGCGCTCGCGGTTGCAGCCGGTGACGGACGTATCAAGAAGGGCGATCTCGTCATGCTCGAGGCGATGGGCGGCGGCTTCACCTGGGGCGCTGTCCTGCTACGCTGGTAACGGCCCAAAAACCCAAAAAGCTGACAACGAACAAGGGCTTGACCGTAAGGCGCAAGACAAATACTCTTTGCTCGTCCTCACAAAACAAAACCGATGGGCAGGGAAAAAGATGACCGGCAAAACAGTCACGCGCGCAGACTTGGCGGAATCCGTTTTTCGCAAAGTCGGTCTGTCCCGCACGGAATCGGCGGAGCTCGTGGAGACTGTGATCGACGAGATCTGCAACGCCATCGTTCGCGGTGAGACGGTCAAGCTTTCCTCCTTCGCGACCTTCCAGGTGCGCGACAAGAACGAGCGCATCGGCCGTAACCCGAAGACCGGCGAAGAAGTGCCGATCTCTCCGCGCCGCGTAATGACCTTCAAGGCATCGAACGTCTTGAAGACCCGCATCCTGAAGGCGCATACCCTGCGCAAGGTCAAGACCAAGCCGGCCAATCCGGCCGCCTGATCGCTTTCCAAGCTCGTCGCTTGACGAGGTTGATCGACGCTTCCGGTGAATTTTCCGCAACGTTTTCTGTGCGAATTCGAGACGTGACTTGAATTAACGCAAGCAAACCGTTGAAATATGATGAGTCGCGGCTCGGACATATCAGGTGCGAGCCCCTTCGCCTTGCCGACGAACGGTAAGCGCGACGCGCTGAAGATCGCGTGCTGAAAATCGCGTAGGGAGTGAGAACCTTGGATAAGAGCCCGGATGCTTTTCGCACCATCAGCGAAGTAGCGGATGACCTCGATCTTCCGCAGCACGTGCTGCGCTTCTGGGAGACCCGCTTCCCGCAGATCAAGCCGATGAAGCGCGGCGGTGGCAGACGCTACTACCGGCCGGAAGATGTCGATCTGCTGAAGGGCATCCGCCATCTGCTCTATGATCACGGCTACACCATCAAGGGTGTGCAGAAGCTCCTGAAGACCAACGGCAACAAGTTCGTCATCGCCATCGGCCATGGCGATCTCGCAAGCGTCCAGGCGCTGACCGGCCAGAGCGAAAGCGAAGCCGGCGAGCCCAGGGTCGGCATGTCCGAGGAAGATCAGCTGGTCGGACGCGCCAAGGCGCCCGCTTCCCGCCGCTTCTTCAATTTCGGCGGTGGCGACGACGAGGCGGCTGAGGTATCGCTCGGCAAATCGAGCGTCGGCAAGGAAGATCGGGCGCTGTTGCAGGAGGCGCTCTATGATCTCCTGGAATGCAAACGCCTTCTCGACCAGGTCCGCTGAGGCCGGCGTCAGGCCGCCCGAGATCATCTGATATTGCCAGCCAGGAGCTTCGCGTGCCGGTTCCCACAAAAATGTATGACGCCTTCCTCTTCGACATGGACGGAACGCTGCTCAACTCCATCGCCGTGGTCGAACGCGTCTGGACCGGCTGGGCGGTGCGCCATGGGTTCGAGCCCGAGGTTTTCCTGAAGACAATCCACGGCGTTCGCGCCAGCGACGTGATCCGCAATCTGGCGCTGCCGGGTGTCGATCCCGAGCACGAAGCAAAATTGTTGCTGCAGGAAGAGCTTGAGGATGTGAACGGGATCATTGAGATACCGGGCGCCATAAAATTCCTGAACAGCCTGCCGCCCGAGCGCTGGGCCATCGTCACCTCTGCACCTTCAGAGCTTTTCAAGCTCCGAATGACCGCAGCCGGCATCCCGATGCCGAAAGTGATCGTGACGGGTGAGGAGGTTTCATCCGGAAAGCCGAGCCCGGAGGGCTATCGCCTTGGCGCCGAACGTCTCGGCGTCGATCCGGCCAAGTGCCTCGTGTTCGAGGACGCGGTCGCCGGCATTCTCGCGGGTGAGGCGGCGGGCGCGGATGTGGTCGTTGTGACCCAGACCCACGCCACGCCTTTTGAGACCCCGCATATGTCGATCGCCGATTATGTCGGCAGCAGCGTCACGATCGCCGAAGACGGGTGCATCGGCTTTACGCGCGGCTAGCGCCTACTGCTTGCGCGGCAGGCCTTGCTTCTGCATCCGCTCGAATGCGGCCATCATCTTCGCCTTGACGGAACCGAGCGTTCCCAGCTCGTGGCCGCAGGTGAAGCACGTCAGCATGTCGCTATCCAGCGGCTGCGGGCGTTCGAACTTCATTCTGGTGTTCCTGCACTTCGGGCAGGGGATCTCGATTTCCATGCTATGTCTCCCTGAGCAATCTGACGTCCCAATAGTCAGATGATCGCGGCAGGGCAAGCTCTTTACGGCGGCGGAGAGCTTCGTCGCACGCGGTCTGCCGAAAAGAACTGGTGAATTTCTGAGTGATGTCGATTTTTCGCTTGCGCCGAAAATCCCAAAAGACTAACAGGATCAGGCCGTAAAGGCAGGTCGGGGCGTAGCGCAGCCCGGTAGCGCACTTGACTGGGGGGCAAGGGGTCGCAGGTTCATTATACGGGATCAGCGATTGTGTTCAGATCTGTAGGTACGGCAATGTGACGGAATGTAGCGCAGCCTGGTAGCGCACTTGACTGGGGGTCAAGGGGTCGCAGGTTCAAATCCTGTCATTCCGATATTTTCAAGGGCTTATCGCAAGATAGAGCTGATTTCAGGAAGGCCGGTTAGCTCAAAGCTCGCTGGCCTTTCCGTTTCTACTCGCTCATATTCTGGCTATCTGAACACCTGAACACTTGTCTCGGGTACGTACAGCGGCTGCGTCACACACTTTATGCCTGCTCATCCGCCGACTAGGCGGATCCCGTTTCTTCGAATGTTAGCCGACCGCCGATGCCCATCGCTACAGGCGAGTCGAGCTTTCATTCGAAGTAGAAAAACAAACAAGTCGGGCGTTAGCCCGTCAATTTTTCCATTTTTTGTCTTCCGTATGATACATCCGAAGCGGTGGCCCGCTGGTTTTCGGGTTAATTGCTTTCGCATTTGGGCAGCAAGCCGCAAAATGTACGCTGGTGTTCGCCTGACATCGTCGCGAGGCTGATGGTTCAACCGGTCCTTTCAATCGGCGCGAGAAACAGGGCCCTTTTGCCTCATAGGCGGTCGATGAGAAACTGCCGGGTTTCCTCCCGTTCCTCACGGGCGTCAATTCGTCTGATTGTCGTCGGAAGGAGATCTGCCTCGCTGCCCCGTCTCGGGACAGCACTTCTTCTTCTCTGAGACCTGATCGCGGTTCGTTCCCGCGGAGGCATCAAACCGGTCGAAGCCTTAACTGATGTTGTCCGTCCTGATACGCCGCAAGCGACACAAGAAGAGCGATGTTATCGGCAATCGAAATCCCCATTTCTCTGGAGGCGTTGATATCAGTCGTTGTCATTGCAGAATGTTAGTTACGGACAAGATGTATGCTGGCTTTGCCAGCATTTCTGTTCCAACAAATCGTCGCGATTGTTCAAAGCGGATCTGGTTCAGCCAAGTGAGACCAAGCTGTAATGGTCGTTCTTTTCGCCGACAATAAGCCCACATCATTCCATCGTCGGGTGATTATCCCGTCTATCCGGTAGTCTCTTTCCCCTCGTCAGAAGGCTTCTTCCGTCGCGAGGGAGGGATATCGCCCAGGCTATTTAGCTGTGTCGAACCGCGCTTGACGTTCACATTGAACACGCCCCATCCGCTATCGCCGCTTGGCGGCACAAATTCGATGCCCTGCTTCTCATAGAAGGATTTAAGGCTGGCGAAGAGGTACCGGGAAACTCCCTTGTCGCCCCGCTCTGCCCGCTGGATTGCCTTCCTAGAAGTACCGGAAATGACCTCGACGTCGTCCTGGCTTAGGCCAAGGAATTCACGCGCGATGCGCAAAAGTATCGGAGGGAACTCATCCATAAGGATTCATAAGCATGGATCTGTGGGTCGATCAAAAAATTTCGGAAACAATTGTTGACGTCCAACAGAAATGACGTCCAATGGACGCCAACGGAGTCGAAAAGACTCCGCGGGAGTTTGCGAATCCTTTCAATTTGAATCGAGGACATCCGAATCATGGACATCCGCATAACAAGTGAAATGCCTCGCCTACGGAAACTGATCACGGATCTCGAGCGGCTGGAGGCGGGTGACGCCTCTGCACCTGCCCTCATGTCTGTTCCTGTTCTTGATCAGTGGAGCCGTGCCCAGCGGCAAGTGAACTGCCTCGATGGTGAGGTCGAAGGCCATCTGTACCTTCCCGACGGCAGGATCGTTACCAGCGAAATCTACGCACACGTTCATGCTGACGACGAACACTTTGTTCGTACCCTCGACGGTTGGTATCGGCTGGGTACTGAGAAGAAGGGCGAACTGCCATGAGCGACACGTTGAAGATCCACTTCATCGAAGACATCGCCCGGCTGAAACGCCTTACCGCCGATCTGGACAATCTGGCAGCAGGGTTGATCACTGCTCCAGGACTTATGGCCAGCCCAGTCTTGAACCAATGGATTCCAAACTTTTGCCAAGTGAGCTGCGCTGAGGGCACTGTTGAAGGGCATCCTGCTCATCAGGATGGAGCTCGCATCACGACCAGTCAGCTCTTCGCGATCGTCCGTGACGATGACGAATCCTTTATCCGAACGCTAAACGGCTGGTACCGGCTGGGTTCGGAGGCGATACGATGAGGCACCGGATCACAGCGGCGGCCTTCCGCGAAATCCGAAAGAGACCAGGCGTGCTACTCGCTACCTGTGCCCTGCGGCGCGCCGTCCGTCATACGCCTCAGTTTCGCGAGAATGCGCCCGGCTTGGTCGTGGTGATCGTCGAGAAAGAATGGATACGTCGTTTCGAGCGTGCAGCCGAGCTACTCATATCCGGGCAACACAGAGCGTTTTTTCGCGCGGACACCACAAGGCATCAAGTCGTGATCTTCGAAACAGGATCGAGGCTACAGCCAGACGTCGATGTTCTTCGCGCGAACGCACAGACGATCGTGATTGCTGACAGCCACCGCGCGCTTCCGCGCAACGTGAAGCTGGCGGCTGACGCGGTTCTTACAGTGGACAAGCCGACGGCTCGGCACATACTTGCGGTCCGAGAGCTAACTGGCAGACCAAGGATTGCTGTGGAGGTTGCTCAACGGTTGGTCGACGAGGATTGGGCCACAATCGACGCCCTGCTGTGCCGCCAATCGCTGGATGGCGTAAACTTCGACGACCTAGGGCAAACCCAGGATTCAGAGCCCCCGGTGCGAGTTTCCAAACTTAGCCAGTTGCCTGGGCTGGCCGCTGTTCGAAGCTGGGCGTCGGACCTCGCCGTCGATCTTGGAGCCTGGAAGGAGGGGGCGCTCGCCTGGTCGAATGTCGACCGCGCGGCGTTGCTGATCGGACCTCCCGGCACCGGGAAGACCATGTGCGCCGGCTCTCTCGCCGCTGAACTCGAGATGCCTTTGGTAGCGACGTCTGCGGGCCAATGGCAATCGAGCGGCAGCGGACATCTGGGGGACATGCTCCGCGCGATGCGCCGATCCTTCGAAGAAGCACGATCTAAGCCAAGTGCCGTTTTCTTCATCGACGAACTGGACTCGATCGGTAATCGAGCGAACCGAAGCAACAGCGTCTTCTATGAGACGCAAGTCATGAACACATTCCTCGAGCTCTGCAGCGTTTCTGCGGGGTGGCCAGGATTCATCTTGCTCGGCGCTACCAACCGCGTAGGGGACATTGATCCGGCAGTTCTTCGTGCCGGCCGGTTCGAGCACCACATCGTCATCGATCCACCGACACCGGCGGAGCGCGCCGCAATCCTGTCTCATCACCTCCAAGGATTCCCGGCTGATCGTCTTCAGCGGTTTACCGACGATCTCGACGATCCCACGCCTGCAGATCTCGAGCTCCTGTCGCGAGCGATCAAAAGACTCGCACGCAAGGAGCGACGGCAGATCGATCTGGTGGATGTCGAAAAGTGCATGCCGGCGCGGGTGCCGCTTTCCGCGGAAATGCTCCAGCGAGTGGCGACGCATGAGATCGGGCACGCCATTGTTGCGCTCAACTCCGGCTGGGCGGACCGGGTCGATGTCAGGTTATCCGAAACGCTTATCGAGAAAGACGGCGTCCAGTCGGCGGGGCGCGCCGAGTACGCCACCAAGGATTCGATTGCGCCTACGGAGGAGAATCTGCGAGCGCAGATCCGGATAAAACTCGCTGGTCTTGCTGCAGAAGAAGTGGCGCTTGGCGGTCGGTCAATTGGGGGCGCGTCGTTCACCGGGTCCGACCTCGATGTCGCAACTGGCATCGCGAAGAGGATGGTCGCATCGTTCGGCATGGGCGACGTGCCGCGCTTTTATGCCAGTGCGGCCACCGTGGGTTCTGAATTTCCGCTACCACCAAGGCTGTCGAGAGAAGTTGATCGAATTCTTCAGACGGAGTTCGAAAATGCGAAGATCATACTGAAGCAAGATCAGGCGCGCCTGACGACTCTATCGGTCGCCCTTGTCGCCAAGCGGAGACTTTCTGTTGGATCCGCGGACATGGACAGTGTTTAGCGCGAGGTCCTTCCAATGGCATGGCGTTCGATGACGCATCGCTCTCCGCGGCTGCAACAAATCGGAATTGTTAGCCAACGCGAGTAAGTCACGCCGAGGCTAGTCGGCGATCAGTTCTCAGAAAGGATGCACTATGAGGAAATCCAACTCCATGTGGGTTCTGATGCCGGTGAGAATCCGGAAGGACATCTTTCGGGATGTGCAAAGCCTCTCTAGGCTCACAGCAAAGTCCAAAGCGCATATCATCCGGCGGGCCGTTGAAACCTATATGCTCTACGAGGGGGCAGATATGTTTGAGGAAATCAGAAATCGAGAGCGAGCTGCCGGCGGCCGGGCTGTGGATGTGAGTGACATCACCAGACACCTTGAGGAGATAATCGTTCGCTTTGACGACTGATTGCCGGAGGATCCTATGTTGCCGCCCATTCAAGCACCCGCACGACAACGAATGATCCCGACCATCGTATTCCATTGGCAGCGAACCTATAGCCAAGCTGCCCAGATTCAGGCGGTGCTCGACGGTCGCGAACCGACAATTGACGATATGATCGCCGATGGTCGCCGGCAACCAATCTACCGTTTCTCCGCGTTCGCAGTCCCAGTACCCTCTGTTCAAAGGCGTCACAGGTTTTGTCGGCTGATCGAGACAGCAGGCTTCCGGAAAGACAAAAAATCAGCGATCCTGGATCGCTCCGATCGAAGGTGAGGGTCCGGCAGCGGCACTCAAGGCCGCACTGGATGAGGCGAAAGTCTCAGCCGTGCATTACTACGATATCCTGGTTACATTTATCGTCAGCGTCAACCTGGATGGGCTGCTATGAAAACACTCGTCATCCAATGGGAATCCTTCAACGGTGGCGAAGTCTACATGGCCCACTTCCCGGAGCCGTTCCCGATGGATCACTCCGAGTATCAAGCATTCGCAGCCGTTTTCTCCGCTTGGGAGCGACGCCAATGGCAAGGATTTGGCGAGGTCAAGGTTGATGATCGAAGAGGGCCAGCCGACCTGATCCATGCCTTGCGTCGGCTCGGGTATCAGATCGTCAACCGCGGACCGGTTCCGCCCGGTCTTGACTGAATCTTTGCTCATGAGATTTGGAGGGCGTCCGCTGCGACCGCTTTTTTACCGTCGACGCGATCCGCCGTTGCCAGTGACTGACGAAGTAGTAACGGAGCGAGTGTTGCTGCCGACGGTTTCTCTTGTCACCATTGGGTGTGGATAGCGAGGGATGACTTGGATGACGGATACGGTGTCGGGTTGCGTGACAGCGGAAGCAGATCAAGGACTCGATCGCGAGGCAGTGTCGCGGTTCCGCGGCATGCTTGAAGCGAAGAGGAGGGGCACGACCATGGAAGACCTGAGTTCGGAAAAATTGTTTCAGTTGGCTGAGGCAATCGTCGCCATCATTCAAAATCGAAAAAACCATCGCGTGGAATCCTCGAGTTCATGCTGCGCTAGCTGAGAACCAGCAGCCGAAGGGTGGCCCAGACGCTGGTTCGAATGGTGGCCTAGGCTACTATCCTTGCGCCTGTAGACTTCCTGTAGAGCTGTTTAGTCAAGAATTCCTAAGGCATTTGCTACAGTCAAAAAATAGTTGCGGGCAGTGGCGTTCATCTGACGCTCTCCCAGGGCGCGCAGCGCTCGAGTTTTCACGTTCGTTGCCGCGCCGTTCTCCGGATCGATAGCGAGCAGATAGTCGGCTTGTTCGGTTGCCCATTGATACTCACCAGCCTCAAGTGCCTTTTCGGCGCCTTCCAGCATTTTCGGACAGCCGCCGATCATCTCGATGAGCTTTTCCGCCCGCTCCTTGTTGGTCAGCGGAAAAATGTGAGTCGGGTTTCCATCGAACCAGCCCGCATTCTGCGAATATATGCCACGGACAGACCACGCGACARTACCGTAGAACTCCTGCAGGTATGGATGTTGCGCAAGCTTTTCCGGCAACTTGACTTCCTCAACCAGTTCTTCTGGTGTCTTGCCATTTCCGATGCCCTCCATCGTCTTGTCGTAGACGAACTTGATGCCGTCCCGGTAGGCCGTGAGTGCATCCTTAGCTTCGGTGGCGCTTTCGATCGTGCCCATATGGCCGGGCACGATGAAATCCGGGTTGAGGGAAAGCAGCTTGTCCAGACTCGCAATCCACTTCTCGACCGGGCGCGTCGGCAAGCCGCGTAGCGGCGCGATATTCGGGAATGTCTTCAGCAAGACGTCGCCCGCGATGAGCACCTTTCGATCGGGGAGCCAAATTGAAATATTCTCGTCGGCCTCGCCCGGCGTGAAGATCAGATGGAGCGGGACACCTGCGAGGACGAGGTGTTCCTCGTCGCCATCAAACGTGTTTGTCGGCGGTAAGAACCCCTCGCGGGTATGGGGCGTCACCCTGCCGTACTCCAACTGCGTTCCGGCGTTGATAAAGTCCGCGTCGGGTAGGCGCATACCGAAAGCATCGCCGCCATCACGCTGACCCCGACCCATGCCGGCCGTCGTCATCATCAGAAGCTTGTGGCTATAGATGGCAGGCTTTTCATCGCCCGCAAACACGGACGCGCCTCCGGTATGGTCGGGGTGGTTATGAGTGTAGATGATTGCCTTTACCGGATGGATCATGCGCTCCCCGAACGCCTGCATGATAGCCTTCGCATCCACAGGGTTCGCAGAGGTGTCCACGATGATTGAGCCGCCCTGGCCCTGGATCAGGGTAACGTTGCTCGCCGAGTAGCCAATGGCGGCAAATACGCCCTCGGTAACCTCAATGATCCTCTTCCGAAACTCCTCGGAATGGGCGACCAGCTTCTCTCGATCGGAGTGTTGGTCTCCGGCGAGGGCGGGAGCCGCTGCGCCGAGTGTCGATACGGTGGGCATAGCAACTTCCGTCTTCCGATTGAACCATTCGTGCACCCTACTCAAAAACGAGTTGCGTTGGATAGGTCCCTTTCCTGTAGCGGGGCGACTCCAGCATCAGGCAAGCGTGAATGTGACCCCAATGTTTCCGCGCGTCGCTTTCGAGTAAGGGCAGATCTGATGTGCTTCATCGACGAGCTGCTGCGCGACTTCGCGATCGACGCCCGGTATTCCAACTGCGAAACGAGCTGTCAGCGAATAGCCGCTCGTCGGGGAGAGATTGAGGTCCACCTCTGCATCGATCGTCACTTCGCCGGAGAGCTTGATGTGCTTCTTCTGCACAAGGATTCCAATGGCACTCTCGAAGCATGCAGACCATCCGGCGGCGAACAGTTGCTCGGGGTTAGTGCCAGGCTTGGCGGTCCCGGGAACGCCAAGCTTTAGGTCGAGCTGGCCATCTGAACTGCGCGCAACGCCGTGCTCGCGGCCGCCGCTGGTGTGGGTCTTTGCCGTGTAGAGGACTTTAGACTTCTGATCCATCATGAGCTCCTTGGTGCAGGATGGGAAAAGGCCGTCCGGCGCTCATCGCCGGAGGGGCTTGCCGATGCGAGTGGACTATTCGGCCGCGACAGCGGTGCGACGGGCGGACGAGATTGCCTTCAGGATCTCTTCCGTCGTCACGATGGCGCTGGCGTAGTTCGGCATGTTGATTTCCAGGGCCGCATGCATCATCTCGTTGGAATAGTCGGCGACAGCGTCCTTTACCACGGTGACATCGTAGCCGAGTTCGGCCGCGTACCTGACGGTCGCCTCGATACAGGTATGGGCAATCAGGCCGATGACGATTACCCGGTGGATGCCCTGCCGCTTTAGATGATTGTCGAGGTCGGTGTTGGCGAAACCGCTCGAGCACCAATGCTCCTGTGCGACGGTCTCGCCGGCAACGGGCACGAACTCGGCTCGGAACTCGCCACCCCAGGTTCCGTACTCGAAGCTTCTGCGCTTCCATGCCCGTGTCTGAATGGGAGTGATATACTTCCAATTTTCGTAGTCACCTTCGCGCAGACGGTGATGCATTGCAAAGAAGACCCTGATTTTGGCGGCTCGGGCGGCCTTGAGTATCTGCTCCATGTGCGGGACGCAGTTGTTCGCCTCTGCGACTGCCTGGATGTGCGGCCAGATTTTCCCGCCCTCGCTGATGAAGTCGTTGTACGGGTCGACCACCAGCAGACCGGTGATATCGGGATCGTAGGATAAGTCGCTCATGTTGGCTCTCCTGCCGTTTTACGCAGCTTTTGACGACTGCTGGCCGCGTAGGGCGAAGCGTTCGATGCTTGCCGCGAAGAGCGGGGTCTCTCCCTTGTTGTGGGCGATCGACATCGGCTGGCGCTGCGTCCGGAAGATTTCGAAAGGAATGCCCTGGCGGTCGAGTCCAGCCAGCATCTCGTCGGTTGCGAAGGATTGCACGCGGTTGGTGAATTCGCATCGATCCTTGCCGAGCGCCTTGACGCTGAGCTCCCACGTCACGTGAATGACGACCCGTCCGGTCGGCGTGAAGACGTCGGAATCCGAGTCAAGAATAAGGTGGGTCTTCTCGCCCAGCGTCTCGTGGTAATGCTGGACCATCAGGCTGCCGCCGATGGTCTCGACGTTAATAGACATGCGGGTGCCGTCCGGCGCCGTGGTGAACCCGGCGGCGATATGAGCGGGCGAGCAGCCCTGATATTCCTTCTCCGGCAGCGAGAAGCACCAGGATGGAATGTCGATCTTCTCGATCGGCGCATTGATGATCGCTGTGAAGCTGGAATCGACGATCTGGTTGTCACGCATTTTCATTCTCCTTGATTGGGCACGACTAAGCGGTGGGTTTGGCGCAGTATGACCGCGCCGGGCGACGTCAGATCTGGTCGCGCAGCGGCTTGAAGGAGGCGCGCAATTCCGCAGTGAACAGCTCCGGCTGCTCCCAGGCGGCGAAATGCCCGCCTTTTGGCGGTCGGCCGTAATGGATGAGCTTCGGATAGGCCTTTTCGGCCCAGCTCTGCGGCGCCTGGTAGATCTCGTCCGGAAAGGCGCTGACAGCGACCGGGATCTTGATGTCGCGCGGATCGAAGAATCCGCCGGAAGGGAAATGGGCATTGTCCCAATAGAGGCGCGCCGACGAGATCGCCGTGTTCGTCAGCCAGTAGAGGGTGACGTTGTCGAGCACGTCGTCTGGGGTCAGCCCTTCCTTCTCGCCGTCGAAGGAGCGGGCGATCATCCGGTAGCTGCGGATATCATGGTCGAGCATCCAGGAGGCGAGCCCGATCGGTGAATCCACGATGCCGTAAAGCGTCTGTGGCCGGTTGTTCATCTCGATCGCATAGCCGAGGCCGTTCTTGTAGAAATCGTCGAGCTGTTCGTAGGCGCGCTTTTCATCGGCCGAGAGATCGGCCGGGGTCGGCGCACCTGACGACAGAAGCTTGGCGATATCGGCCGGTACTGTAGCCGCCATGTTCGTGTGAATGCCGAGAAGGCCGGCGGGCTCCTGCACCGCCATGAGTTCGGTGACGGCGTTGCCCCAGTCGCCGCCCTGGGCGACGTATTTCGTATAGCCGAGGCGCTGCATCAGCACGGCCCAGGCCTTTGCGATGCGGGGTGGGTTCCATCCCGCCTGCCGGGGCTTGCCCGAAAAGCCGTAGCCCGGAAGCGATGGAATGACCACGTGGAAGGCATCGGCCTCGCTGCCGCCGTAAGACGTAGGATCTGTCAGCGGCTTGATGATCTTTAATTGCTCGATGATAGACCCAGGCCAGCCATGGGTGATGATGATCGGCAGCGCGTTTTCATGCTTCGACTTGATGTGGATGAAATGGATATCGAGCCCGTCGATTTCGCTGATGAATTGCGGAAAAGAATTCAGCCGAGCTTCGACCTTTCGCCAGTCATGGCTCTTCCAATGCTTGGCGAGCTTCTTGATCGTGTCGAGCCGGACACCCTGGCTATCGTCAGGGACGTTTTCCTCGTCCGGCCACCGGGTCGCAGCAACGCGACGATGAAGATCCGCGAGCTGTTCCTCGGTTGCGCTGAACTTGAACGGCTTCAAGTCGGACGTCGCGGTCGTGGCCGCGAATGCGTCCGGGATCATACTCATAGCACTCGCGGACGCAGCGACCGCAAGCAGTGTTCGACGGGTGACCGTTGGCTGTATATGGGACATGGCGTCCTCCTTGCGTGTTCGCCTTGCTTCTACGAGGAGGAGGGTCACATCAAAGGAGCGCTGCAACTATTGCACCAAGGTATGGCCGATACCTTGGTATTAGAGGGACGTCTCGGCTAGATCGCCATGCCGCTGTCGCTAGTGAACTCTCAACAGCGATCGGAACCGCGCGCGATGCCAGTTCATCAACGCGAGGCTGCCGTGATGCTTGCCTTCTCCGTCGACGGCATGGAGAAGTGCATTGTGACGCCCGGCCCCTGGTTGGGTTCAGCCCAAAGCCGTCCGCCATGACTCTCGATGATGGAACGACAGACTGAAAGACCGATCCCCATCCCGTCGTTCTTCGTGGTGTAGAACGCCTCGAAAATCCGCGACCCTCCGTCCGGGGGGAAACCAATTCCATTGTCGCTGACCGCGACGCTTATCTGTCCGTCACCGTCAAGGTCGGTTCGGATCTCGACAAGTTTCAGACGATCCTTGACCCCGGAAACTGCGTCGATGGCGTTCCGAAGTAAATTGTTGATCACTTGCTGAAGTTGAACGCGGTCGCCGTTGACCCGAGGGAGGGCGTTGGCGAAGGACGTTCGAACCGCGACGCTGTTGCGTCTCTGGTCTCCAGCCGAGAGTGCGATCACCTCGCTCACCGCGTCGTTGATATCGATGTCTTCGAATTCGATACTGCGCTTGCTGAATAGCGCCCGCAGTCTGGCGATGACTTCGGTCGCTCGATTGCCATCCCTTATCGTCCGGCGCGCTGTTTCAAGGGCCGTTTCGACGTTGGGTGGATCCGCTGAAAGCATTCGCAGACAGGCGTTTGCATTTGTAATGATGCCCGACAAGGGCTGGTTGACCTCATGTGCGATCGCCGCCGACATCTGCCCGAGGCTGAGGATACCCGTAACCCGCGCCAGTTCAGATCGCAGTCGATCACCCGCCTCTTCCGCAAGCCGCCTGTGCGTGACGTCCTGGATTGCTCCGAGCAACTCGCGATGCCCGTCCTGGTGGTCGATAGCATGACTTATCACTCTAACATGTTTGATGTTGCCGTCCCGGTCCAGCAGCCGGAGTTCATAGTCCAGATTGCCTTTGCCTTCACGAACCGCTGTCATCTTCTCAGCAAGAAAATCGAGATCGTCGGGGTGGATCCTTTCCCGTATCCGATCGAGTGTGACCTGCTCATCCTCGGTGAACCCGTATATGCGACGCCATTCCTCAGAAAGCGTCAATTTGCCAGTTTGGACATTCCAGGAGAACGTCCCGGTGTTGCTAACTCGCTGGCCGGCCGCGAGGAACGCCTGACTCCGACGCAGTTCTTCTTCTGCTTGCTTTCGGTCGTGGATATCGGTGAGCAGGCCATACCAGCGAACGATTTTACCAGCCGCATCTCGGAGAGGCTGTCCCCGAACCTGGAACCAGCGAAAAACGCCATCGTGACGGCGGTAACGGCTCTCGTAGTCGTAGGGCTCGCCGCTTTTGAGGGAACCCATGAACGTGTCGATGTTGACTTGTACGTCGTCGGGGTGGGTTATTCCATTTGTGGACCAATCCTGCACCTGGTCCAGCGAGATTCCGAAATAGGTAAGTAGCTGCTGATTGCTTCCGTCGAGCGTTCCATCGGGCTGCGACAGTATGATCATGCCGGGAACCATATTGACGATATGGCGGAATTCCCTCTCGCTGTTCTCCAGAGCCACCTCTGCGCGCTTGCGATCATCGATGTCGTTCAGAAGGAAGTACCATCGCACCACGGCTCCTTCGTGGTCGCGCTCTGGGGTTCCCCGGACCTGGAACCAGCGATAAACACCGTCGTGCCGCCGAAGCCTTTCCACGACTTCGTAGGATTGGGCGGAGGCGACCGCCTCCGCGAATCTAGCGACACCCCGCTCGCGGTCGTCTGGATGGATGATGTCATTGGTCTGCCACTTCCGAAATTCCGATAGATCATAGCCGACATAACGCAACGCCTGATCGTTGACATCTTCGATCGCTCCATCGGGACCGATCACAACGATCAGCCCAGGAATAGAGTTGACGATCAACTGCAGCTCGATCTGGCTCTCGCGCAACGCCTCGACGGCTTTGCGTCGATCGTCGATATCGGTCAGCAGGCCATACCAGCGGACGATCCTGCCATGATCTTCTCTGACCGGGTGGCCGCGGACCTGGAACCATCGGAATTCGCCGTCATGGCGACGGAAGCGCGTTTCAAAATCATAAGGCTCCCCCGTTCGAAGCGACGTCGCGAATGTCTCGACACAATACTGCAGATCGTCGGGGTGGGTGATGCCGTTGGTAGCCCAATTCGCGACTTCCTCGAGCGGCAGTCGAAAGTAGTCGAGAAGCTGTCGATTGGCACCGTCCAACCGACCGTCGGGCGTGAAGAGCGCGACCATCCCGGCTATGGTGCCGACAATCAGGCGGGATTCCTGTTCGCTGTTGGCAAGGGCAACCTCGGCACGTTTTCGATCATCGATGTCGATCAGCAGATGGAGCCAGCGCTGGATGTCGCCCGCCTCGTTCCGAAGCGGTAGGCCCAGCACATTGTGCCAGCGATAGACGCCGTCGGTCCGCAGATGGCGGCTCTCGACGTTGTATGATGTCCCCGCCATGTGAGCGGCGAGTTGGGCTTCGATCGTTTCGTTCAAGTCATCCGGGTGGACGACCTCCGATGACTTCCAACTCTTTAGTTCGGAGAGACCCAGCCCGAAATACGAAAGGGTCAACTGGTTCAGGCCTTCGACTTCCCCAGTAGGAGTAGTCACGGCAACGGGTATTGGAATGCTATCGACGACAAGCTGGAAGTCGAGTGCGGCCTGTGATCTCTCCCGCTCTTGGACAACGGCTTCAACGTCGGTGGCGACCCCGCACCACTTCACAACTTCACCGGGGCTCTCTTCAAGAGGCGCCCACTGGATGAGGAAATGGCGAAATTCGCCGAGAGCATTTCGCAGGCGTGCCCGGACAGTTCCGTCTTTCTCTGCGGACCTGACGCTCTGCAGGTGAGCGGCAAGCGCTCCAAGATCCGCCGGGTGCACCACATCCTCCCAGCGCCAAGCCTCGTCCGACGCCAATCGGAGTCCCGTGAACTCTACCCAGCTCCGGTTGACAAAATGGACTTGGCCGTCCGCCAGCATGGTCCAGACCATGCCGGGCAGCGCATCGAAGAATTGGCAGACATCAATCCCCATCGCCCACCCAAGCCCTTGTTTTCGGCGGATAGCCTACAATATCAAGCCGTTGACGGCTACCGCCCGGCAGTTGACTTTTAACGTTGCGACATGGGCCGGATTGCCTTCCTTCCAAAGCGCGCGACACGAACTTCGCTATCAATCCAGCAATGACGAGCGCCGCAGAGCATCCTGGAGGTCCTCGCCGCTAAAGGGCTTGAACAGACAGTCCCACGCCCCAGCTCGCATCAGCCTAGACCGCACGTTCTCATCCTTGATCGCCGTTATGAAAATGATCGAGATTTGCCGTCCTCTTCGACCAAGTTCCTGCTGCAGCTCCGGCCCCGTCATACCAGGCATCGCCACATCCAGGATCATGCCGTCGCTCGTCTCTGACGCCTTGGAATTCAGAAACACCTCAGCAGACGCGAAAGCGTCCACGGATAAACCGAACGAGCGGAGAAGATCCGGGAGGGCTTCGCGGACGGATTCGTCGYCATCGACGACCGAGACATGCCTTTTGCTGTTCGTCATAAATACCTCTGTGTGTCGCTTGTCGTTGGTACCTCTGACGGTCCTGCGCGTTCCTGATCGCCGCTCGAAGACGTCGGGACCGAAAATCCTACTGTCACACCGTGGTCTGCGTTTGGTTCGGCCCACAGTCGTCCGTTATGGTTCTCGACGATCGAACGGATGACAGAGAGGCCGATGCCCATGCCGTCGGGCTTCGTAGTGTAGAAGGCATCGAAGATACGGTCGATTCCCTGGGGATCAAATCCTACGCCTGTATCCTCGATTAAAAGGCGGATCTCTCCGCCGCTTGCCTCTGTCTTCAGACGGATTCGTCTCGGTCGGTCTTCTACCGCCAACAGCGCCTCGATTGAATTCCGGAGAAGATTCATGACAACTTGCTGAAGCTGCACGCGAGCGCCGGCCGCGCGCGGCAGATCGTTGGCTAAGTCGGTCGTCAAGGACGTTTTCGAGTGCTGCAGATCGCTCGACATCAAGGCAATGACTTCGCCAGCAATCTCATTGATGTCGATTGCCTCAAGCGGGGGCGGTTTCCGGCTGAACAGCTCCCAAAGGCGGGCAATCACGTCGGCGGCGCGGTTCGCGTCGCGGATCATCCGGCGGGCTGTGTCCTTGGCCACATTGATGTTTGGGGGGTCTCCAGTCAGAACTCGCAGGCACGTGCTTGCGTTGGTGACTATTCCGGCAAGCGGCTGGTTGACCTCGTGGGCAATCGATGCGGTTAAAACGCCGAGGCTGGTGACGCGGGTCACGTAGGATAGCTCCGAACGCGCCTGATTCAGTGCTTCTTCTGCCTTGCGGCCCTCCGTAACGTCCTGCACGGCACCAATCAGCTCCTGTTCGCCATCCTTGTTCCGCTCGCTGTGCGCGAGAACACGGACGTATTTCACCGATCGGTCTGGAGTGACTAGAGTTATGTCATAGTCGAAATCGCCGTCTCCTTCGTTAGCTTTATCGATTACCTGCCCGACCGCCGCCTGACTGTCGGGATCCAGCCGAGAAAGGACCACGTCGAGCGTCACCTGCGTCGCTGGATCGACTTCAAATATGCGATAGGTTTCCGCCGACCAGGTGACTTGGCTCGTACCAAGATTCATCAGGAAGCTTCCGGTCTTGCTGAGTCGCTGGGCGTCCGCGAGAAACGCCTCGCTTCGGCGCAGCTTCTCCTCTGCCCGCTTTCGGTCATCGATGTCGGTCAATAGACCGTACCACCGGATTATCTTGCCATCGGCGTCGCGCAGGGGAAGCCCTCTGAGCTGAAACCATCGCCAGGTGCCGTCGTGACGGAGAAACCGGGTCTCGTAATCGTAGGGTTCTCCCGTGGCGATGGAACCCATAAAGCTATCGATGCATGTCTGCAGATCGTCGGGGTGTGTGATTCCGTTGCTCGACCAGTCATTCAACTCCGAGAGCGGACGCTCGAAATAGTCGAGGATCTGCTGGTTGCCGTCGATCAACTGGGCGTCCGGCGAGAAGATCGCAATCATGCCCGCAATGCCGTCGACGATCAGGCGGGACTCGCGCTCTCGCTCGGCCAGCGCTCGCTCGGCGCGCTTCCGGTCTTCGATATCGATGTGGGTTCCGTACCACTTGACGATCTTTCCATCATCGTCAAGGAGCGGGGTCGCGCGAAACAAAAACCACCGATAGCCCCCATTGGATCCGCGCATTCTTGCTTCGAAGTCTGCGGGAGTTCCCGATGCAAGGCAGGCGTTCCAGGACTCCGCTAGATGACTGGCATCCTCCGGATGAACGACGGATGTCCAACCGGAGCCTTCTGCCTGTTCGGCGGTGAAGCCTGCATAGTCCAGCCATCTGTCGTTCACGAAGTCGCAGTAGCCATCGGGAAGACTGGTCCACACGGTGAGAGGCATCGCGTTGACAATTTTCCGAAGCTCCAGTTCGTTAGATCGGAGGGCATCCTCGGCCCTTCGCCGATCATCGACATCTATGTGGAGCGCGTACCACCGGGCGATGCCGCCGTTCTCGTCCGCGAGGGGATAGCCAACGATCTGAAACCATCGGTATTCGCCGTCAGCGCGCCGGAGTCGCACCTCGGCTTCGTAGGCCGTTCCGGTGCCGACAGCGCGTTTGACTGCTTCTGTCAGCCCCGGCATGTCATCTGGATGGACGACATCGCTGCTACCCCACTGTCGCAGTTCTTCGAGCGTCCGGCCGTAATATTGGAGGAGATGTCCGTTGATCGTATCCACGTTGCCGTTCGCATCGAGGACTCCGATACCCGCGGGAATGCTCTCCAGTATTACCTGGGTCTCATCCTTCGTGCCGGAGCATTGAGGCTGGAGCCTGGAGCCGCACCATTCAGTCGCCACACCATACCACTTCACCACTCGGTCGTTCTCGACCATGGGGTTGCATCGAACATGGAGGCCGCGAGATCCGGTCGCGGGATGCCTGATCGGAAAGTGTATTTCAAACGGATCGTGTCCACAAAGGAACGAGTTCCAGCGCCCTGCGAGGATTTCCGAACCGTCGGCAGACGTGGCGAATTGCCAAGCCGTAGCCGCCGCGGTGAGGCCGAGAAAGTCGATCAGAACACTGTTCATGAAATCGATGCGGCCGTCCGGGAGGGCAGTAAAGATCATTCCCGGCAATGTCTCCAGAACCCGAGCGAGTTCCACTTCCATACCTATCCTTTCCAGGGACCGTTCCCTGGAGGGCATCCTCCGATCTAATAAACTTTCCGTATATTGTCCTATAGTATCGGTCGGCGCTGGCGTAGGCGGTGGCGTGCAAGCGTGCCGATTGATGGCCGGCGTGGCCAGGTCGCTGCTCACACGTGTTGCCGTCGACGCGGGTGTTCAAGCTCCTCGAGAGCCGCACGCACATTTGGATTGCGCTTCAGAACTGCCCGTGATGCGACCGTTTGCTATGGAACGGCTTAGTGAACGTCATGCTGCCCGCTCAAAGAAAGCCACACTCCGTTCTGGCGCATCTCTTCCGGTGATGGCAGCGATAGCCACCGAAGTTGGCTCGCGTCAGCGCGATCCCGTCCATCTATGTTCTAAACGGAGCGTTGTTCGGCCGGGACGCTGAGTCGGAGATCGAGGATATTGCGTCGCGACGCATGCTGTGAAGATATTCGCTCAGCGAGAAGGAGTCGGTCATGGATCGCATTGATGCAATGAAGGTCTTCGTCACGGCCGTCGAGGAAGGAAGCCTGGCTGGTGCCGCCCGAAGGCTGAAGCGATCCCCGACAGCGATCAGCCGGGCCCTGGCATTGCTCGAGCAGCATGTCGGCGTCGAATTGCTTCACCGCACGACGCGGAGCCTGAAGCTCAGCGAAGCGGGCCAGCGCTACGTGGAAGCCTGCCGGAGGGTCCTGGTCGACCTTGAGGAGGCTGACCTGATCGCCGGAGCAGAACGATCCTCACCGCGGGGAATCATCACCGTCTCCGCGCCGCCCATTCTCGGCGAGGAGGTGCTGCGGCCGATTGTTGACAGCTTTCTCCGTGAGCACCCCAGCGTTTCTATTCGCCTCCTGATGCTCGATCGCTTCGTCAATCTCGTCGACGAGGGCGTGGACGTGGCGTTGCGGATAGGCAATCTCGCAGACTCGACGCACATTTCCATTCGTATCGGCGGCGACGTCCGGCGCGTCGTGGTGGCCGCTCCGGGCTATCTGGAAAGACATGCTTCGATTCAAGAACCGTCCGATCTTCCCAAGCACGATCTCATCACGTTTACGAATTTCGGGCTGGATTCCTGGGCCTTCGCACCAGCCAAGGGGTCATCCATTCCCAGAACCATCCATTTCTCGCCGCGCTATCTCGTCAATAGTGTCCGGGCGGCTGCGGCATCGGCTGCTGAGGGGATGGGCGTGACGAGGCTGTACTCTTACCATGTCGCCGAATATGTCCGCGACGGGCGGCTAGAGATCCTGCTCCGGGACGATGAACCGCCGCCGCTGCCGGTCCATATTCTCACGCCTCAGGGGCGTGCCGCAGTTCCTAAAGTTCGGGCATTCCTCGACTTCGCAGCTCAGCGTCTACGTTCGGAACTGGGACGCATCGCGGCTGAAGCCGGAAGTCTCAAGTGATTATGCCGAGTCACGGTTGATTGTCTGCAGCAAGGCGACTGTTCTTATGAGCCTTAATTGCGGCTAGAAAAATTGGCGGACAGAGGATGTCCGGAGCGGCTTGTTTTTGAGAGCTCCGGGCCAGAAAGCTCATTGAGCAGCTACTCAGAATACGAGCCAGGCTAGTTGTCGTCCGGCTCACCGCCGTCGCGCGTCTAATGGACACCGAGCGCCGCGGTGCCCCCGGGAAGGCGGCTGGGAGATCACCGGCGGACGTGAACGCGGCGGCTTTCGCATCCACTCGTTCGGGAAGTTGGGATATGAGTTCCTGGGACAGCCGTCCGCCCAGTGTGCTGTCCATCAAGCGGAGAGACTTTGGTGTCGCCGATACCATCRCACAATATCATCGGCGCTATTAACGGGCGATCCATTGAAGCATTCGACTTTGTTCAATCCCAAGGCAGGTCGTCACGTCTGCGGGAGGCCGACATTCCAGCGCGGCGATATCGAACTCCAGCGCAGGCGCCGGCATAAGCAAGCTACGTTGCCAACGCCCAGAACCGAATCACTGAAATTGGAACATGAAAATGCTCGACCTCGATCTACTAAGCCAGTTCCCGCGCGTCCGGCTGATGCAGGGACCTACGCCGATCCAGCGCTTGAGCCGACTTGAGCAGGTGCTTGGTAGTCGGCAAAAAGGCGTCGCCATCTGGGTGAAACGAGACGACCTGATGGAGTTGGGCGGCGGTGGCAACAAGCTTCGAAAGCTTGAGTTTCTGCTTGGGCAGGCGATCGCGGACGGCTGTGACACCGTGATCGCAACAGGCGGAGTGCAGTCGAACTTCGCCCGACTGGCTGCCGCAGCCTGCGCGAGGATCGGACTCGCGTGTGAGATCGTTCTTGCCCAAATGGTGCCCCGCAAGACGGAGATGTATCAAGCCAATGGCAATGTCCTCCTCGACCGACTGTTTGGTGCGCGCGTTCATATTTTGGAAGTGGGAGACGATGCGGGCGCATTCGCTCTCCGTCGGGCTTCTGAGGTTGCCGCATCCGGAGGAAAGGCCTTTGTAGGCACGCTCGGCGGTTCGACTCCGGTCGGGGCTCTCGGATATGTCGACTGCGCGTTTGAAATTGCGGCGCAGTCGAGGGAAATGGATACCGTGTTCCAGCAGATCGTCGTCCCCAATGGCAGCGGCGGCATGCACGCCGGGCTCGTGGCGGGGGCGGCTGTAGGCGGGCAAGATCTTTCCCGAGTAAGAGCATACACCGTTCTGGCGTCAGAGGACGCATGCGTCGCCGCGACCGCAGACAAGGTCAATGCGGTCTTCGAGCTCCTCGGCAAGGATGACCGCGTTAAAGCGGCAGACCTGACGATCAGCGACACGCAGCTTGGTGGCGGCTATGGCATGCCTACCTCCGATATGGTCGAAGCGGTCAGGACCGTTGGTCGCTCAGAAGGCCTGCTCATCGATCCCGTCTACGGAGGCAAAGCCTTCGCCGGAATGCTTTCCGACATAGAAACCGAAGTCATCGCGCCAGGTTCGAACGTCCTGTTCGTCATGACGGGAGGTTCCCCTGGGCTCTATGCGTACTCAGACGCCCTGAACAGCAACTGATCCTTATTCAGAGGGTCATCAACTTCAACTCGACCAAAGTGAGGAATACCATGGCTACGAAACCAACGATCGCCATCATCATCGGCTCCACGCGCCCGAGGCGCTTTGCCGACAAGCCAGCCCAGTGGATATTGAAGCAAGCGCAAGCCCGCAACGACATCGTTGTCGAGGTGGTCGATCTTCGCGATTATCCCTTGCCGTTCTTCGACGAGGTTGCTTCCAACGCGTGGGCGCCTAGCCAGAATGCCGAAGCTGTCCGCTGGCAGCAGACCGTTGGGCGCTACGACGGCTACATCTTCGTCGTCGCCGAATACAACCGCTCCATCACCGGGGTGCTGAAAAATGCCCTCGACCAGTCCTACGTGGAGTGGGCTCGGAAGCCGTTCACCGCCATTGCTTACGGCTCTGCTGGTGGTTCGCGTGCGCTCGAGCATCTGCGTGGGATCGGCGTCGAGTTGCAGATGGTTTCGACCCATGCAGCCGTCCATATCGGCGGCAGCGATTTCTTCACTGTTTTCCCGATGGGTGGCAACAAGCCGATCGAGGAGATCGAGGCCAATCTCCTGCCGTCGGCGACGACTGCGCTCGACGAGCTCGTCTGGTGGGCTAAGGCGACGATGGCCGCCAAGGCGGCAGAGGTCTGATCCCGATAATTCCTTGTCGTGGGGGCAGTTGCCGCCCCCCACGACATTGTTCTTTTTAAGCGGTCACGGCCGCCTAGAGTTTCTTGAGCGGCGCTGGAAGAAGGTCTACCGGAAAGTCCTGGTAGGAAACCGGCCGCAAGAACCGGAAGATCGCCAATGTACCGACGGAGGTCGATCTCCCGTCCGACGTGGCCGGATAAGGGCCGCCATGTACCATTGCCGGTGAAACCTCGACGCCCGTTCCGAAACTATTGACGAGAAGGCGGCCTGCAAGAAGCTCCAACTGCGGGATCATCGGCGAGGCGAGCGGAATGTCGCCGGCGTCGACATGCAGGGCGATGGTCAACTGGCCTTCCAAGGATTCGACGACTTTTTGCAGGTCTGCTTCATCCCGGCAGCGTACGATCAGACCGGAGGCGCCGAAGACCTCTTCCTGAAGCTCGGGCTCCGCGAGAAACGCCGCAGCCTTTGTTTCGAAGAGGGCGGCCGCAGCCTGGTAGTCCGATCCGTCTTTTCCCGCGGCGACCTGGGACACTGAGGAAGAGGCCGCCAGCCGGGCAACGCCCTCGCGATAGGCCTCGCATATGCCGCCGGTGAGCATGGTTTGAGCTTGAGATCCTGCAAGCGCTGCAGCGGCGCTTTCGATGAAGGCATCGAGACCCGCATCGTCGATCGCGATGATCAGACCCGGATTGGTGCAGAACTGACCAGCGCCGAGGGTCAGCGAGGATGCGAAAGTTTTTCCGATCTCGGCTCCCCGGCTCCGAAGTGCATTCGGATAAAGGATGACCGGGTTGATGCTACTCATCTCGGCGTAGACAGGTATCGGCTGCTTCCGCTCCGATGCAATCTTCATCAGCGCGGTCCCCCCGCGACGCGAGCCGGTGAAGCCCACGGCGCGTATCCGATGATCAGCGACCAGGGCCTGGCCCACCTCGAATCCTGCGTCGAACAGAAGCGCGAAGGTTCCCGACGGAAGACCGCATGCCGCGACGGCGTCGGCGACGGCTTTGCCAACCAGCGCAGACGTTCCGGGATGGGCGGAGTGCGCCTTTACGACAACCGGACAGCCGGCGGCGAGGGCGGATGCGGTGTCGCCTCCGGCGACAGAGAAGGCGAGGGGGAAGTTCGATGCTCCAAACACAGCAACCGGTCCGAGGGCGACATTGCGCAGCCGAAGGTCTGGTTTCGCGACCGGCTTGCGGTCAGCGTCGGCCGGATCGAAACGGAGTTCCCGGAAACTGCCCTCGCGCACCTCTGTTGCGAACAGGCGAAGCTGCCCGACCGTTCGGGCGCGCTCTCCTTCGATGCGTCCAGGCGGCAGGCCCGTCTCGTCGATCGCGCGCAGGACGAGTTCGTCGCCAAGTGCAAGTATTCCTTCGGCAATAGCTTCAAGGAAACGCGCCCGATCCTCGAGCGAGGTCTCCTTGTAGACCGCGAAGGCTTCCCAGGCCAAAGCCGTGGCCTTCTCCACCTGCTCTTTCGTCGCGCCCGCGAAGCGCGGCTCCATAGGTGTGCCGTTGGCGGGATTGATTGCAGAGAAAGCCGCAGCCGCGCCGCGCACGTTCGCGCCGCCTATAAGAAGGTCGCCGGAGAGTGTCATCGTGGATCCTTTCGAAATGCGAAGCCTTGACCGTGACCGCACGCGGGATCGGAGGATCGACATAACCGTCAACGGATGGCTGTCGAACTCACATAGGCGTCGATAAAGGGCATGCCAACCCTCACGGCGCAAAAAAGTAATACTTTTCATGGGGCGAAAAAACGGCGTGCGTTTGAACGCCCGCCGGATTTCAGTAAGGTCTCGGAAAGTTGCGCCTCTTTCGTGAATGTGCCGAGCCTCTGCGCGAGGATTGCCTCGTCTACTTGTCGGCCAGAGACTGGGTGTAGTGTCCGAGCCGGGCTTCGACGTCCGGATCCTTCTGCAGGCCCATGTCCAGGAGGCGACCGATATTCTTCTGAGCCACCGGACGCTGGACCGACGTAATGAACGCATCCCAGCCTGCCGCGATCTCAGGGTCGCTCGGGAGACTCGCAAAATCGACCAGGCGCTTGGTGTCCGCGATCGCCTGGCGATCGAAGCCGGAGATCCGGGTCGCAAGGGCATCGACGAACGGATCGAGCTTGTCATCGTCGAACGAACGGTTGACGTAGCCGTACTTCTCCGCGAGATCGCCGTTAATGTCGTCGGACCCGAGGAGCACTTCCAGCGCGCGGCCGCGTCCCATCAACCGTGGAAGCCGTGCCATAGGTCCGCCGCCGGGAACGAGGGCCGCGCCGACTTCCCATTGGGACAGGATCGCCTTCTGGCGGCTTGCGAAACGCATGTCGCTGGCGAGGGCAAGTTCGCTGCCGACCCCAGTCGCACGCCCTCGGATCAGGGCGATTGAGACCACTGGAGACTTGCTGATGCGTACCAGCATATCGGGGAGGGGATGGAGACCTGTCGGTCCCGAGGGAAGGCTGGTGGACTCGGCAAGGGGTGGCGTGAAGTTGTAGTGGGTGAGAAAGAACCCGGGAACCGAGCTGTCGAACACCACGACCCTGAGATCAGGATCCGTCTCGATCTCAGCGACCACCTTTTCCATCTGAGGGATCGTCTCCGGTCCAAAGATGTTGAACGGTGGATTGGCGAAGGTGACGCGCCAGTAGGAGGCCGTCCGCTTCTCGACCTTAATCAGCGCCTGCTGGCCTGGGTCTGCTCTGACTTCCGGCGAACCGGCTTGTCCTGCGACTTTTGTCTGACCGGAAAACGCGAGAGCCGGCAGCATAAGAAGGGCTGCGGCGGTGAGGAACTTCGAGGACATGGCGACTGCTCTTGTCAGTTTTGGTGATCTTGCTTTCATGATTGCCTCCATCTTGGATTTGAAACGAACATGTTTCGCTATTGATCGATCTCGAGGACGAGTTCGATCTCGACGGGCATTCCTAGCGGGATGCTGGAAACGCCGAGCACAATGCGGGGCGGGATATGGTCCGGCCCGAAGATCGCAAGGAGCAGTTCGGAGGCGCCGTCTGCTACCTTCGGATGCTCGCGAAAATCTGGCGGCGTCGCGATGTAGACGCCGAGCTTGGAAACGGTCCGAATCCTGTCGAGCGAGCCCAAGTGCGCCCGAGCCGCGGAGAGCCCGCTCAGACACGCGGTTCGGGCGGCGTCATAGCCCTCTGCAACGGAGAGGTCCTTGCCTACCACGCCCATGTACAGCGGGACGTGCCCAACGACTGGAAGCATGCCACTGAGGAAAAGCAGCGACCCGCTCTGCACTGCTTCGACATAGGCGCCAAACGGCGTCGGTGCCGGTGGAATGACCAGATCCAGTTCCCTGATGCGCGCCTCAGCGCTCGCCACTACCATTTGCCGAGGTGTGCTCCGTTGTCGACGTGCAGCACCTCCCCGGTGATGTTGGACGATTCCGTCAGATAGACGACGCCATCGACGATCTCCTGGACCGCAGTGACAGTACCCATCGGCGACAGTGATTCCAGAAAGTCTCGCGGGTTCTTTGCGTGCAAGGGCGTATCGACGACGCCGGGCGAGAGCGCATTCACGCGGATATTATCCTTGGCGAACTCGAGCGCGAGGCTCTTGGTGATCGCATTGAGGCCGCCCTTGGTGATCATCGGCAGCGACGCCGTCACCCCTGCGATCGGATGGTCTGTCAGCGACGAAGTGATCGTCACAATGCTTCCACCTGATTTCTGCCGCAGCATCTGCCTGACGGCATGCTTCGAGAAATGGATGAATCCTTCGACGTTCGTCGCCGAAAGACGCCGGAAGTCATCGATCGTGTATTCGAGGAACGGCTTGGTGAAGAAGACCCCAGCATTGTTGACGAGCGCATCTATGGAGCCGAATTGTTCGACGGCCGCGTTCGAGACGCGCTCGGCGGTTTCAGGATCCGCGACGTCGCCGCTGATCAACTCCAGTCGGCCCGCGCGGTCGAACAGAGTGGTCTCACTGATGTTCCGGGAGCTTCCGACGACGTTCCAGCCCTTGTCCAGGAATGTCTTGACGAGCCCAGCCCCGATCCCTTGCGACGCTCCGGTGATGATAACAGTCTTGTGCACGCTCATGCCTGCCTCCGTTCTGGCGACGAGGGTTCCTTCGTCCGCCGGGTGGCGGTCGTCGCCTTGTTCCTCGTGCGATGCGTTGATCCAGCCATCGGCCGGGAGCTGCCCGGCGGTCGCGCCGTCGTCCGCTCTGCCAAGACCATCGCGCCGAAAAGCCGGACCCGATATTGTACTAAGGTGTTCCCGATACCTTCGGATCGGGTCGCTCTCCAAGGACACCAAGGTCCAATAGACGCGGGTCGTGGCCGAGGGTATCAGCGTCGAAAAGTCACGCATGACAAGGAGTCCACATGACCCGCTGGCCCGATCGCCGAATTCTCGACCTGTTTGGAATTGAGCTTCCCATCATCCAGGCGCCGATGGCCGGCGCGACGACGGTCGAAATGGTCGTCGCCGCGGCCAAGGCCGGCGGTCTGGGGTCTCTCCCAAGCGCACTGTTGACCGTCGAGGGGCTGCGCCAGGCCCTCCATGAGGTTCGCGCCGCCACCCACGCGCCCGTGAACGTGAACTTCTTCTCACATGTTTCACCCGCCGAAGATCCGGCAGCGCAGATGCGATGGAGAGCTTTGCTCGCCCCATACTTCGTGGACGCGGGGCTTGACCCTGCCGCGCCGATCGCCGCAGCGGGTCGTGCACCATTCGACAATGGGTTCTGCGAGGTGGTCGAGGAGCTGAAACCGGAAGTCGTGAGCTTTCATTTCGGGCTGCCCGACAGATCGCTGGTGCAGCGTGTGAAGGCGGTAGGGGCGAAAATCATGTCGTCCGCGACGACCGTGGGCGAGGCCGTCTGGCTTGAAAAGAACGGCGTCGACGCCGTCATCGCCATGGGTTTCGAGGCCGGCGGACATCGCGGGAATTTTTTGAGCCAGGACATGACGACACAGGTTGGAATCATGGCGCTCCTGCCGCAGGTGGTCGACGCGGTGCGGGTGCCAGTCATCGCCGCCGGCGGGATCGCCGACGGGCGGGGTGTCGCCGCCGCCCTTATGCTTGGAGCTTCCGCCGTCCAGGTCGGAACGGCATACCTGTTCTGCCCAGAGGCGAGGATTCCCGCACTTCATGCGGAGGCGCTAGCCTCCGCCAGAGATGACAGCACCGCGATAACGAACGTTTTCACCGGCCGTCCAGCGAGAGGCGTAGTAAACCGCCTGATGCGCGATCTGGGTCCGATCTCAGACGCCGTGCCTGCATTTCCGACCGCCGGAGGAGCTCTCGTTCCCATCCGAGCAAAAGCCGAGGCGGAGTCGAGGAACGATTTTACGAACCTCTGGTCGGGTCAGGCCTCGCGTCTTGCTTTGAAAGTTGGTGCTGAGGAGTTGACGCGAGAGCTCTACCAGTCCGCGCTGGACGTGATCGCACGCCGGAGTCCTGCCTGACCGCATCCGCAGACTGATGGTTCACGCAGAACTCGACCAATCTATCTGATGGGATGCGTCGCGCGAGCTCGTGACGGCACGTCTCTAATCGAGCGAAGGACAGCGTCATGCCAAAACACAGCCCGAGCCAACATGTGATCGTGCTTGCGGGATCGGCGTCCCTCGCCATCGCCATGGGCGTCGGTCGGTTCGCATTCACTCCAATCCTGCCGATGATGCTGCACGACGGCGTCCTCGATCTTACGCGGGCCGGAGGACTAGCGACCGCTAACTACGTCGGCTACCTGGTCGGCGCGCTGGCGGCGATGGCAGTACCAAGAAGCTGGGATCATACCTCCATCATACGCCTGACACTGGCATCCACAGTCCTGCTTACGGCTTTGATGTCTGCGCCATATGCGGAGGCCTGGGTCGCTCTTCGGTTCTTGGCGGGCGTCGCTTCGGCGATCGGATTCGTCTTCACCTCCGGCTGGTGCCTCGCCCAACTTTCGGGAACCGGCAGCTCGATCGGAAGCGCCATATTCACCGGTCCGGGGGCGGGCATTGCAGCGTCCGGGGTGGCCGCAAGCGGGATGACGTTGCTCGGGCTATCGGGCAGCACGGCCTGGCTTGTGTTCGCCGCCCTCTCGGCGACCATCAGCGCGGTCATCTGGAGAACATTTGGGAATAATTCGAAGCCGTCCGACGCCTACTCGGTAGGGACTTCGACGCGGGCGTCCGGCAAGGTGCCGAAATCGGAAATGCCTCTCTTTGCGATGGCCTACGGGCTAGCCGGCTTCGGCTACATCATCACGGCGACCTATCTTCCGGTAATCGCGAAGAACAGCATTCCTGGTTCACCCTTGCTCACCGTCTTCTGGCCGCTGTTCGGTGTAGCTGCAGTCGTCGGATCGCTTCTGGCGGCACGCGTAAAGCACACCTCCGACGTTAGGCTCCATCTCATCGGCGCATATCTTGTGCAAGCCGTTGGTGTTGCGCTCTCCGTGGTCTGGCACGACGCTTTCGGGCTTGCCATCAGCAGTATCCTTGTTGGCCTGCCGTTCACCGCGATAAGCTTCTTTGCGATGAACGAGGTGCGAAGGATACGGTCGAGCCACCATGCGCGATACATGGGACTTTTGACGGCGGTGTTTGCAGTCGGCCAGATCATGGGGCCTCCGGCTGTAGGGGCGATCATGCGTCGCGTTGCGACCGTCGATGCAGGGTTTGACCTCGCGCTCGCCGTCGCCGGTATTGCCTTGGTGGTCGGTGCCGCGCTCTTTGTCCTCATGATCCTGCTCTTTCCTGGCGAGCGGAACGCCAGAACGATTGCACGGCCGATCCGTCATAACTGAAAGGACAAGCCACTTCAGTCGATCTGCGATGTGATTGACGAGGCCGAACATGCAGGACGGTGACTGGCAAGGCGGAACGCGTCGAACTCTCTCGCTCCGATGCTGCTGCTTTCCACAGGGACGAGGGAGTCATTCGCGTTTTCTCACGCCGCTCCGCCCGATCTCGTGATTTTTTTAAGCTGCATATCGGCGGTCTGCAATGACGGCAGTGGCGCAGACCTTCTGGAGAGGATCTATTTGGTAGCGAGCTGCGCGAGATCTTGCGGGGTGGCGCGGCTTGTCCGCTTGAGCGCGGCCTCGAGGATGCCGACATCCTCGGCGACCGTCCCACCGCTTATGCCAACGCCGCCGACAGTCACGCCGTCGTGCTCAAGGGGGGCGCCCCCACCCATCGCACAGAACCTGTCCTGCGACATTAGGTGGTAAAGTTCCCTGCCGGGTTGAACCAGATGAAAGAGGTCGGACGTTCGCATGTTGGTGAGAGCGGAGGTGTAGGCCTTCCGTTCGGAAATGAGCATGGAGAAAGCCAGGGCGCCGTTCATCCGATGTTGAAGCACGGTGTTGCCATGGACGTCGATGACCGTAACTGTGACCGGTGTCTTTGCACGGAGGGACTCGGCCTCCACGCGGTCGGCGATATCCTTAGCCAAAGAAAGCATGTCCATCTTCAAGGCTCCTTCCAATGTCCGATAACAAAAGGTTTTGCAGGTTCCGGTTAGTCGTAATAATCAGGCAGAAGCTTGAGCTGGTCGGTTTGATGCTTGTCGTGATTGATAAAGAGCTGCGCATCGTATTCGGCCATGATCTGCTTGATCCTATCCATGGACTCAATGGATTCCCGTTTGTCGACGTTCAACGATGGAACGATGTCCCGTTCGAAATTATCCTCGAGGTGCGCGACGTCGCCAGACAGGACGACGTAGCCGGACTTGGCTAGATGCACCATCAGCGACTGACTTCCGGGCGTGTGTCCTGGCGTTGAAATCAGCGTGACACTTCCGTCACGAAAAAGGTCAACGTCGCCAGCAATTAGTTCCAGCCGCCGAGGTTGCCCAAGCAGTTTGCGCGCAAGAGTGACCAGAGTGTTCAGGTTTGGGTCTGAAGGGGGAGGCGAGTTGATCCATTGATATTCCGCTTGCTGCATGACCACCGTTGCGTCGGGAAAAAGTCCTATGTTCCCGATGTGGTCACCGTGCGTATGCGACACAAGAACATAGTTGACATCGGCGGGTTTCAGTCCGATCGCCGCGAGTTGTGAGGATATCGTCCTGTCAAGGTGATAGACGATGAGGCTGGGAAGAGTGGACCAGCCCCTGGGGTCGCTGATCGTGGACTCCGGAACGCCCGTGTCCCAAATCAAATAATCCGCTCCATGCTGAATGAGATAGCATGTCGAGGAGAACTCGATCGACTTCCCCTTGTTTTCACCAGGCGTCCAAACGGATTCATCGTTCGCCAAGGAGCGACCGCAGTCTAACCTGTAGAGCCGATCGATCATGGAAGCGGGCTTGCCGTCATCAGTCGCCGAAAGGGCGTGAATGTTTGCAAACGAGGCGAGTAAGAAGCCGAGCGGGGCGGCAATTGCCAGGGAAAATTTCATTGGATTCCTCCCGGATTCAAAGCGCGGATCAGCGCTGATTAAGGGCCTTCTGTGACGACCGACCCGGCTATCAAAATGTAAGCCGGAGGCGGCAGGCGGGGTTATTGAACTTAGGTATCGATGACGAGGGATATCGGAATGATGGTGGGCGGCTGTCCAGCAACCTGTATCTCAAGCCCCTGGACCGCGCGCCTTGCTCATGGTCGATACACGCCGCGCGGTCGCAACCTGTTGGCCGCGGGACTGGGGAACGCCGACGACACCATTGTACAATGGAGCCCGTGATCAGGCTGGAGCATCCTTGGGGCCTACGAAGGGCGCGACGACGCTTTGTGGCCGCCCGTAGGTGAGACCTAACTGAGCCAGGTGCGTTTGTAACGAATGGAGATGTCGATGACCAAGATGCTGGACCCCATTGAAATCGACGGCAAGGAGACGAAGCGGGGCGAGGGCAACCCGATCGACTCCCTGATCGCATTCTACCAGGCCTTCAACACAGGCGATCTGGCTGGCCTAGAGGCCGTCTGGCTCACAGGTTCGGAACCGAGCATGGACAACCCCATTGGTGGGATCCGCCGCGGTTGGGGGGAGATTGCCGAAGGCTACTCGAAGCTGTTCAAGGGGGAGGTGAAGGTCCACGTCACTTTCCACGACTTCACGAGCCAGGGTGGCGACGGCTGGCATCTCTTCGTCGGTCGCGAGCGTGGAACTTGCAGGACGGCAAGTCAGGCGCTCGACGTTGCGTTCAGGACGACCCGGTGGTTCGTGCGCAAGGAGGGAGCCTGGCGACAGCTCCACCATCACGGGTCGGTCGAGGATCCACAGATGCTGGCGGCCTATCAGAAATTAATCTTCGGATGAGGAGAGCGAGCGCCGGCCGATGTCGACGCTGGCTGCAGACGCGCCTCCGCTAGTTGCGAAGTTCTCCCCGCACCAAAGGCGCAACGTCGGTTCCCAGTAGTTCGATCGAACGACGCATCGCGTTCGCGTCGAGCGCGGCGGTGCTCATCTGGAAGGTGATGCGAGCGATCCCTCCCAATGTCCTGTTAACATGCAATATCTTGGTGGCGACTGTTTGAGGGCTGCCAACCAGGAACGCGCCACTTGGCCCGCACATGTTCTCGAACTGAGCGTGCGTCGGCGGCGGCCAGCCGCGCTCCCTTCCGGCGTCCGTGAACATTTGGAACCAGCCGGGGAAGAACGCTTTCTTTGCGGTCTCGTCGGTCTCTCCTATAAAGCCGAGTGCGTGTACGCCGATCCGCTGGTTTTCTGAGGAATGGCCGGCGGCAAGCCATGCGCGACGATAGAGTTCCACCAGGGGCAGAAAGCGTTCGAAGCTTCCGCCGATGATTGCGACCATCAGCGGCAGGCCGAGTGTACCGGCACGGACGAAGGACTCGGGGGTGCCGCCGACGCCCAGCCAGATCGGCAAGGTGGGTTGATGCGGACGTGGAAAGACGCCCTCGCCATTGATCGAAGGACGAAAGCGGCCTTGCCATCTGATGTTGGGCTGCTCCCTGACCTTRAGCAGCAGCTCCAGTTTCTCCGCGAAGAGCGCGTCGTAGTCCCTGAGGTCGAAACCAAACAGGGGATAGGCCTCGACGGACGAGCCACGACCGACCACGATCTCCGCTCGTCCGCGGGAGATCAGATCCAGAGTGGCGAACTGCTGAAAGAGCCGCACGGGATCGGCGGCGCTCAGGACGGCGACGGCGCTCGCAAGTCTGATGTGCTTCGTACGTGCGGCCGCTGCGGCAAGGATGACCGCAGGCGCGGAATCGAGTGCGTTCTCCCGGTGATGTTCGCCCATTCCAAATACGTCAAGACCAACTTGATCTGCCAGCTCCACCTCCGCAAGCACGCTCTCCATGCGATCGACCGCCGACTGCAATCGGCCAGTGTCGGGGTCGGTCAGGAGCATTGCGAAACTATCGATACCGATCTCCAAAGGAGGATCCTTTCAAAGCGCTTTCGTCTTCTCACGTCGCCGGCAGGCGGAGTGCCAGGCCGCCACTGCCAAATGACTGGCAGATCCGGGCAAGGTCGCACCAGCCGTGATTTTTCGATGAATGCTATCCATTTATCCGATGGCGTCTAGGCTTGGCCAAGCGCTCACGGAGTACAGGTGTGTGCTCATCGGCTACCGGATCGTCGGTGTAGGGAAGCTGCCAGGAGACATAGAGACGCCGCGAGAAGAACGAGGTCTTTCAGCAAAAACTGTCCCGGGACGGCGGAAATGGCGGGGAAACCTCCGGCAGTAGCTTCAGCCACGCCTGGCGTGCTCAACAGGAACGACAGCGTGATGACAAAAGTAGTGGCGGGCATTGCAGCGCCGAGTAGGGAGAAGACGGGGCTAAAAGCTCCCATCACCAGCGCTGCCGCGGTCGATAGTTCAAGAACGCCGATGACATAGCTCGCTCCTTGGACACCAAAGAGCATTGTCAACCAGCCGACGATGGGGCTGTGTTCAATGAAAGGCGAAATGCCTGCCGCCTTGTATGCGGTGAACTTCATGCCGCCGAACCACAAGAAGATTACGACCAACGACCACCGCAGTAAGGCGAACCCGCGATGCGTTTGTTCAGCCGTGGTGATGAGATGTTCGTCTGCGAGAGTTGTCATAGCTGATGTCCTTCCGGGTGATTTCGGGCGACGAAGATTGTCTTGCCTGCTTCGGGGCTGGATATTGATCCGACGACGTCGAGGCGCTACGCCCACTGATCGACATCGCTGACGGCACGAGCGAAGGCTTCGGGGGCCTCCTGCGGCAGATTGTGGCCGATCCCACCCTTGACCAAACGATGTTCGTATTTGGCCTTGAACTTCCCGGCGTATGCCTTGGGGTCAGGGTGGGGCGCTCCGTTGGCATCGCCTTCCATCGTGATCGTCGGCACATGGATTTCGGGACCGGCCGCAAGTTTGGCTTCGAACTCGTCGAACCGCCTTTCTCCGTTCGTGAGACCGAGCCGCCAACGATAGTTGTGGACGACGATCGCGACGTGGTCCGGATTGGCAAATGCTGCGGCACTCCGTTCGAAGGTTGCCTCGTCGAACTTCCACTGCGGGGAGGCGAGTTGCCAGATCAGCTTGGCGAAGTCGTTTGTGTATTTTTCATACCCGTCCCGACCGCGGTCGGTCGTGAAATAGAACTGGTACCACCACTGAAGCTCCGCAGAGGGCGGCAAGGGCGCCTTTCCAGCCGCCTGGTTCCCGATCAGGTAGCCGCTGACTGAAACCAGGCCCTTGCACCGTTCCGGCCAGAGCGCGGCGACGATGTCGGCAGTCCGCGCACCCCAGTCGAAGCCGGCGACTGTCGCCCTGTTGATTTTCAGAGCGTCCATCAACTTGATGGCATCGACGGCAAGCGCTGATTGCTGGCCGTTGCGCATCGTGTCGTCCGAGAGGAACTTTGTGCTGCCGTAACCGCGCAGATGTGGGACGATCACACGATGGCCCTGGTCTGCCAGCAACGGGGCCACTTCTGCGAAGGCGTTGATATCATACGGCCAACCGTGGAACAGAATGACGGGCGCACCGTCTTCAGGACCGAGCTCGGCGTATCCGACATTGAGATCTCCGGCGTCGATACGTTTTTCGGCAACCAGGCCTTGGCCGCTATTCCGAATGGTCTTCTTGCCCTGGTCTGCACCCGCGGCGTGTCCTGCAAGGATTCCTGCCGCCGTCAGCCCGAGTGCGACCCCGCCGAAAGACCGACGTGTGAGCGGCCCAGTTTTAAGATTGCTCATGACTGCTTCTCCGATGATGGACGATTGATGGCCGCCGCTAGAAACTTCGCTGCGAGGCGGCGTTGGCCAGGGGAGTTTGAGGCTCGCAGGCCTGAGCCGCTAGTGGACGAAGGTGTCGGGCATACGATGGTATCGGCAATACGTAGGTGCAACAGCCCGCCATTTCCGCATTCGCCATAGTGGTCTCCACGCTGCGGCATCCCGCCAGCAGGCTCCAGGAGAAGACGATGAGTTACAAAGGCCACGAACCCTCAGGAACCGTCTTTCCACGCGTGGTGATCATTCTCGCGATGGCAGTTCTGGTCGGCACATTGGTGTCGATCAGACGGCCTGTCGAAAACGTCCGTGTCTGGGTGCCCGCGCAGTCCCCTGGTTCCGCCACGGTCAGGTCAAGGACGAATTGCTCTCCCGTATGGGCGGGTTGCGATCCGGTCGACAAGATCTGATTTTTTGACCGAGGGCGGACGAACGATGACGTGGCACAACAACATGGGCGCGGCACCGCTGGGGCCGCATGACGTGGCCATGATGCGCGGCCTGATCAGGGAGTTTTGCGAAAGCCGACAGCGCGACAGTCAGAATGCCGAGGATGTGGCACGGCAACTTCTCTGGTGGTTCCAGGGCGGAGTGACTGACCGAGAAAAGCTTTCACGACTGCTTTATGCCGGGGAGCGAGCGACTGACACATGTGGCCCACGAGCGGCATCACCCGCTATGACCGGTAGTCCACCCGTTTCTATCGCAATCGACGACAAGGTGCATGCCCTGCGCAGAGCCGCAGATGGTGACCGAGAAGTTCTGACTAATAGAGCATTATCCCGAAAATCGAATGAGTGACTGCCGCATTCCAGCAATTCTGCCGAGCATCGACTGCCCCTAAGTTTATTGCACCGACGCCGAGGGCGCGGGCGGCTGAATTGGAGCCGCTGCAATTGGAAAGGATGAACATCATGAGCAATCAGCAGAAGGTCGCCATCATCACAGGCGCATCGCAGGGCATTGGCGAAGGCCTTGTCCGCGCCTACCGCGATCGGAACTATCGCGTCGTCGCGACATCGCGTTCGATCAAGCAGGGTTCGGACGACGGCGTGCATGCCGTGGCGGGCGACATCGCGAAGCCGGAGACCGCCGAACGCGTCGTCCGAGAAGCGATCCAGCGCTTTGGCCGCATTGATACCCTCATCAACAACGCGGGCGTCTTCACTGCGAAGCCATTCGTCGATTTCACTCAGGAAGATTACGACCTGAACTTCGGCGTAAATGTCGGAGGGTTCTTCCACATCACCCAGCGCGCCGCGAAGGAAATGCTCAAGCAGGGTTCCGGTCACATCGTCACGATCACCACGAGCCTGGTCAACCAGCCAGTCGCTGACGTGCCTACAGCTCTTGCCTCGCTCACAAAGGGCGGTCTGAACGCCGTCACGAAGGAACTGGCTATCGAGTTCGCCAAGACCGGGGTCCGAGTGAACGCCGTGTCTCCCGGCATCATCAAGACCCCGATGCATGCCCCTGAGACCCACGAGTTCCTGTCAGCGCTTCATCCGGTCGGCCACATGGGCGAGATCCGAGACATCGTCGACGCGGTCATTTACCTCGAAGGCGCGAGCTTCGTCACCGGAGAGATCCTCCACGTCGACGGTGGCCAGAACGCCGGCCGCTGGTAGGACCTCGACTGAGAGCCAGATGCGTGGCGCATCGTGCCACGCATCGCCCAGACAAGTTGAAAGGAAAGACAATGGAACTCGTACTGGCCGCCGATCCGATGTGCTCTTGGTGCTATGGATTCGGCAAGCAAATGGAGCTTCTGCTCCAGCGGCGTCCGGACGCCTCGCTGAAAATAGTCCTCGGCGGGCTTCGGGCTGGCGCGACCGACGTGCTCGACGACGCGGGCAAGCAGTTCAGACTGCACCACTGGGCGAAGGTCGAAGAAGCCAGCGGCGTGCCGTTCAACCGTGACGGCCTGCTCGCGAGAACGGGATTCGTGTACGATACCGAACCCGTATGCCGCGCCGTCGTGACTGCTCGAATTCTTCGGCCGGAGGCTGATCTCCTGAAGGTGTTCCGTGCGTTTCAGCACGCGTTCTATGTCGATGCGCTCGACACCACGAACGGCCATGTACTAGCGGAAGTTGGATCCCGTGCTCTGGAGGAACTTGGTCATTCCGTAACCGCAGACGCGTTTCTTGAAACGTACCAGAAACCGAGCACTATCGAAGAGGCAGCGACAGACTTCGCGACGTCTCGTGCCATGGGCGTTTCGAGTTTCCCCACGCTGTTTCTGAAGAAGGGCGGGACCCTTCGTCGGGTCGGTGCGGGTTATGCGCATGTCGATGAACTTGAGAAGCATCTTGCGGCAATGGCCGCGTAGCAGATCGATCCCGATCTGGACCAGGAGAATATGAAATGCCAATAGTCACCGTACAGGTAACCCGTGAAGGCACGACCCCCGACCGCAGCTCGGTCACCGCTGATGAAAAGGCGGCCATCATCGCGGGCGTCAGCCAGGTCATGCTCGACGTCCTCAACAAGCCGCTGGAATCGACTTACGTGGTAATCGAAGAGGTCGAGCTCGACAATTGGGGCTGGGGCGGCCTTCCAACCGTTCAGTACCGTAAAGAGAGGGCCGAAGGAAAAGCCTGACACAAACTATCGCCTTGATTGGGACTTTTGCGACGTGATTCCGCCGCTCGCGGTTACATACACCGCAACGTCCTGAAACCAATCCTTTAGGGAAACCGCGGCCGTGACCGACCACCCTGCGATGCGCAGAGGTCAACCGTCCAGCCATGCAGCGAGGCCGTCCAGCGTCTGCAACCCATACTCCACCGCGCCGAAACCAACGACCACTTGGCGGCGTTCGCGGGTCGGGTGAAGCTGGCGCATGGTCAGCACGGTCTTGCCGTCGGTCTGCTCATCGAAGGTAATCGTCATGTAGAAGCGCTCCGGATCATTGGGGTCCGGGGTGCCATAGTCCACTGCTATCAGCTCGTTCGGGACGATCTTCAAGAAGCGCATGAGACTGGGGAAGCGCTGCTCCTGGCTTTCGAATACGCCCACCATGTCGAAGCGCCATTCCCCGCCCTCTCGGATATCGGCTTTCTGGTTCTCGATGGTGAGGCCCGCCGGGCCATACCATTGCGCCAACGCTTCCTCGTCCATCCAGGCGGCGAAGACCTTATGGCGCGGGTGATTCAGCACTTTAACAAGCACGATTTCGCGGTCGAGAGACCAGGTTTCAAACAGCTTTTCCATCGTCATTCTCTTTCGTCTTGTCCAAATAAGTTTCCAGCCGGTCGAGACGCTCGGCCCAGCGTCGCCGCTCCGCTTCCATCCAGTTTGCCGCTTCGGCGAAGCGCGCCTGCTCCAGCCGGCACCAGCGGCTGCGCCCACGCTTCTCGCTGGCGATCAATCCGCAATCCTCCAGCACCTTGAGATGCTGGGCGAAGGAGGGCAGCGCCATGTCGAACGGCTCGGCAAGTGCGGTCACCGGCAGCTCGCCCTCCACTAGCCGCGACACCACGGCGCGGCGGGTCGGGTCGCTGAGGGCGTGAAAGGCGAGATCAAGGGGGGTCGAGTGGTAGGGCATATCATTCGATAAAGCGGCCACGCGCGCTGGTCAAGAATGAAAAGGTACTTGCCTTAGTGTTTCGTTGTGATTATGAAGGTGACTACCTTAGTATTTGGGAGCACTCCAGTGGCAGTTCGTGCTGATCTTCTCATCTCGCTCGATGGTTTCGCAACAACGACCGACCAGACGCTTGAAGACCCGTTCGGCCCCGACTGGTCGCGCTTGGTCGGTGCCTATGTCGTCACAAGGACGTTCCGGGAGCGCGTGCTGAAGGACACCAGCGGCAAAGGCACCACGGGCATGGACGATGAGTATGCCAAGGACTACTTCGCCAACATTGGCGCCGAGATCATGGGGGCCGGCAAGTTCGGGCTGCACAACCACCCCGATGATCGGAACTGGAAAGGGTGGTGGGGTGACGAGCCGCCATTCAACTGCCCTGTCTTTGTCCTGACGCACACGCCGCGGCCTTCAATCGAGATGGCTGGAGGCACCACGTTCCACTTCCTCGCGGCGGCCGCGGTTGATGCGTTGCAGCAGGCCGTGACAGCCGCAAACGGAAAGGACGTGCGGATAGGTGGCGGACCAACCGTGGTTCGCGACTATCTGAAGGCCGGGCTTGTGGACCGCCTCCATGTCGCCATTACCCCAATTCTGCTGGGGAGGGGCATACGCCTCTGGGACGAGTTGCGCGGGCTGGAATCCGGCTATACCGTCAAGTCGGAAACGGCCGAGAGCGGCACCATCCACCTCACGTTCCAGCGCTAGCGGCAGGCGTGAGTGAGAACGGAAGAGTTACGCCTCTTACGTCGCTTTTGCGGATCCCGACGGCAACGGATGGACCCTACAGGAGATCACTGCACTGCTTCCTGGGATCACGGGCGACACACGCTTCACGCTAGAGCTCTACGAAGCTGTTTGGGGCGCTTCGAAATAGGGGAGGTCGGGTCCGGCCCGATTGAGTTGCTCAAGCCGCTAGCACCGCGTGGATCGCCGCCTGCAGTTCCTCGTCATCGAACGGCTTCAGCAGGACCGGCATATCGCCGAGTTGCCGGTCCAGAAGCGGCGTGTCGCGGTAGGCGGTGATGAAGACGATGGGGACCTGGTTCACCTGACGCGCCAGTTCCTGGGCAAGTTCGGGCCCTGTCATCCCCGGCATGGCGATGTCGAGTAGCAGACAGTTTGCAATAGCAAGTGTGGGCGAGGCGAGGAATTCTTCTGCGGAAGCAAATGCCGCCGACCCGTATCCCAGCACCGAGAGTAGATCCGGCAAGGATTCGCGGACCGACGCATCGTCGTCGACGACTGCGACGAGTGCTTTACTCTGCATGCTGGGAATCCTTTCGAAGGTTGGAGGTCTGTTCGCACCGAGGTAGCGAGAACGCAAAGGTCGCGCCATTACCTTGATTGTTAGATGCAGTGATTCTCCCGCCCAGGCCCTCGACTATCGTGCGGCCGACCGCAAGTCCGATCCCCATTCCGGTATCGCGCGTCGTGTAGAAGGCGTCGAAAATTTGATCGATGCCATCCGACGGAAGACCGACGCCGGAGTCGATGATCGAGAAGGTCACGACCTCGCTCGTCGAGCTGGTCGCGATCACGATCTTTCCCCGGTCGCCGCCACCCGCCGCAATCGCGTCCACCGCATTGAAGATCAGGTTGAGGATGACTTGCTGCAGCTCTGTGCGGTCTCCACTCACGTTCGGCAGGCCCGCCTCCAGACAAAGATCGACGCCGATTAGCCGTCGACGGAATTCGCTTTCGAAGAGGGTGACGAGTTCGCGGGCCGCCTCGTTGAGGTCCACCAGGTCGACTGAAGGGGGCTTCCGAGTGAACAATGCTCGCAGTCGTCTAATCACGTCAGCCGCCCGGTTGGCATCCCTCAACGTTCGCTGGGAAGCGAGCGTCGCCTTCTCGACGTCAGGCGGAACCGCCGCGAGCATGCGGATGCTTGCGTTCACGTTGTTTAGGATACCAGCCAGCGGCTGGCTCACTTCGTGCGTTATCGATGCGCTCAGCGTTCCGAGCGCCGAAACCCTCGCCAGGTGCGCAAGTTTCGTCCGGACCTGGCTGAGGGCTTCCTCGCCTCGTCGGAGCTCGGTCACGTCCTGCCCCGTTACGATGAACATGCTTTCGTGTCCGTCCGCGATCCTACGACCGACAGTTCTGATATTCTTCAGCCGTCCATCAGACATGACAAGCCGGAATTCGCCGGCGTAGTCTCGGCCGTTACGCGCTTCTTCAATGAACCCCTCGACAACGTTGCGGTCCGTCGGGTGCACGAGCACGAGGCTTGCCGACCAAGGGGAGGTGGGCGTTCCCGCCTCGAATATCCGCTCCATCTCAGCAGACCATACTCGTTCGTCGCTGGACAGGTTCCAGGCGAAGCTTCCAGTCTTGCTAATCTTTTGTGCCTCTTCGAGGAAGTTATACGCCTCACGAAGCTCTCGTTCCCGCGCGGCGATTCGCTCTTCGCTCATCTTGCTGGCGGTTATATCTTGGACAGCACCCATGAAGAGCGGTCGCCCGTCTACCTCTTCGGCGAGGCGCGCATAGCCACGGACGTGTCTCACTTCACCCGTTCTCGTGACGATCCGGAATGCAAAGTCTCCATCTCCTCCAGAATGCGCCCTTGCCATCTCACCGTCGAACAGATCGAGGTCTTCAGGATGAACTCGAGCCCTGACCTCCGCGACAGCCGGGTGCGTGTGCATGTCGATGTCGAATATTCGATAGAACTCGTCCGACCAGACGTTCACATCCCGTTGGAGATCGGACGTGAAGCTTCCGGTGGAACTAAGACGCTGGCCCTCGAGCAGTTGGACGTTGGCTCGGCGAAGCTCCAAGATTTCGTTGGACAGGACGTCCAACTGCTCCAAACCGCCGCTGACCAATGTATCGCCCCCTGAGAAAATTGTTTTCGATCACACCCCTCCGTCGAAGCGATGGCGGAGCGTCGCGCTCCGTGCTTTTTGGATCAATAGTACTATGGTGTCGCCTTGCACCACGGACCGCAGCGGCGCGACGGCGGTTCCTATGCGTGGACCGTTTTGAAGGCAGCGCGCATCCCGTCGAAGGGCGGTTTCCGTTGGTTACGCCCGGCTACGCGAAGGTGGACGAGATCGATGCCGGTTACGAGCAGACGCCTAGGCAAAAGATCCGAAAGGAGAACGATAACCGTCCAGGTCACCTGTGAGGCACGCCCCTGACGAGAGTTCCGCAAGAGCCAGGAGATATCGCCGGGAGAGTCAAAACCCCGCCTGAATCCACGTGCCTCGTTATTGAGTAGGTCGATCTCGCCAATTGGGGCTGGGGCGGACTACCGCAAGATCATCGCGTCAAGTCGGGTCATAGCTGAGGCTGTTTCCCGCGAGCGCTCGAGCGATCGTCAGCTCCAACGTGTCGGGGGGGCACGGCTTGAAGAGACAGTCCACGGCGCCTTGAGCCAGCAGTCTTGTGCGGAGATTGCCATCGGGGTTTGCTGTGATGAAAACGACTGGCACTTTGATTTCCCGTCGTTTGAGCTCGAGGTGAAGAGCAGGCCCGGACATCCCGTCCATCTTGACGTCCAGAATCAGGCAATCGGAATTATTCAACTGCGGGGAATCCAAAAATTCTTCAGCCGACGCGAAAGACTCGACGTCGAAGCCGAAAGATTGAAGGAGACCGGGCAGGGATTCGCGAACCGATATGTCGTCGTCAATAACCGAAATCAGTTTGCGCACTGCTACCATGGCGATCTCGCAATCCCTTTCCAAAGAGGCGGTTGCGTTCAAGTCCGCCGTTTCACGGTGTTTCCAAGTTTAGAACCTGTTCAACCCCCGGTGTATTGTACGAAGGTATCGGTGCGCTCTTCAAACAGTCGCAACCCCGGCGGTTTCCGCCAGCATGTAGGCCGCGTACCACTCAGGCCAATTCTCGTCGTGGACGCCTCCGTTTCTTTTCTCATAGGCTCCGTGCGCGTCGGCTGCGCGTCGGAGTGCACCGGCTAGATCGGCGGACGAGGAATAGAGCGCTCCCCCGTCGACCCTGCCGGGTAGCCTGGTCGTGATTTCCTGCAAAACCCAGCCGTTGCCGTCAGGATCGGCAAAGGTTGCGAACGAACCGTAACTCGCCCTGGCGGGGTGGGGCCCGGCGACCCGGTCGTCAGTCCCCTTATGATGGAAGACGCCGCCCGCATCGTGGAAAACGCCGCTCATCTCCGCTCCACGCGCTGCTAGCGCCGCATTTGCCACCTCGATATCCGAGACGATCAAATGCAGTCCCTGCGCGGAACCGGGCTTCGCGGACGTGATGCTGCTTCCGAAAATGACGGAGCAGGCCGAACCTGGCGGAGTCACCTGGATGACGCGAAATTCGTTTGGCCCCGATACGTCGGCGTCGAGCCGCCATCCGAGGCCGACGTAGAACAACTTTGCCCGGTCGACGTCCGATACTGGAATGACGACGACCTCCAGCTTCAAGTCGACTTCGCCAAGCGATGCTTTTGAGGAAATTGTCGTGCGTTCATGCGCTGTCATCTGTACCTCCCATGTGTGATGGACGACCTGCGGGAGACGATGAGCCAGAAGAGTCTTGCCCGTCTATTGTGCAATGGTGTCGTCTGACCTGTCCACCTCGTGCCCATCTCGCCGATACGATCGTGCAATAGCTTCGCCGGTCATTTCGTCCAATCCTTTCCCGACATCAGTTTGGCTTCACAAGGAGGACGACATGTCTGGATTCACTCAAACAGGAACTGCGCTGTCGCCGACACGGCGCGAACTGCTTGCGGCCACCGCAGCGACGGCGGCCCTCAGCATTCTGCCGAAGCCTGTTCGAGCGGCGACGGAAGGCGACGCGATCCGCCCATTCAAATGTGCGATTCCGCAGGAGGAAGTCGACGAGCTTCGGCGCCGCGTTCGAGCCACTCGGTGGCCCGGCAAGGAGACTGTTCCCGACCGGTCTCAGGGCGCCCAGCTTCAGAAACTGAAGCCGCTGGTGGAATACTGGGGCAAGGGGTACGACTGGAGACGTGGCGAGAAGAAGTTGAACGCCCACGCGCAGTTTATGACGAAGATCGACGGCCTCGACATCCACTTCATCCATGTGAAATCCAAGCACGCAGACGCGCTGCCGCTGATTATGATGCATGGCTGGCCGGGATCGGTGCTTGAACTCGTCAAGACGATCGGGCCGCTTACCGACCCGACGGCGCACGGCGGCACCGCCCAGGACGCCTTCCATGTCGTCATACCGTCGATGCCGGGCTACGGGTTCTCCGAGGTCCCGACCGAGACCGGGTGGGGGCCGGACCGCATCGGGCGTGCATGGCACGTGCTGATGAAGCGGCTCGGCTACGACAGATATGTTTCTCAAGGCGGCGACTGGGGTGCGGTCGTGTCCGACAAGATGGCAGCCCAGGCGCCGGAAGGCCTGCTCGGTATCCATACCAACATGCCTGCGACCGTTCCGCCCGAAATTGCCAAGGCCCTTGCCGACGGAGAGCCAGCACCTGCAGGTCTGTCGGCTGACGAAAAGGCCGCCTACGAGCAGATGAACGCTCTCTACACGAAGGGCGCGGGTTACGCTCTGATGATGGTCACGCGGCCCCAGACGTTGGGATATGCGTTGACGGATTCGCCGGTAGGGCTTGCCGCCTGGTATTATGACAAGTTCGCGGACTGGACGTACAGCGGTGGCGATCCGGAGAAGTCCCTGACCAAGGACGAGATGCTCGACGATATCTCGCTCTATTGGTTCACCGGGACCGCCACGTCAGGTGCTCGGCTTTACTGGGAGAACAACGCGAACAACTTCAACGCCGTCGACATCAAGCTTCCTGCGGCGATCACCGTATTTCCCGGCGAGATCTACCAGGCACCGAGGAGTTGGGCGGAGAAGGCTTACCACAACCTCATCTACTACAACAAGGTCGACAAGGGTGGCCACTTCGCCGCGTGGGAACAGCCAGACCTCTTCACATCGGAACTTCGTGCGGCGTTCAGTACCTTACGCTGACAATCAATGAACTTTCACACCAACAAGGACAACGACTATGACGAACTTTCCAAGAGGCACCGCCCTCATCACAGGCGCATCGTCGGGAATCGGGGCGCTTTACGCCGACAGGCTGGCACGACGTGGCTACGACCTCATACTCGTGGCCCGAAGACAGGATTCGCTCACCAGAGTCGGCAAGGACATTGCGCAGGCGACGGGCCGCATCGTGAAGACGGTTCGAGCGGATCTCGGCGAACGGGACGACCTTCTGAAGGTCGAGGCAATCCTGCGCAGTGATCCATCGATCACGATGCTGGTCAACAATGCCGGCGTCGGGGCGGTCGAGCCTCTCCTTATGTCCGACGTCGAGGCCATGGAGCGCATGATCAAGGTCAACGTCACGGCGCTGACCCGCCTAGTCTACGCCGTCGCACCCTCGTTCGTAGCCCGCGAGCACGGCACCATCGTCAATATCGCTTCGGCATTGGGGATCGCGCCTGAAATCCTCAATGGCGTCTATGGTGCGACAAAGGCATTCGTCATCGCTCTCACCTTTTCCCTACACAAGGAACTGGTCGAAAAGAACATCCGGATACAGGCGGTACTTCCTGGCGCGGTGGAGACGCCCTTTTGGGCGGCCTCCGGAGGCTCACTGGACCATTTACCCGACCAGATCGTCATGAAGGCGGACGACGCGGTAGACGCGGCGCTCGCAGGTATGGACATGGGCGAGCTGATCACTCTTCCATCGGTTCCGGACATCGCCGACTGGAATGCCTACGAAGCGGCCCGACAGAAGCTGATACCCAACCTTTCCCTGAGAGCTCCTGCCTCACGCTACGTGTCTTCGGATGCCGTCGTCTGAGTTTTCCCACCGGGTTCCGAATGCCCCGAGGCCCTGTCAGGATCTTCTAAGAGAGAAACCAGATGCCTTTGCTCAATATCCACATCCACAAGGGACGTTCGCTCGATGAGATTGATCTCCTGGCTGATACGATTCACGAAGTCGTCGTCGAATCCTTCAAAGTGCCTATGCGCGACCGGTATCAAATCCTCCACGAGCACGAACAGGCAAACCTTCGAGCGCTCGATACCGGTCTTGGCTACGATCGTACAGAACTGTTCGTCCTCATCGACATTCGTTCCCGGCCACGGCCGCGCGCCATGAAGCTGGCGTTCTATGCCTGCCTCGCGGTAGCTCTCAGGGACAAGTGCGGTATCGCATCTACAGACATAATGATCTCCATGGTCGAAAACACCGACGAAGACTGGTCGTTCGGGTTGGGGAAGGCCGAATTTGTCACCGGGGAACTCTGATCTGGGATGTTCCGGCAAGGTCTGCCTACCATCCGGGCAGGCCCGGCTCATGCCAATCCACGGTTCGGCGGGAGTCCGCCTCAAGAGTACCGATCGTCGTACGTTAAAGCGATAGCGAACTTGGATGAGGTGCGCCTAGAAGTCCGCCAAGGTGAGACTCCGGGCGCCATACTCCTGGTACTTCACTTCGCCCTGAGCGCCGCGATGTCCCTATCAAGTGGAAACATCCGCGCACGTAATTCATCGTCGGAAATGGAGCGAGGGTCAGTGAGTCTACCGGCTGATCTGGCCGCGCTCGATCCGTCGGCCGGAATTTCAAACGATCAAGGTTCGCGCCGGGTGGAGCAGTACGGGCATTCCCACAATTTTACGGGTCGCCCCAGTCCTATCAATGGACCTCGTCGGCGGCCGGCAGTCGAAGCCGTGCGGCCATATTGACGAGATCGGGCAGTGAACGGGCGTCCATCTTGCGCATCACCTGCCCTCGATGGGCCTTCACAGTGATCTCGCTAATGCCCAGCTCGAATGCTACTTGCTTGTTGAGCAACCCTCGGACCACCAGGACCATGACTTCGCACTCACGGCGGCTGAGCGATCCATAGGCCTGCTGTAGCGCGGTCATTCCAATCTCTTCACGCAGCGCGGCTTCGCTGAATTGAAGAGCCGCCTGGACGGATTCAAGCAAGGCACCAGTGTCGATGGGCTTCATTAGAAATTCGACCGCGCCGGCCTTCATGGCCCGGACAGTCATGGGAACGTCGCCAAAACCCGTAATGAAAATGATAGGCAGCTTGCTCCAACTGTTATCGGTGACCATCTTTTTCTGCAGGTCCAAGCCGTTCAGGCCGGGCATGTTGACGTCCAGTATCAGGCAGCTTGGACCGCAACCTCTGGGAAACGACAAAAACTGCGGAGCGGATTCGAACAACAACGGCTCCCATCCCGCCGACTTGATCAGCAGTTCCAGCGATTCTCGAACCGAGAAATCGTCGTCAACGATGAACACGACGGGCTTCTTCACTTCAGTGGTCGACGACGTCGCCCGGTCACAGGAACCTGAACTAAGACTGTACATGCTCGTCCTCCTTCTCTGACCGCATTTCTCCGAAAATCGAAGTCGCAGTTCGTGTCAACGCTCTGAGATCGCCGTTGCTTGAGCGCGCCTTATCGAAGTCTTCTGGACGAGCCTTTGCAAGTAAAAATCGATGGTGGGCCTCGAGAGCGATTGCAAGGATACTCCGTGGTTCCCACCTCGCATATTACTTAAAGCCATCACATTGGCCGTAAGCTGATCTGGAATTCGTTCTCTCACGTACAGCACTGGCCCCTCTGCCGAGCTGAAGCATCTGTCGTCTACCATACGAAAGCTATTGTACGATGGTGTCGGTCGAAAACGTCGCTACACGGGGCCAGAGGGCGATCGCCGCGGTCCCGCCGATCCAACCTCGATACTATCGTAGAATAACTTCCTACCCCTCCGATTGCCAACACAATCACGACCCGCACTGGCAGACTACAAGGCGGTGCTCTTCGGCGACGCAGGCGTGACCGATACCATCGTGCAACTGCATCCCTCGTCAATCGGGAACATACTGCCCCCACAGCCTATTCCGGCTGGTGGACAGATTGAAGGAGACCACGATGAAGGTCCTGATGGTATTCACATCGCACGATACGCTTGGCAACACCGGGCGCAAAACAGGCTTCTGGCTCGAAGAGGGCGCGGCGCCCTATTACGTCTTCAAGGACGCTGGGATCGAACTGACACTTGCGTCGCCGAAAGGCGGCCTGCCACCGGTCGATCCGAAAAGCGATCTCCCGGAGAACCAGACGCCGGCGATGGAGCGCTTCAAAAAGGACGAAGATGCGCAGAAGGTTTTCGCCAACACGAAAAAATTGAAAGACATGCGCTCTGAAGATTTCGACGCCGTGTTCTACCCTGGCGGCCACGGACCGATGTGGGATCTTGCCGAGGATAGGGATTCGATCAACCTCATCGAGTCCTTTTACAATTCCGGCAAGCCTGTCGCCGCCGTATGCCATGCGCCCGGTGTCTTGCACCACGTAACCTACCAGGGTGCGCCGATCGTCAAGGGCAAGAGGGTGACCGGGTTCACCAATTCCGAGGAGGAGGCAGTCCAGCTCACAAAGGTCGTGCCCTTCCTGGTGGAGGACGAGCTGAAGCGCCTGGGCGGACTTTTCGAAAAGAAGGGCGATTGGGAGAGCTTCGCCATCACCGACGGCCACCTCATTACCGGCCAGAACCCGGCATCCTCCACGGCAGGCGCCCAAGCGTTGGTCGCGCTTCTATCCAGCGTCCAAGCGTCGACGGCTGCCTAGGCCCGACTATCACGGGCCCGAAGGCCGCGGGACGACTGTCTCGCGGCCTCTTCATCTGAGTGTCCGTAGAGCGTTGCTTTCATCCGTTCGAAGGGAAGATGACCGCTTTGGTTTCGAGGAAGGCTTGAAGGCCCTCGGGTCCGCCTTCTCGACCGACGCCTGACATCTTGAAGCCGCCAAACGGCGCACTCGGGGCCAACTCCATGCCATTGATATGGATCTGGCCGGTCCGGATCCTTCGGGCTACCTCGAGCGCCTTGTCGGCGTCGCCGAAAACGGATCCGCTCAAGCCGAATTCCGTGGCGTTTGCGATGGCGACGGCTTCGTCCACGTCGTCGTAGGTCTGTACCGTTACGACCGGGCCGAATATCTCCTCCCTCGCGATGGACATCGTCGATTTGACGTTGCGAAAGACGGTTGGCTCGATGAAGTGTCCTGGCGAATGTCGATCGCTCGCCCGACCACCCGTGACGACCTCGGCCCCATCCTCGAGGCCTTGCGCGATGTAACCCATGGCCTTGTCGAACTGCCGGCGGTTGAGGACCGGCCCGACCTGCGTCTCCGGATCCCACGGGTCGCCCAGGCGAAACGCAGCTACGCGCGTGGCGTAGGCGTCGACAATCTCCTCTTCCCGCGATCGGGGGACGACGAGACGGGTCTGCGAGAAGCAGAATTGGCCGGAGAACGGCATCGTGAATTGTTCGAGTGTCGGCAGCGCTTTGGACATGTCCGCGTCCGGCAGCAGGATGGCGGCCGACTTCCCGCCCATCTCGAGTGTCAGCCTGCCCATTCGTGCTGCGACTACGGACGCGATGCTGCTCGCCGTCGCGACGCTTCCGGTAAAGCTTACCTTCGTTATGTCGCTGGACGCCACAAGGTGAGCGCTCCCGTCGTTGTCGGCGAGGACGACGTTGACGACGCCCGGCGGAAGTCCTGCCTCCATTGCGCATTCCGCCACAAGGTAGGCGTCTAGCGGACTTTCGGGGGAAGGCTTGATCACGCATGTGCATCCGGCCGCCAGGGCCGCGCTCAACTTGGTCATCAGGATAGGAAAAGCAGCGTTCCATGGTATGACGATTGCGGACGGCCCGACTGGTTCTGAAAGGATTCTGGCGAACCCGCGCTGGGTCGGACGCCGCTTCTCGAATTCATATGTCGCCGCCAGTCCGGTGAAATACTTCAGTCTCGCGATCGCAAGCGGCACCAGCTTGTCGGCGAGCGAGGTGGGGGCCGCCACCTGCGCGGTCCAGAGCTTCGAGAAAAGTGGAAGGCGGCGTTCGAGAGATTCCGCAAGTCTCGCCATTCCGGCCGCCCGCTCCTGAGGGGCGAGGCGCGGCCAGGCCCCGCTATCGAAAGCACTGCGGGCCGCAATGACCGCGCGGTCGACTTCTTGGGTCTTGGCGTAGGGGAGAACTGCCACCGTCTGTCCGCTAAAGGGGCTGATGACCGCCTTCGTCTCACTACCCGACGCCCGTACCCAGCGGCCACCGATAAAGAAGCTGTCGAACAGCCTCAACGACAGTTCGTTTTTTAATTCCATCATCTTGGTATCTCCGGGTGCGCATGCTCTTCAAACGCCGCGCTCGCATTGGCGAAGTCGCCGCTATCCCGTCGATAGCCGCCTTCGTAAATGAGGATTTTGGGGCAACTGGGCGGGGCCCGCTATTGCACGATCGTATCGGCGCGACATCACCGCGCGTCACACATGCCTTTGGTGACGCTTCTTCGCGAGTTTTCCGACACCATAGTGCAATGGACCAACTAGAGGCTCTGTGCGACAGCGATTATGGGAATCATCGCGTCTTGAAGCATCGGTCGTCGGGTGAGCTCTCCCATCGTTTCGGCTTCTTGACAAGCATTCTGGCAAGCTTAGACATTTGGAGAAAGGTCGGTAGGATGGCGCGGACGAAAGCCGAACGACGTGGCCGGTAACGCAGGAGGTTGGACGCAATGCTCTGCTTGTCGAAAGGGGTGCCTTGATGACGACGGAGCAGTCAACGGCAGAGATCGCTGACTTCGCACTGCGTCCGATCCGTGAAGGAGCAGACTTCGTCCTGTACCGCGGCGTAGAGCGCCGAAGCCAGAAATCCGTCCTCGGTGTGGCGGATGCCACGAACGGCTTGGCCAATGGACACCTGGAGCGGCTCCGCCATGAAAATTCTCTAGCCGCCGAACTCGACCCGGCATGGTCGGCGCGCCCGTTGGGCATCGCACGCCACCACGGCCGTTCGGTTCTGATGCTGGAGGATCCCGGTGGAGAGCCTCTCGACCACATCCTGGAGCGTCACCTAGAGAATCCGATAGACCTCTCATTTTTCCTGAAGATTTCGATAGGTGCGGCGCGGGCCCTGGGCGATGCTCACCAGCGTGGCATCGTTCATAGGGATATCAGGCCGGAAAACATGCTCGTCGGCGCCGAGCGGGTGTGGCTCACGGGGTTCGGGCTTGCATCGCTGCTGCCAAGGGAACGGCGTCCACCTATTCGTCCGGAAGCGATCGCCGGCACGCTTGCGTACATGGCCCCGGAGCAAACGGGGCGTTTGAACCGGGCGATAGACGCGCGTGCGGATTTGTATTCCTTGGGCGTGACAATGTACCAGCTATGGTCAGGCGTGCTCCCATTTCAGGCTTCCGACGCCATGGAATGGGTTCACTGCCATATCGCGAGGCAGCCGCGGCCGCTGCTTCGGCCCTCTTCGGTGCTGCCCGACCCCATCATCGCCATTATCATGAAGCTGCTGGCTAAACCTTCTGAGGACCGGTTCCAGACGGCACGCGGGCTCGAACACGATCTGAGGCGGTGCCTCGCCGAATGGGAGCACGGCGGCCGCATCGATGCCTTTGTCCTGGGGCAACGCGACGTACCGGATCGTGTGGTCGTTCCGGAGAAGCTCTATGGCCGCCCGAGCCAGGTCGACGCGCTACGGGCGATGGTCGATCGCGTTGGATCGGCAGGCCGCACCGAGCTTGTTCTCGTTACCGGGGAGGCGGGGTCAGGGAAGTCGTCCATCGTGAACGAAATGTTTGGAGCGGCTGATACTCGCGGCCTGTTCGCGGCCGGGAAATTCGACCAGTACATGCGAGACATCCCGTACTCGACCCTTGCGCAGGCGTTCCAGAAGCTGGTCAGGCAGCTCCTCAGCATCGATGAGTCCGAGCTTGCGAGCTGGCATCACGAATTCGACGAAGCCCTGGGTCGAAATGGAAAACTGATCCTCGATCTGATACCCGAGATGGAACTTGTAATCGGCGAGCAGCCTTCTCTTCCAGATCTCCCTCCGCAGGACGCCCAGCGTCGCTTCCAGTCCGTGCTTCGGCGCTTCATTGGGGTGTTCGCACGTCCAGAGCGGCCGCTCTTTCTCTTTCTCGACGATTTGCAGTGGGTTGATCCCGCGACGCTCGAGCTGCTTGACGATCTTCTGACGAAAAACCAACTTGATCATCTTCTGCTGATAGGGGCCTACCGCAGCGAGGAGGTGGGGCCCACACACGTCCTGCGACAACGGATCGACAGGATCCGCGCCGCCGGGGCAAGTGTCGAAGAGATAGAGCTGAGGCCATTGACCGGCGACGACGTCGAGCGGCTGGTCGTGGACACCCTTCGGTGTGACCGCACACGCGCTCGCCTTCTTGCCGAACTCCTACGGGAGAAGACGGGCGGCAACCCGCTCTTCGCCATTCAGTTCCTGCAATCTCTTGAGAAAGAGGGCCTCCTTGTATTGGACCGCGAGACTTCGACGTGGTCGTGGGATATTGCCGGCATCCGTGCCAAGGGACACAGCGATAACGTGGTCGACCTTATGGTCGCCAATCTTAGCGGAATGCCACCGCAAAGCCTCGCGGTGCTGCGCGAGCTTTCGTGCTTCGGCGCCGCCGCAGGCGCAGATCTTATTGCAGCGGTGAGCAACTCCACGCCCGAAAAACTGAACGAACTTCTTCGGGAGCCTGTTCGTGCCGGGCTGGTCATCTATGTCGACGAGACGTATGCCTTCCAGCACGACAGGATCCGGGAGGCGGCTTATTCTCTCGTGCCCGAAGGCGTTCGGGCAGAAACACATCTGCGGATCGCCCGTCTCTTGCTGGCCAGAACGCCGACCGACGAACGGGACGGCGTCATCTTCCAGATCGTCGGGCAGTTCAACAGGGGGTCGCAACTGATCGCCTTGGCGGACGAGCGTGCGCAAGTCGTCTTGCTCAATCTTGAAGCCGGGAGGCGCTCGAAGAATGCCGCCGCCTACGGTTCGGCGCTGACCTACCTGGCTGCGGGCCAGTCGCTCCTTCCAGAAGACGCCTGGCTTCGGCAGCCGTCGCTGATCTTCGAATTGGAACTCGTCCGTGCGGAATGCGAATTCTTGAACGGCGACTTGGCGATGTCGGAAAATCGATTGGCAAGTTTGACCAACCGGGACCTTGGCCTGGTCGACCGGGCCGCTGTCGCCTGCGTACGTATCGATCTCTTGGTTGTTCATGGGCGGCCCGCGGAAGCTCTCGACGTCGGCCTTGATTTTCTGGGCGGGGTCGGGTTCGCTCTTTCGCCCCGTCCGCCCGATCGCGACGTTGAGAAAATGTACGATCATATCCGGGAGCTGCTGGTATCTCGAACGATAGAGAGCTTGGCCGACATGCCCGAGATGGCCGATCCGGCGATATGCGCGACGATCGAGGTGGTGAACCGGCTTGTTCTCTCTGCCGTGTACCAGAATGCAAACCTGCACAAGCTCCTGATCTCCCTCATGGTCGACCTGAGCATCCGACACGGCAACAGTCCCGCATCGTCGGTGGGCTATGTCTCGTATGGCAGGCTGCTGGCGAATGACTTCGGGGACAGCTCGGCGGCCGTGCGCTTTGGCCACCTCAGCCTTGCGCTTGTTGAAAGAACAGGCTTCGAAACCTTTCGGTCCCGAGTCTTTTTCAGCTTTGGGACCGGGATCTCCTCCTGGACTAGACACCTGCGATTTGGACGCGACTTCATCCTCAAAGGCCTCGACGAAGCGACGAGAAATGGCGATCTGCCCTACATTGGCTACGGCCACAGCAACCTCATAGGGAATCTGATCTCGTCCGGAGAGCCGCTGGCGGAGATCGATCGCGCCGCAGGTGAGGGGCTGGATTTCACGCGCAAGTCCGGCTCCCGAATAGCCGGCGCCTACATCATTGGGCAGTTGCGACTGATACGGTCGCTCAGGGGGCTGCCATGCGACTTCAAGACGGTGGAGGGGCTCGACTTCGACATCGACCGTTTCGAGCAAGGCGTGAGCGAACCCGCGCAGCCTGGCGTCGTCGCCGACATATATTGGAGTCGGCGGGTACAGGCACTTGTATACGAGGGAAACTACGCTGCGGCGATCGAGGCCTCGAAGCATCCTACGACACTTTTCCGTTCGCCATGGCCCAACATCGAGGGTGCAGAGTTCCACTTCTACTCCGCGCTAGCCAGAGCTGGCTCGCTCACCGCTGCAGCGGTGGATGAGCAGGTTCGGGTGCACCTCGAAGCGATGAGGGCAGATCATCGCCAGCTACGCGCCTTGGCTGATGATTGTCCGGAGAACTTCGAGAGCCGCGCAACCCTTGTCGGCGCTGAGATCGCGCGCATCGAGGGGCGGGAGCTAGAGGCCGAGCTGCTGTACGCGCAGGCGATTCGATCCGCCCGCGCATACAGGTTCGTCCAAGTGGAGGCGCTTGCCTACGAATGCGCAGCGCGCTCATATGCCGCTCGCGGATTGGATGACATTGCGGAAATGTATCTCGACCGGGCATGTGGCGCCTACCAGACGTGGGGTGCCGATGGCCCTCTGCGGAGGCTTGGCCGTCCCCGCGAGAAGGCCATGGAACCGACGTCGCCGTCCAACCAGCAATTCGACGCGGCCGCCGTCGTCAAGGCATCGCAGGCGCTGTCCGGTGAAATCCTGCTGCCACAACTCATCGAGCGCCTCATGCGCATCGCGATGGAGCACGCGGGCGCGGAACGAGGCCTGCTCGCCCTTGTTCGGGACGGCGAGCCGCAGTTGGCGGCCGAAGCAGTCGTCCGCCATGGATCGATACAAGTGGAGGCTCGTCACACGCCACCGGGTCCGAGCGACCTCCCGATGTCGATGATGAATTATGCGATACGAACGCGGGGCCGCGTATTGTTGACAGACGCCATGTCGGACGAGCGATATTCGAGGGACGAATATGTCAGGCAGGGTCGATCGCGGTCGGTCCTTTGCCTGCCGATTCTCCGGCAGACGAAGCTCGTGGGGGTTCTCTACCTCGAAAATCGGCTCGTGCCCGATGCATTCGCGGGCGAGCAGGTGAACGTCCTCGATCTGCTGGCTTCCCAGGCGGCAATATCGCTCGAGAACGCCGGTCTCTACAGCGACTTGCAACGCAGCGAGACTTTCCTCGCTCAAGGGCAGAAGATCAGCCATACGGGCAGCTTCGGCTGGAGCGCGGCAAGTGGGACGTTCTTCTGGTCGCAGGAGCTTTACGACATCCTAGAGTATGATCGGACAGTTGTTGCGTCCGCGGAGAAGGCTATCGCTCGGATACACCCGGATGATCGAGATCGTGCTGGTGGACTTCTCGAGCGCGCGATGAAGGAACTTGCCGACTTTGAAACTGAAAATCGACTTTCGATGCCCGATGGCCGGATCAAATACGTGCATACGACCGGCCGGGCTGTTCGCACGGAGAATCTGGACTTCGTTGGTTCCGTGCGCGACGTGACGGAGAGGGTTCAGTCGGACGAAATGCTGCGCCAAGTGCGCAACGATCTCGCGCATGTCGCGCGCGTCACAACGCTCAACGCGATGACGGCGTCCATTGCCCATGAGGTCAGCCAGCCTCTTTCCGGGATCCTGACGAATGCTAACACGGGAGCACGACTGCTTGCGAACACGCCTCCGGACATTGTCGGAGCAAGCGAGACGATACGCCGGACGATCCGCGACGCCAACCGCGCCTCCGACGTTATCAGACGGCTTAGGGCCCTGTTTCAAAACCAGTCCCAGTCGCTCGATCTTCTGGATGTGAATGAAGTCGCTCTCGAGGTGATCGCGCTGCTGGCCGGCGAACTTCATAAGGGCGGGGCGACTCTCCGGACAAACCTGGCACGAGGTCTTCCGTTCATCCGCGCCGATCGCGTCCAACTCCAACAGGTCACTCTGAACCTGCTGCTCAACGGGATTGAGGCAATGGTAGATCTGCAGGACCGGCCGAGGAGCATCCTGCTCAGGACAAGTCTCGATAACGATGGTAACGTTCGTGTCGACATACATGACAACGGGGTGGGGTTGGACGACGTCAGCCGGGAGAAGCTCTTCGAAGCGTTCTATACGACGAAGCCGAATGGCATGGGTGTCGGATTGTCGATCTGCCGCTCCATCATCGAAAGTCTCGACGGTCGTCTCTGGGTGGAAGCCGACGATCTGCCGGGAACCACCTTCAGCTTCGCCATACCGGCCGTTTTGGAAGTGCCTGTCGAGCAGTAGACCCGGATGCGGGAGGGGAAAGCACAGCATGACGGCAGGCCCATCACCCAGTCCGGCTTCGGCGGCACGGTTCACAGGATCCGTTGGGGTTCTATTGGCGTTGGCCATGTTCATCAACTACGTGGACCGTGGCAATCTCGCGACCGCGGGGCCGCTGATCAAGGATGAGCTGCACCTCAGCAACACCCAGTTCGGCGTGCTCGTTTCGTCCTTCTTCTGGATCTACGTTCCTGCTCAGTTGTTCGCGGCTTGGCTTGTCGCAAAGATAAATCCTTACCGCACCCTGGTGGTCGGGTTGATCGTCTGGTCGCTGGCGACAATTCTGATGGGCTTCGCTTCAGGTTTCGTGGCCCTTTTGATGCTACGGCTCGTCTTGGGGGTTGGTGAAAGCGCGGCTTTTCCCGCAAGTTCGAAGCTCCTTTCTCAACATCTTCCGGTGCAAAAGCTGGGGCTTGCAAACGCGATGATCAGCTCGGGCATCATTCTCGGGCCAGCCGTCGGCACCTTTTTAGGCGGGATGCTGATGGCCTACGCAGGCTGGCGCGCCCTGTTCGTTGTTTTCGGGATCATCTCGCTTGCGTGGCTTGTCCCATGGATGATCGTCACACGGGCGGCATCTCGTCGTGAAAGCCAAATGACCGCTTTGCCCGAGCCAGCTTTTCGGACACTGCTAGGGAAACGCGAACTGTGGGGTGCCTCGATAGGCCACTTCGCGAACAACTACACGTTCTATACGATCCTATCCTGGCTACCGCTTTATCTGGTGAAGACTCAAGGTTTTTCTCTGACCTCGATGGCTCAACTCGGCGGTGCCGTCTATGTCGCGACGGCAATTGTCTCGGTCACTGGCGGCATGCTTGCAGATCGCTGGATGTCCCGAGGTGCAAGTTCCACTTTGGTTCGCAAAACCTTCATGGGTACAGACTGCGCGATCACCTTCGTGTGCATGCTGTTGTGCGCATTCGGATCGCCGTCCCTCGCTATCGCCGGCATAGTCCTCTCTTCAATAGGATTCGGTCTTGGCGGTTTCAATCTCTACGCGATAGGTCAGACGCTTGCAGGACCTTCCGCCACTGCAAAATGGATTGGCCTTCAGAACTGCATTGGCAATATCTCGGGTATCATCGCTCCAATAGTCACCGGGATGATCGTCGACGCGACCGGACAGTTCCAGGCTGCGTTCATGGTCGCCGCGATGGTGTCTGTCGTGGGATTTCTTTGTTGGACTGTCGTCATCCGACGCGTCGAGCCCATACGCTGGGCTGAAGGCACTTGAGCTCCTTTGACCCGGCTCAGTCTGTGATGAGTTTCGGCTGCTGCAAAAGGAGGCCGTCTCCGGCGGAGAAGACGGCCTCAGCGGATCATGAGGGGATCCGCAGGCTCCAGCGGAGGGGAGGAGCGCTGGAGCGTGTTTGCTTCCGGTAGCTGTCGCCCTGGAGGTGGGCGACGGATCCAAAGTAACGCCGATCGGCCTTTCCCCGTAAGTGAACTTAGGTATCGGCCGCCGATACCAGGGACTCATTGCTCCGGGCGTCTCGGTGAAGCAATCGCGCAAGCTGACACCTTGCTCTTGACTGTCCCTAACCAGCTTGGCGTGGACCACAACAGCCATCTCGTCGAAGCCATAATGAAGCACGTTGCTCCTGCCCTCGGTTGGCGTTCACGCCGATGTCCACGAGGGGGCGCATGTGGCTGTGGGCGGCCAATTGCCCGACACGCAGGGCTGCGCATCAGTGATTACGCGATGATTACTTGGATGATCCAGATGATATGCCGTCGGGCGACGTCGACGGGATGGGGAGACAGTTGGGGCAGCACGTTGCTATCGCTTGTTCAGCTCGCGCAGGGCGTACCATGCGGAGGCTTCCTCTCCCGCGACTTTCGCCTGAAGCGCCGCAAGCGCCAGATCTAGTTTTCGGCTGCGCTCGGCAAGTTGCGTAGAGCTGGGCGAGGCGGCGGGATCGGGTAAGCTTTCACAGAATGGAGCTGATGTATTCACCGGATGAACCTCGATGTTTGGCACTGAGCCCGGACATCCGTGCTCCAGCAAAACCCGACGATCGGCCAATCTAACGTCGGTGGCCATTGCACCTTGGTGCCGGGAAGCGTCCGACTGTCCTTAACGACGATACCTAAGTGCAATGGCAGGGATTCCGTCGGTCCATAAGCTTGCCTTCGCTGTCCCACCCCGTGGGGCAATCAACGCAAAGGAGACTGTCATGGACAGCCAGCCAGGATCCATATCGATGGATAGCAGAGCAGCGGTGGTGACTTCGGGAGTTGTGATGACGCTGGAGCTCGCCGTAGTCCCGGTGGCCGACGCGGAAATCAGCAAGCGTTTCTACGCAAGCCTCGGCTGGAGACTCGACATCGACTTTCAGAGTGACGACTACCGCGTCATCCAGTTCACTCCGCCAGGTTCGGAGGGATCTGTCATGTTCGGGCGAAATATCACGGCCGCTGCGCCCGGCACGTCCCGCGGCCTTCATCTCGTCGTTCCCGATGTTGATACGGCGCAGGCGGACCTTCAGCGTCGTGGCATCGAAACCAGCGAGCCGTTCCATGATGTCGGCGGCGTATTCCATCACTCTGACGGTCGCGGTGTCGTCGCAGGGGTGAATCCTGGCCGAAAAAGCTACGCGTCGTACTTCACCTTCCTTGACCCGGACGGAAACGAATGGACCATTCAAGAGGTTTCGGCCCGTCTTCCCGGACGTCCGGGTGACCCGTCATTCACCGAGCAGCTCTCCAAGGCCGTCTGGGGTTCCAACTAGAACATCATTCCGCACTGGCCATTTCTGAAAGAACGTTCTGGGGGGCATCATGCCTAATCTTCCCGTTGGCGTGACATCCGTCCTACTCCTTTCCCTTTGTAGTGTCCGAGAGACTCGTGCCGACGATCACACGCCTCCGATCGTGCCATCCGACCCAGCCGCCACAGCCAGTGAGCCGTGGTTGCTGGGAGACTGGAATGGACTCCGCACGGATCTTAAAGACAGCGGCATTGACTTCCAATTCGGCTATACGGGTGAATTCGCCACCAACCCGACGGGTGGCGTCGAGAGCAGGGCCGCCTATGCGGTCCAGTACTCGGCGGGCGTGACGTTCGATCTTGATCGCCTTGTCGGTATCCCCGACGCCAAATTTCAGGTGACGCTAACCCAGCGAACGGGTCGCAACCTCAGCGACGACGCCCGTCTCGGCACCTTGCAGGAAGTCCAAGAAATCTATGGTCGTGGCCAGACCATCAGACTGACAGACTTCTGGTACCAACAGCAGTTTGCGAATGGATTGATCGACTGGAAGATCGGGCGCATGCCGGTCAACGAGGACTTCGGGTCGTTCCCGTGCGACTTTCAGAACCTTACCTGCTGCGGATCCGACCTAGGGAACCTCGTCGGCAACTACATCTACAACTGGCCGATCAGCCAGTGGGCGACCCGCGCCAGGATCAACCTGACGGGCTTTGGCTACGTCCAAGTCGGGATCTACGACGTCAACCCGACATATCTCGGGGTCGATGATCAGATCCTGCCGGTCTTCTACAGCCATTCCAGCGGGGCACTCATTCCGGTCGAAGTAGCCTGGCTTCCCGGATTCAACGGCGGGCGACTTCCAGGCAGCTACAAGATCGGCGCATGGTACGATACGTCCGAGGCGAACGACGTAGCGGAGGACATCAACGGCCGTCTCTTCGCGCTCTCAGGCCTGCCTGCGCGCCAGCATCAAGGTCGCTATGGCGGCTATCTGAGCATCCAGCAGCAGGTCACAAACAATCTCAGCCTGTTCTTGAACATCGTTGTGGCTGACAAACGTACGTCGGTCACCGACCGTCAGATAGCTGCAGGACTTGTGCTCACAGGTCTGTTCGATGAACGCCCCGAAGACGACGTCGGCTTCGCTGTCGGAACGACCCATGTCAACAGCCGCGTTTCCACTTCGGACGATCCCCGCAACTCGGAATATGCGGTGGAGTTGTACTACACATACCGACCGACCCCCGGATTTTTGTTCCGTCCCAACATTCAGTACGTCCATCATCCCGGCGGAACCGACCGGAACAGCGATGTCATCGCACTAGGTCTAAAAACGTCGGCGACCTTCTAGGCCGGAGACTAGGTGTCGGACGCATGGATTGAATCCAGCCCTGCTCCAGTTGCGCCAAATATCACCTGCAACCGCGCACTTATGTTCATATTGGGAAGAATCAAGTGACCTCGACCTCGACTGCTACCGCGACGCAACTGTCGCAGATGCTAAACAACGCCTTCACGAAATTCGACCGCGACGGCGACGACAAGCTCAATTCGGAGGAGTTCAAAAACTTCAACGAGGTGCTGAAACCTGGCCTCAAACTGGACGACAAAGGCAACCCAACCGTCGACATGAACGCGAAGATGGATCACGATAGCGACGGTTTTGTCGATCGTGAAGAAATGGAGACTACAGGTGTTCTGATGCCGGCGGATCTGACGGATTCAACGCTGAAGTCGATGCTCGACTACTTGCATCTGAAGGTCGACCCGGCGGCGATACGAGCCGCCTCTATCCTCGAAGGGGACGCCGACTCGAAAAGCTAAAGGACGTTGCGGGGCCTGTCGTAATTGGGAGGTCGGTGCGCTTTGGCCCGGCCTTCTTTGACCGATAGCTCGCGCCGTTCCCGTTAAATCAGTGCTGTGTGTCCAGCAGAGGCTCGTCGTCGTCAAAGTTTCCATTGCTGGCGGCATCATACCTGTTTACGCTTCGACCGCCCCCACGCGTGCCATATGCCGTCAACTGAACCATGACTTCCTTCGCATGCTCAATGGCCTCGCCTTCATTTGCGGCGTGACCGTCCGCGACCCTGATCGACACGGCTTCCCCGTCGTCGCCAACGAAATCTATCCGCCAGCCATTTGCGACATGAGCAACTTTGGTTTCAAGCAAGTGCATTTGGCTACCCGGCCTTCCTGCCTTTGAGGTCTGCCTCGACGCTCTTCCGGAGCGCGTCCATGATGTTCACCACATTGGACTTCGGAGCGGCATCTCCACTCTTCCCCTTCACCGCCTTTCGCGGCTTCAGCGCCTTCTTCTTCTCAGCGATGATCCTGAGCAGGCTCTCCTGGATCGGATCGCTCACCATGTCCAATGACCAGCGCTTAGTCTGCTGCTTTATAAGCTTCTGGACGAGTGGCACGAGGTCGGGATCGGCGTCTTCGTCGATTTCCTCGAAGTAATTCTCCTCGGGTCGAACCTCGTCGCCGAAGCGCAGGGTCCAGAGCAAGATGCCCTCATCACGAGGCTCAAGGACAACAGCACGCTCTCTCCGGCCCATGACAAGCTTCGCCACGCCGAAGACCTTGTCGGCTTTCATTGCGTCCCGGATGACAGCGAACGCCTCGTTGCCGACGGCATCGTCCGGCATGAGGTAATGTGGCTTTTCAAGGTAAATCCATTCAATGCTGTCAGCGGGGACAAACTTGTCGATGTCGATCGTCTTCACCGTGTCGAGCGCGACCGCATCCAGATCGTCTTCCGTGAGAATCACGTAGTCATTCTCACCGCGTGCGTAGCCCTTGGCTTCGTTCCCATCCTTGACCGGCTTGCCCGTCACGGAGTCTATGTACTGAGAGACGACGCGGTTGCCCGTTTCCTTGTTGAGCGTATGAAAGCGAACCTTCTCGCTTTCGCTCGTGGCCGGAGTCATCGCCACGGGGCAGGTGACGAGAGAGAGCTTCAGGTACCCTTTCCAGTAGTATTTCGGAGCCATTTGACGTCTCCTCAGCTAGCTTTGCGCTGCGGTGCAGCCTTGGCGGCGGTAGACTTCGCTGTCGTCCCGCGCGCGGCGCGCTGCCTTCCGGTACCAGTGTTGGCATTGGCCGCGGTGCGTTTCGGTTTGTCCGCAGCCGCCTTCATCATGCCAGCACTTTCCCGTAGAGCAGCCAGCAGATCGTTGGGCTTCGAGACCTCCACCTTCTTCTGCTTCGGAAGCGACCTGCCTTCGAGCTTGGCCTTCACCAGATCGGCGAGCGCGGCTTCGTAACGGTCATCGAACGTTGCCGGATCGAACTCGCCCTTCTTGGTGCTGATGATGTGCTTGGCGAGATCGAGCATCTCCCCCTGGATCTTGATTTTGGGCATCTCCTCGAACGCCTTGGCGCTCGACCGAACCTCGTAGTCGTAATTCAGGGTGGTTGCGATCAGCCCCTTGCCCTGGGGGCGTATCAGGACAGTGCGCATCCTCCGGAACAGGACGGTGCGGGCGATGGCCGCCACATTCGACTTCTTCATGCCGTCGCGCAGGGCCGCGAAGGCGTCTCCGCCCATCTTGTCCGGTGTGAGATAGTAGGGCTTGTCGAAATAGACGTCGTCGACGTCGGAGCGGGGAATGAATGCCTCGATCTCGAGAGTCTTGTTGCTTTCGGGGATAGCGGCGGCCACTTCCTCGGGATCGATGATGATGTATTGCCCGTTCTCGATCTCGAAGCCCTTGGTCTGCGCCTCTTTCTCAACGCGCGCTTCAGTTTCGCTGTCCACGAAGACACGGTTGACGCGGTTGCCGGTGGCTGTGTTGATGGTGTTGAAGGTGATCCGGTCGGAGGTGGATGCGGCGGTGTACAGCGCCACCCCACAAGTGACTTCGCCGAACTTAATGAAGCCCTTCCACTGCGCACGTTGTCCTGAGGCCATGACGAATACTCCGAATCACTACTACCCGACTCAAAGACGTGTCAGGGTGATTCGTTCCGACTTGAAACGAATCATTTTTCAATGGCTTACGGAATCTCCCTCAGAGATTGATTTTGTCTTCTATATTGGTCACATTCCCCTTCAATTCAGGGCATGCCACTCTCAATGTGAACGGTTCATTCGGGCTCTCCGGAACGAGCCGGTTGTTCGTGTCCTCCGCACCCTGCGGATTGCGTCGAGCCGAAGGGTTCCCAACAAGCCCGTTTAGCATCGGTGAGAAGGCGGCCGTCGCTCTTATATTAAGTGCCATCTAATCGACCGGGCCAAGGCAAGGAAACCTGGTCTGGCACCTGTCCCCGTCCGGACCATTCATCCGCTCGCATCCCAGAGCCGCCTGCCGTCTGAGCCTCGCGAATGACAGGGACGCCCCATGAATCTTGACCAGCACCGCCCTGTCATAACTCCCCCCTCAGTCCGCAGGCCCGACACTCGACGTCGATGATCGCTACCTGGACATCCTTCAATTTCGGTCCAGGCGAGTTGTCCGCCGCTACTCGTCGTCTTCTCAATCGCTTCTCCTGCACTCGACGTAGGGTCTGACGGCGGCCCCCGTTGGATGGGAAATCCACCGACAAGCGGACGACGCGGATAAAAATATTTTCGATGCCGTCGGCCAGCTACACCCCAGCCTACCTTTCTGATTCGTCAGACTCTTTTCGATGTCGCTCATGTAGCAGGAATAGATTCCTCAATTTCGGGCATCTTGACGGCGCCGAGGATAGGGAACAGAAAGAGAACAATCAAGTTTTCCAGCGACATGATGTCGTCCTGTCCACCACGATTTCAAAGGATTCGTGAATGTCTTCGGCTGCGCGCGAGCTAGCCATCGCCGAATTGCGCGAACGCATCTCCGCTTTGGAGGTGCGCGTCGCGAAGCACAGTGCCTGCCTGCCGTTTGGCATGTCGAGTATCGATTCCGTTCTTCCCGGAGGCGGGCTTGCTTTCGGTGCTCTGCACGAAATCGCAGGCGGAGGATCAGGCACGGTTGACGGCGCTGCATCGGCGCTTTTCGCGGCGGGGATTGCCGCCCGGACGAAGGGCCCCGTCGTGTGGTGCATGACGCGACCCGACCTCTTTTTCCCGGCGCTCGCGCAGGCCGGCCTGCATCCGAAGCGGGTCGTCTTCGTCGAAGGCGACAAGGAGGAGGACGTTCTCGCCTCCATGGAGGAGGCGCTTGCCTACGGCGGCCTCGGCGCAGTCGTGGGAGAGCTGGTCCGCCTGCCGATGGTCGCATCGCGGCGTCTGCAGCTTGCGGCCGAAAAGACCGGGACGATGGGGATCGTGGTCCGGCGATGGCGAAGACAGACGGAAGCAAACGACTTCGGCCAGCCGACAGCGAGCACAACGAGATGGAGGGTGAGCGTGCTTCCGTCGGAAGAGCTGCCAGTTCCCGGCGTCGGCCGGGAACGTTGGTTTCTGGAACTGATGCGAGTGAAAGCGGGGGAGTGTGCCGAGTTTTGCGTAGGAGCATGTGATGAGCAGGGTCGTATCGATATTTCTTCCGGATCTGCCGACCGATCGGATTCGCCGCGACGATCCGTCCATTCCTGACGATCAGCCGATCGCAGTCATCGCAAAAAGCGGCTCGAAGCGCTGGGTCTCGTCTGCCGACGCCGCCGCGAAGAAGGTCGGCGTCCGGGTCGGTATGCCCGCCGCCAAAGCCCAAGCGCTCTTTCGCGGCTTGAAGCTCGTCGACGCCGATCCGGCCGCGGACGCCGACACCCTGGAGCGGATCGCGCTCTGGGCGCTCGAGTACTACTCGCCGATCGTCGCTGTCGACGGTACCGATGGGCTGGTTCTCGATACCGAGGGCGCCGATCACCTGCAAGGCGGCGAGCAGCCCATGGTGACGAAGATCTTCAACAGCTTCCACGCGAAGAAGCTGACGGCCCGTGTCGCCATCGCCGATACCTGGGGTGCCGCCCATGCCTGCGCGCGGGCGATCAGGCGGGAGACGGTGATCGTGCCGTCTGGCGAGACTTTCCGCGCCGTCGAGAAGTTGCCAATCTCGCTGCTGCGGCTGCCGGAAAAGACCGTCACCGAGCTGCGCGTGCTCGGGTTTCAGACGATCGGTGAATTGTCCGCGACACCGCGCGCCCCGCTCGCGCTGCGTTTCGGCCCTGAAGTCGGCCGCCGCCTCGATCAGATGCGTGGCTTGAAGCCGGAGCCGATCGATCCGATCCGAACGGCCGAGATCGTTGAGGTTTCCCGCAACTTTCAGGAGCCTATCGGAGCTGCCGAGACCATAGACAAGTATGTCGCCCGCCTCGTCGTCGAGCTCGTCGGCGAACTCGAGAAGCGGGGCCTCGGCGTCCGGCGAACGGATCTCATCGTCTACAAGGTCGACAACACGATGCAGGCGATCCGCGCGGGCACCGCCAAGCCGGCCAGAAACGTTCCCTGGCTGACGAAGCTGTTCAAGGATCGCACCGAGAAGATCGATCCCGGCTTCGGCATCGAGAAGTTGACGCTCGTCGCGGTGGCTTCGGAGCCGCTCGAAGAAGAGCAGCGGTCGTCTTCTCTCGTTGAAGACGAAACCACAGATATAACCCCGCTCATCGACATTTTCGGGAATCGCGGCCAGCGCGTGTTCCGCGCCGCTCCCGTCGCCTCGGATGTCCCCGAGCGGAGCGTACGGCGCATCTCGGCGGTCGCGGAGCAGACAGAGGCTTCATGGGTCGGTCACTGGCGGCGGCCTGTCAGGCTTCTTCCTCATCCCGAGGTGATCGAAGCGATTGCCCTGATGCCGGACCACCCTCCACGCAGCGTCACCTGGCGGGGCACCCGTCACAAAGTCGTCCGTGCAGACGGCCCCGAACGCATTTTCGGAGAATGGTGGCGACGCCCCGCCGAGCTGGAAGCGGTGCGCGACTACTTCATGATCGAGAACGAGCGCGGCGAACGGTTTTGGATCTTCCGAGCCGGCGATGGCGTCGATCTGGGGACGGGTTCGCACAAATGGTTCATGCACGGGCTGTTCGCATGAGGTACGCCGAGCTCCAGACAACCACCCACTTCAGCTTCCTGCGCGGTGCGAGCAGCGCAGACGATCTGTTCGCGACCGCGAAGGAGATGGGCGTCGAGGCGCTCGGAATCGTCGACCGCAACTCCCTTGCCGGCATCGTCCGGGCGCTGGAAGCGTCGCGGGCGACGGGCCTGCGTCTCGTCGTCGGCTGTCGGCTCGACCTGCAGGACGGAATGTCAATCCTCGTCTATCCCACCGATAAGGCAGCCTACTCACGCCTGACCCGGTTGATTACGCTCGGCAAGGGCAGGGGTGGCAAGAACAACTGCATCCTTCATTGGGACGACTTGCCGCTCTATGCAGAAGGCCTGATCGGCATTCTCGTCCCCGACATGCCTGACGACCTTTGCGCAGTTCACCTGCGACGGATGAAGGATACCTTCGGCGAGCGCGCATACATTTCCCTCTGTCTCCGGCGTCGTCCGAACGATCAGCTCCGCCTTCATGAACTGTCGAATATGGCGACGCGCCACAAGGTCAAGACGGTCGTCACCAACGACGTCCTCTTCCATGAGCCTTCCCGCCGCCAGCTTCAGGACGTCGTGACCTGCATTCGGGAAGGCACGACGATCGACGAGGTCGGCTTCGACCGCGAAAGGTTCGCCGACCGCTATTTGAAACCTCCGGAAGAGATGGAGCGCCTGTTCGGCCGCTATCCGGAAGCGCTTGCCAGGACAATGGAGATTGTCGACCGCTGCAAGTTCTCCCTCGAAGAGCTGACTTACGAGTATCCGGAGGAAGCCATCGTCGAAGGGATGACCGCCCAGCAGTCGCTCGAGCATTACGTTCGAGAATGCATTCCCGACCGATATCCCGAAGGCCTTCCGCAAAAGGTTTTGAAGGCGGTGCGGCACGAGCTCGACCTGATCAAGGAGATGGACTACGCGCCGTATTTCCTGACGGTGTTCTCGATCGTCCAGTTTGCCCGCTCGCAGGGGATTCTCTGCCAGGGGCGGGGATCGGCAGCCAACAGCGCCATCTGCTACATCCTCGGGATTACCTCGATCGATCCCGAGACGAACGACCTGCTGTTCGAACGCTTTGTCTCGAAGGAGCGTAACGAGCCGCCGGACATCGACGTCGACTTCGAAAACGCCCGGCGTGAAGAAGTCATCCAGTGGATTTACAAGACGTATGGTCGTGATCGCGCAGCACTCGTCTGCACCGTCACCCGCTACCGCGCAAAGGGTGCCATCGCCGATGTCGGCAAAGCCATGGGCCTACCCGAGGACGTCACGAAGGCCCTGTCCTCCGGGCTCTGGTCTTGGAGCGAGGAGATCACCGAGAAGAATGTCACGGACCTCAACCTAAATCCCGACGACTACAGGCTTGTCATGACGTTGCGCCTGGCCCGCGAGCTCATGGGCGCGCCGCGACACCTGGGCCAGCACGTCGGCGGCTTCGTGCTGACCCGGTCGCGGCTCGACGACCTCGTGCCGATCGAACCGGCGCGCATGGAGGATCGGCAGGTGATCGAGTGGGACAAGGACGACGTCGAGGCCCTCAAGATGATGAAGGTCGACGTGCTCGCGCTGGGCATGCTCACCTGCATGTCCAAAGCGTTCGACCTGATCCGCGAACACAAGGGTGAGGACCTCGATCTTGCCAAGGTCCGACAGGAGGATCCAGCAACTTATGCGATGATCCGTAAAGCCGACACATTAGGGACCTTCCAGGTCGAGTCACGAGCGCAGATGAGCATGTTGCCACGGCTCAAGCCGCGGACGTTTTACGATCTCGTCGTCCAGGTGGCGATCGTTCGGCCAGGCCCCATCCAAGGCGACATGGTCCATCCGTATCTTCGACGTCGTGAGGGCAAGGAAAACGTCGAATACCCGACGCCGGAGCTGGAAGCGGTCCTCGGCAAAACGCTTGGTGTACCGCTGTTTCAGGAGTCCGCAATGAAGGTCGCGATGGTCTGCGCGGGCTTCACGGGCGGGGAGGCGGATCAACTGCGTAAGAGCATGGCCACGTTCAAATTCACGGGCGGCGTCTCCCGGTTTCAGACCAAGTTGGTCGATGGGATGATTAACAACGGCTACACAAGGGAGTTCGCGGAGAAAACGTTCAAGCAACTCGAGGGCTTCGGATCCTATGGCTTCCCGGAAAGCCACTCGGCGTCGTTCGCCTTGATCGCTTACGCCTCTTGCTTCATCAAACGTCACTATCCGGATGCTTTTTGTGCGGCCTTGATCAACAGCCAGCCGATGGGCTTCTACGCCGTCGCCCAGATCGTCGGCGACGCTCAGAAGCACGGCGTCGAAATCCGGCCCGTGTCGGTCGTCCACTCCCGCTGGGACTGCACGCTCGAACCGATCCCAGGAACCGACCGTCACGCCGTCCGGCTGGGAATGCGCATGGTCTCAGGCCTTCCGAACCTCGATGCCGCACGGATCGTCGCCGCACGCATGGAACGCGCGTTCGAATCCATCGATGACGTTTGGAGACGATCCGAGGTCCCCGCCCAGGCTTTGAACGTGCTCGCAGAGGCCGATGCTTTCAAGCCTGCTTTCGGCCTCGAGCGGCGCGATGCCCTCTGGGCGATCAAAGCTCTCCGGGACGAACCCCTCCCATTGTTCGCCGCGGCGTCCGAGCGCGAACAGAAAGCCGTTGCGGAACAGCAGGAGCCGGAAGTCGCCCTACGCCAGATGACGGAAGGCCACAACGTGATCGAGGACTACGGCCACACTGGGCTGACGCTCCGCCAGCATCCGATGGCTTTCCTCCGGAAAGACTTGGAGGCCCGGCGGATCGTGACCTGCGCCGACGCGATGAATGCCCAGGACGGTCGCTTCATGATGATCGCCGGTCTCGTTCTCGTCAGGCAGAAGCCTGGCTCAGCGAAAGGCGTCATGTTCATCACGTTGGAAGACGAAACCGGTCCCGCCAACATCGTGGTCTGGCCGACTCTTTTCGAGAAGCAGCGCCGGATCGTCCTAGGGTCGGCAATGATGGGCATCCACGGAAAGGTGCAACGGGAAGGGGAGGTCGTCCATTTGATAGCGCGACAGCTATTCGATCTGTCCGGAGATCTGTCGGCGCTAGCTGACCGCGACCTTGATCTAAAAATTCCAACGGGCCGCGGCGACGAGTTCGCGCATGGCTCGCCCGGCAGCCCGGACTCTCGAGATAGAGCTGTGATCAAGCCCAGAGACATGTATGTTCGTGATCTTCATATCGACACGCTAAAGATCAAGTCGCGGAACTTTCAATAAAATGGCGGCTTTGCGCCGCCAATAGCGACGTTCGCGGTCAACAGCACACTGTCCGAATGGGGGCCGGGAGCAGACTATCCGGTGTTGGGGTGTAGCAGGGGAAGAGCCGACATTCGAGCATCATGCGCAACTGTCCGCGTTCAACCCATTGAAGTCATTCCGACTTGAGGCCCTGCCATTCCCCGCAGTGACATCGCGTGAGGCTGTTCTAGTGAACGGCGTCGCGGAGAGCCAACGAAGCGCAAGCAACGTCTAGCTCCCGCCTCGATGACACACCGATACTTGCCGAAAGCAATCAAGTTACGTGGTCTCAGCGATCCGGTTACTTCTCGACGACGGTTCCAAGGCTGCTCGCCGGACCCTTCAAAGCCGTACATGCCGAGGCCCAGGCATTGGCGTCATCGCGAAGGGCAGTTCTCAGCCAGGCCAGCGTCATGCGCTTCGTCGCCTCGAGCGCGTCCGGCGCCTCGACCTCGGTCTCCTTGGCGTCGAGCCCGGCGATGCCACCAAGGCCGTGGCCTACTCCGAAAAGGGTCAGAAGCGCATGTGCACCAACAGCGTCATGGTAGGCATCGGCGTGCCAATCCGGGCCACGGGGCGTAAAATGCGGATTGTCGTCTGCCCCGCAAACGACCAGACTCGGCGTCGTGAGGTGTGAGAAGTCGAGGTCGAAGAACGGAAAGCGTGCGGCGTTCTCTTCCGTCAGATCCTTTCCACCACGTCCGGGAGTGGTGAGAAGAATTCCGGCCTTGATGCGCGGATCGCGAAAAGTCTCTCCGTGCAGTTGCGCGCCCAGGAGCAGGCTCACGGTGTGGCCACCGAAAGAATGTCCTGCCGCCGCAATGCGGTCCTGGTCAAGCCGGCCTGAGACGGCCGGCGCACGCTCTTCTATCTCTGACAGCCGGTCGATGACTGTGCGTATCTCCGCGATGCGCTCGCGCCAGAAGAAGGGCGCTCCTTCGGCGTCTTCAGGAAGTCCACCGACGCGGGAGCTCGCATGGGTGGGCTGGATGACGGCAAAGCCGCGCTCCGCCCAGAACTGCGCCAAATGCGCGTAGCCGTCCTTCGACGGTACGTAGAATGACGGTCCGAATCCATGCGACAGAATGATGATGGGGAGGAGATCGCCTTCTGCGGGTGCCGTCAAACGCAGTTCCAGAGGCGGCCGTCCGTCCATGTCGAGGCGGATCGGCGAGTAGGCTATCGTGAGGGCTCCGTCGGGGGTCGGGATACGGCGTGCGGTGTCGATCAGATTGTTCGTCGTCATCTGTGGTCTCCTTGTGCAGCACCAGGAATGGACGACGAGAGCAGGATTATCTATATCTGAACGTCCGCACCTGTTTAGTGAAGGTCCAGAAGTGTCCGACCCACTCGCCGAGATCGTCTCGCTGCTCAAGCCCGTGCCATCGATCGCCAAGCTGGTTACGGCCGGCGGGGCATGGTCGGTCGAGCGTCGCGAACTTGGTAGTCCGTTCTATTGTGCGATTGTGGAAGGACGCTGCCTCCTGACCATCGCCGGCAGATCGCCGATCATCCTTCAGTCCGGGGATTTCGTTCTCGTGCCGCAAATCCACGCATTCGCCATGAGCAGCTTTCAACCGCCTCCGCCAGGCACGTTACCGCGGCGGTTGGAGACAGGTCCCGGCGTCTTCCGCCTCGGCGATCCGGACGCACCGGCCGACGTCACGGCAATGGTGGGTCACTGTTCCTTCCTGGCGAACGACAAGCAGTTGCTGAGCTCGCTGCTGCCGGACATCGTTCATGCCCGAGGCGAGCGGCGGCTCATGGATCTGGTCGGGATGATTCATGCCGAGATGGTCGGCGGACTTGCAGCGCGGGACATGATTCTCAGCCGGTTGCTGGAAGTTCTCTTCATCGACGCTCTGCGGAGTACAGGAGGGGCCGAGACATCTCCCGGACTGTTGCGTGGGCTTTCCGACATCCGCCTTGCTCCAGCGCTGCGACGCATTCATCAGGACCCGAGCACAGGCGTGTCCGTCGAGGAACTGGCAGAGACCTCCGCAATGTCGAGGTCGGCATTCTTCGACCGCTTCCGAAGGCAGGTGGGCGTCCCTCCGATGGAATACGTGACGGGCTGGCGCATGGCGCTTGCAAAAGACCTGTTGGTTCGGCAGGAGGCGCCGCTGGTCGAGATCGCAACACGGATCGGTTACGCCTCAGCCAGCGCGTTCAGCGTCGCATTCACACGGCATGTCGGCGTGACGCCGGGCGTTTTCGCCCGAACAGACTGACCTCGACAGCCTGCGTCACCGCCCATTTTGCGCTGATTCTGCCCTGCAATGTCCGCTTCGAAGGCGCACAGGCGATACAAGACCGCTGTGGAGGCATGTCCGCTTTCAGGGACCCGAGGTGATGACCTCGACGTCTGAATTAGGGCGCTTATCAGACTTCGCGTTCTTCAGCGCTGACGGAACCTTGGCCAAGACTCGGTAATACCGGGCCATTAGGCCTGCAATTCACCGTCACAGCAGTTACACCGTGGCGACGAAGCCTAGCTTCGTGCTCGCCAAACGACTTGATTTTTGCCACATAGGCGCTGGCCTCAGCACGTGGCAGGCCATCCGCGCGGATGGGACAATATCCTGCCACCACTATGCCCGGCGGGACGACAACGGCCGTTCTCTCAGCACTAGCTGCAAGTTCTCGCCACGCATCCATGGCAGGCCCTTTTTTACCCCATAGTTCCGCAAGTCCAAGCTGAAGTTCGGCAGCTTGGACATAAGCGTTCCGCACCTGTGACATGCGCAAGGGTCGGCTCATCCAACGTTGATAACGGCGAAGTTGCCAGAGCACCCGCGGGCCCTCGCAATAGCGGTTGTCCGGCCATTCCTTATAGGATGCCCTGGCTCGCAATTCATTATTCACTGCGCACTTCGCCTCCCAGAAGGCTATCTCGCCGCCTTGAGCGACCACCATATCCATGCGCGGGGCGGTTCGATCCTCGCCAAATGAATCCTGATCTGCAGGCAAGCCCATCTCGAGATCGATTGCGCCAGGCGTGACCGCAACTAAATCGTCGACGAAGCGCTTTTCGTCCCCGGCATATGTCTCCGCTGTGCGGATCCAGCTATCAATCAGGTCGGAGCCAGCCATGTTCAATTCGCGAGCATCAACGATCTCGTAAGTCGGACCGCCAGCAATGGTTTGGGCGCTGCCATTCTCAATTGCCGTTTTGTATTTCGTATGTAGCCTGAGGCGAGGCGATCCTTCGATCAGCCTTATCTCCCCGACCGACTGACCTTTAACATAGAGGTTTAGATAGCCATTTCGGACTGCGAGGCGCAGCCCGTACGCGCCACCGTCCTCCCCTGGTAGAACCCATCGCTCAAGGAGGTTGGCAATCCCGCGATTTTCTCGATGAGCAGATAGGAGCCTGACGTCGAAAGCACGTTTGAAGTGATCCATGGTATCGCTTGTAAACACTATGGCCGCTTGCGGGAAGCGTTCTGGCCTAACGGAACAACCGCAAAAGAGGGCGCAAAGTAGATTGAATCCATCTGAAGGATCTCCGGGGAAAGTAGCGGCCCCACGACGTGCGGGGCCGTCCCCTTTCAGATCTCAGTCCGCTCGGCCAGTTCTAGTGCGTCCTCAATGTCGACACCGAGATATCTGACTGTGTTCTCGATCTTGGTATGGCCAAGCAGGATCTGGATCGCTCGAAGGTTGCCGGTGGCCTTGTAAATCATCGCAGCCTTCGTTCGCCGCAGGGAATGCGTACCGTAATCCTCCCGACGAAGCCCGATCGCCGTCACCCACTCATCGACCAGCCGGGCGTATTGCCGAGTGCTGAGATGATCAGCGTGGTCGACGCGACTGGGAAAGGCATAGTCATCGACAGTTCCTCCCCTTCGTTGAAGCCAGGCAAGCAGACTAGCTCTGACCTCGGTCGTAATTTCAAACTGCACGGGTCGTCCAGTCTTCTGCTGGACGACCATGGCCCGAGTTCGAATATCGTGGCCCGTGACGAGTGTCCCGATTTTCAGTTTTACCAGATCGCAGCCGCGGAGCTTGCTGTCGATGGCGAGATCGAAAAGCGCCCGATCTCGCATCCTTCCTTCACGGTCGAGGAAGAAGCGGACTGCCCAGATTTGACGCTGCTTCAGCGGCTTCTTGACGCCAACTTGTCTACCCGCGTTCCAAGCCGGTCGACCAAGTGCGTTAGGATCATATTGTGAGATACCCATTTCAGTTCTCCTATGGCCACCATTGGCCACCGGGAGAACGCACACCTTCGGGTTAGATGACGGGGCCGAATACGGTCTGTCTCCTCCCAGGTGCGCGATGAAGCAGAGCGGAAGCAGGCGGGCGGCGACAAGGCCACTGGGGATCGCCTCAACGACCGTCCCGGCCGACCGAATTGGGTGGCTTCGCTGACGGTCAACGGTTGGCGGTCGCTAAACGACGAGTCTTGGCTATCTCTATGTCGCTGCCCCGATCGAGTTCGAGGACGAGGAGGACAACTCGTCAGCATCGGATGCGACCCGGCCTAAAGGAAGGCGTGAGCGGTCACTTCTCCTACACTTGTCGCGCCGAGCCAGTCGCTTTCGAATAGCTTCCTCACGAGGTCTGCATCGCGCGGTAGTACGACCGCTACGAGTAGCTGTAGGCCGGCACGTTCGTGGGCAAAAGCCTTCAGCACACAGGTTAGCCCTTCGCTGTCCAGCCGTGCGGCGAACGAGCTGTCCACGATGACCAGCCAGGGGAGCCGCCGCTTATCCACGGCACAAAGTCGGATAACCAACGCCAGGACAATACGTACTTGTTCGGAATGACTGAGGTTGGCAGGTGGCAGGTAGAAGTCTCGTCCGGGAAGCGCGATCTCAATGTCCCGCAGCCCTGTCCGCCTGAAGCGGCAGGGGTAGAAAGTGGTCGCGAAGAACTCATCCTTCAGCGCATTCCAGATGAAGTCTTCTTCAACCCGGAACTGCGAAGCAACCGACAGGAGGGCAGCGTTGAATGTCGCGCCAGCACCCCCGAAAAACGTCTCGTGCATAAAAAGGGCAGGGAACCGACCTGCAGGCCATGCCGGGACGACAGCATCATTGACGGTGATAAGGAGTTGCCGAGACTCTCCCGTTCGCGATGAAGGAACGGCTGTGGGATCACTGTTTTCCTCTTCCGGGACGGAAGGAGCGTCGAAGCGAAGCGACGTCTCGGCAAGCCTTACCGTGGTCAAAACGTCTGCCTCGGCAGAGCCCGCCTCAACGAATGCCTCGCCGGCACCGGAGCCGAGGTGGAACCGCTCCAGGAACTCCGCAAGAAACGGGGCACCAGCAAAGGCGGCAATTGCCTGACATATGGTCGTCTTCCCCTTGCCATTGTCAGCAAGCAGCACCGTAATGCGACCGAGCTTCAGCTCGGCCTCCTCTCGGAACGGCCCGATGTTGGCGAGGCGCAGATGGGTGACGCCGTCCCTGATGTGAGAGGGCCCGTTGGACAGGCGACGATAGACCCAGTCCTCATGCTGGTCTTTGATCCGCTTCAGTTCCTCCACGGTATAGCGGCTGGTATTGTCGTCGATGTCCTTTCCGTGGATCTGGCAGGTCCAGATGCCGTTGCTCACGTCAGCGCGGTGCTCGGAGCTCAAATCCTTGTCGTATCGGGGCCCCTTCTTACTTGCGGCTGTGATGTGCGCGCCGATCCCGACATTCGTCAGGCCTGACTTGCGGTCGTCCGAGGGGCCAACGGTCAGTCGCTTGCAGCCCGGCATCGAGCACATGTAGCCCGCCCGGCCCGCCAACATCTTTAGGGTGTCCGAAGAGAAGTCGTCACGATTGTCATCGTTGTCTTTGGTCATGGCGGCACAATTGGACGTTATCGAGTCTTTGGCAATAGGCGCACCGCCAGCGCCACTGCCGGCGGCAATCACCGACAAGCAACAGGGACGCCGGGCCGGGGCGGAGCTTCACGCCCTTGGGTAACCCAGACAATACTATGCCCGGAGTTGGTATCAGCGCAGAAGTGCGGGACGAAGGCCAGATGATTGAGTTCGCTTCGTCACCTAACATTCGGATCCGAACTTGTGCAGCGGTCGCGGCGACGTCCGTCGCGATGCAAAGGTTAGTGCCGGGTGCTTTAAATCAGACGTCGGAATGATCAATGGGTAAACGGCTACGGCCGATGAACGAGGCTTTGACCGCGCGCTTCCACACACGAAAGCGACCACCAAACACTCGGAGCAATTGATCGCTCGATAGGTCCGCTTTCGGGATTTCTCCCAACGGCGCTGAACGACGTGAATGCGGGCGCAGAACGGAAATGATCGCCGCCGTGAACTACCGGCGGCCACTGAGGGGCCGTAAGCGGACCGGCGGCTTTCGGAATCGACTCCCAATAAGCCGACGTCTGCGCCCCCTCCCGCCTACGCCCCAGGTGGAGATTTGCTGACCGACTGCTTTGGCGGCGGAGTAATCCATCCATTTGAAACCAATAAGTTACTCATCCGAATTAGCCGCCTCCTGATGACGAGGGCGGCGGCGCGGGAGCTAGGCAGCCGATCATAGGCCCGAATTTGCGCGCATCCAAAAGCAATGAGAAGCCGCCATTAGCGAGCACGATTCAATTCAATCTGTAATATAGCCGCCCCTGTCTTGTCACAGAGAGCCTGCACTAACCTAGGCGAGCTTCGATAGAAACTGGGGCTGCTGCTCGTCGCCTGCAGCTTTTAGCTGTTCCGCCCAGTTTTCCGGAAAATGCCTGAGGGTATGGATCTCCGTGCGGACGATGTCGTTGAGCGGCAGCTTGTCGAAGAATGACATGGGAGGCAGACAGTCAGTCTCCGCTTCTCTGGCATAGGCAAGTTGTTTATCGCCTACCGGCCAGAAGTCATTCCGGTATTTGCTTACCCAGAAGATTTTCTCAAGCTGCTCGACGCTCGCGGCGACTAGACCCGGCTTGCCCGCGCATTGCCTGAATAGGTACCGAAACGTAGAAAAATCGCAAGCTGGAACGAAGTCGCCGCCGTCGAGAGAGGGATTGACATGATCTCGCCAGAGCAAGGCCATACGGTAAACCTTAGACGGCTTTGGCGGCACGCCCTTGCCGACTATGTCCTTTAGCGACCACTGTCCGGATGACAGCGCATCCCTTGCAGCATTGAGCTGTTGTACTGCTTTCCCGAAATTAACGCGATCGTCGGTAAAGTTCGAGGCTTGGAACTCCGTCCGAAACCGATCGAAGACCGTCTTGATCTCGCAAATGAGCAGCTCGCCGCTTTCGTGGTCGTAGATGCCCAAGTCGATATCGCCGATCCCATTCTTCTTGCGCCGGGTGACGACAGTTACATTTTCAAACTTCGGGAGCTGGCCAGCAAGATAGTCCGCCGCGCGCGCCAGATCACTGCCGAAGGTGGTACTCCAGATATCACCTCGCTTGCCTTGAACCAGCGCTATGAAGACCAACTCAGGCAGCATCGCGTGATAAACGAACGGCCATGAACGATACAACGAGCCGATTTTAAGGAAAGGGGTGGCCGACCCTATACGCCGCGCCGTTTCCGGATCAGACGCGAACAAGTCCATTAGGCGATTGTACTCGTCGCGTTCGATCGGATCACGCTCGAATTCTTCGATGAAGGATTGAAGCACTTCGAAGACACGATCGCCATCGAGCCAACGATAATCCATCGCGGGAAGAAGAGTTGTGAACGCGAGGAAGGTCAGCAAGGATGAATCGGTGACATTGATTGCCGCCAGCATGCGCCGCCATGTATCGGGCATGCCTTTTCGCAGAACATCGATCTCGCGCATGTCGAGCAGTAGTGTCAACTTCGCGCGAAGCGCGATTTCAGTGCTCTCGCCGTCGTCACCATCGACCGCCCCGTTAATGATCTGGCGCTCATCTTCGCTATGTTCGAGATAGAGAGCCTTCGTTCGAAGAAGCGTAAGCGCGCTCCGGCGGCGGGAGTCCGCTATCGAGGAGCGATAGCGTTCACCAACAAGCGATACGACGCGCATGCCGCTCTCCACACTGACGCGCTCATTCAGCGCTAAGATGCGGCCATACTGGACAACCAGATAACGCTCTACTGTTGGATCTTCGTTTTGAACTACTGCGATGTAGAGTGGGACCTGTGCTTCAGGCGCATCGGGCACAAGCTCGACGAACGTGTCCGCCAGCATCCTGAAGAGTACGGAAAAATCGGCAAATCCCCACGGGACAACATGGTCGACCGTATCATTAGCGCGCCGCTCTATTACGTGTGCCGCCATCGGGATCGCGTAGCCCGGTTGAGGCAGGGCGGCTCGTGCCTCAATGAGCAACTCATACTGCTCGATTTCGAACTGCCTTAAGCCCGCGACAAATCCCTGGGCCGTCTCGTCCAGAACTCTCGTCGCTTTTCGTGGTTCTCTTCTAGTGGCTTTGGACACCCTTGCTCTCCCGGCCAATGCTTCAGAGACCACAGAGTTCTATTCGGGATAGGCAAACTAATTCTAAAGATTTTGTTGAATGCACGCTACTTAAAGGAAGGGCGGTTTTCGGCAACAGGCAGAGTAGGTTTGAACGGCTCCGATGAAGGCGCAAAGCAGATTGAATCCTTGCGAAGGCTCTCCGGGGAGAGGAGCGGCCACGCAACGTGCGGGGCCGTCCGCATTCAGATTTCAGTCCGCTCGGCTAGTTCTAGTGCGTCCTCAATATCGACGCCGAGGTATCTGACTGTGTTCTCGATTCTGGTATGGCCAAGCAGGATCTGGATCGCTCGAAGGTTGCCGGTGGCCTTGTAAATCATCGCAGCCTTCGTTCGCCGAAGGGAATGCGTACCATAATCCTCCCGACGAAGCCCGATCGCCGTCACCCACTCATCGACCAGTCGGGCATATTGCCGAGTGCTGAGATGATCAGCGTGGTCTACTCGACTGGGAAAGGCATAGTCATCGACTGTTCCTCCCCTTCGTTGAAGCCAGGCAAGCAGACTAGCTCTGACCTCAGTCGTAATTTCGAACTGCACGGGTCGTCCAGTCTTCTGCTGGACGACCATCGCCCGAGTTCGAATGTCGTGGCCGGTGACGAGTGTCCCGATTTTCAGCTTTACCAAATCGCAGCCGCGGAGCTTGCTGTCGATGGCAAGATCGAAAAGCGCCCGATCTCGCATCCTTCCTTCACGGTCGAGGAAAAAGCGAACTGCCCAGACCTGGCGCTGCTTCAGAGGCTTCTTGACACCAACTTGTTTACCCGCGTTCCAAGCCGGTCAACCCAGCGCGCTAGGATCAAATTGTGAGATACCCATTTCATTTCTCCTATGGCCACCATTGGCTGGAGGGAGAACGCGTACCTTCTAGTTCTATGACGGGGCCGATGGCCGACTGGCCGCTTTTGCTTGACTGAATGCTATAAGAGCACTCTTGCTCATCTGGGCGCCGAGGTGGGGAAGGCCCACAGCCGTTCTCGCAAAACCGTTAGTGCGGCCCCCGGATCAAGATGCTCGTCCATGTGAGCCTCTGGCGTCCAGAGCAGCGGCTCCCGCTGCCCGGAACGGCAAGGATTTTGACAACGGCGCCGGTCAACGTTCAAATTCTGCTCCGGGTCGCATTTCGCCCCACGAGTTGCGGCTCTTGCCGGCCGATTGGTTTGTCCACATTTTTTTGAGGCGGTGTTGGACTTGGCAGGGTAAAGGTTGATCAAAGCTGGAGTTCAGCGCGGATTCGGTGGAGCAACAACGGGATTTTCCCGGCATAAAAACTGCTCACGCAGCGAGCCATACGGAGGAATGCAAAGCGTGCATATTGAACGCCTACAGATTGAGGGGGGATTTCTAGACGGCTTCGACGTCAAGTTTGCCGATGGCCTCAACGTGCTGATCGGCGCACGCGGGACCGGCAAAACGTCGGTCATCGAGCTGATCCGATTCGCACTTGCCGCGCGCAATCACACCCCCGAGGCCGGCGAGCGGTCGGCGGAACATGCGGAAGCCGTCCTCGACGACGGCTCCGTTACGATCGAAATGAGCGATTTGATCGATTCGGTCACGGTGATACGCTCCGTAGGCGAAGATGAGCCACAAGCCAGCGGAAATTATGAGAAGCCGCTGGTGTTCTCACAAACCGAGATTGAAAATCTGGGTCTCAGCGAGAGCGGCAGGTTGCGCTTGCTCGATGGCTTTGTCACCGGCGGAGCAAAACTCGCGTCAGATGAGGCGGCCGCAGTTGCTGCCATTCGTTCGGTGTTCAAGGAAATTGCGACGGCAGAGGCGGATCGCGCTAACCTGGCGAGCGGACTCGAAAGCCTTCCAGCCCTTGCTGAGCGGATCAAGGCGCTTGAGCAGGAGGAGATGCTACATCGTGCTTCGTCGGCTGACTTGGCGGGAAAGCAGAAGCAACTCGCTGCAGTCAATGAGACGATATCAGCCTCAGCCGTTCGAGAAGGCGTGCTCGAACGTTTCGCAGAATCGGCGCAAGGATGGGTCAGTGCGCTCACGAGCTTGGTCGAAGACGATTTTGGCGTCGAGGAGTGGGACCCCCTGGAGGGCGATGATCCACTTGCCGATGTTAGGCCAGCATACGCAACGTTGGTATCGGATGCCAAAGCCCTCAGCCAGCGGTTCGACATGCTTGCCGCCAAGGCGGCCAGCGACCGAGAGAAACTAATAAGGGCGCGGATCGGTGCCGAAGGCCAGGCGCGCAGCGTGCGTGCCGAGGTGGAACAGTCTGTAGCCGGTGCCGGAACTGTATCGCGCCAGCTTTCGCAGGCACGGACTGAGGTCGCGCAGCTCATGTCCCGGCGCAAGATTGTCGAAGAACGCGATCATCGATTGTCGCAATTGAGGCGACGGCGAGACGAGCGGATCAAGGCGCTCGACACCATCCGCTCGGAGCGCTTTGCCCGTCGGGAGGCCGTCGCCAAATTGCTTAGCAAATCTCTCGCTCCACAGATCCGGGTGACCGTCGAGCGATACGGCCAATATGCCGAATATGCGAAAGCGCTGAGCGAAACGCTGCGGGGCAGTGGCATGCGATATACCGATCTCGTTAGTGCATTAACGCAAAGTGTCAGCCCCCAAGAACTGGTACGCTTTATCGACTCGAATGATTTTGTCAGCTTGGCGGATATTGCCTCGATCCCGAAAGATCGCGCCGCTCGGTTGCTCGGCCATCTGCGCGACAATAATGCGGCCGACATCGTCGTAGCCACTATCGAGGATAATGTCCGCATGTCGCTGCTCGACGGCGTCGATTATAAGGACGTGGAAAACCTATCGGCAGGACAGCGCTGCACCGTAATCCTTTCAGTTGTGCTGCAGCACACATCGCGCACGCTGATCATCGACCAGCCAGAAGATCATCTCGACAACGCATATATTGCGACGACGGTGATCAAGGCGATCCGCAACCGCAGGGCCCATGGGCAACTCATTATTTCAACCCACAATGCTAATATCCCGGTTCTGGGTGGCGCTGACCTCGTTATTGAAATGACCTCGGACGGCCGTAACGGCTACGTCCAGGTCTGCGAGAAGCTCACCAACCCGAAGGCGGTCGACGCAATTACCAATGTCATGGAGGGAGGACGTGAGGCCTTTGCAAACCGCGCGGCATTTTACGACGAGCACGAGCATTGAATGTCGCGCGATGAAGCCCTTGCCGCGCTGACGTCTCTCGAGGCCGACGAACGCCTAAAGGCCGCTCGATACTTTGCGATGCACGCTGTTAGCGGCGACCGCCGCAAGCTCCGCGCGGCACTCAATCGAGAAACTGTGCCGTGGATCAAACGAGCGCTCGAACGATCCTTGAACCGGGTCGGACCGACGGCCGAGGCGGCGCCGCGCCTCGGCGTTTACGCCGACCCGCCGGAACGGCTCCTCGCTCAATATCGTGCCGCGGCCATTGATGAAGTGGCGAGTACGATCATCCACGAACTTGCCACCATCGTAGGCCGGTTGCGAATCAAAGCACCCCAGGAGGTGGCAGAATACACTGGGAGTAGCACCAAAACCTTAGTTGACTCTCTCGCCAGCCTGCTGGCTGGGATCCGCAACCTCAAGACCGCCGTCACGCAGCCGGACTATGTTGAGACTGACTTGTCCGCGGCGTGTCGCGAGACATGCGCGGTTTTCGAGGAGGTGGCCGAAATATTCCGCTTCGCAGGACCCTCGCCCTTCCTCGTAGAGATCGATCCCGGCCTGTTCACACTCGCGCTGTCGAACGTTGTTCGAAATGCGGTCGAGGCGCTGAGCGTTGCCAACACCGAAGGAGAGGCAACGATTACTCTCAATTGGGGCCGCGCAGGCCATGAGGTTTGGGTAGTCGTCATCGACAGTGGCCCTGGCTTCGATCGCGATCCCGTGTCGTTGGTCGACTTCGGCAAGAGCACCAAGGAAGAACATATCGGCTTCGGCCTGGCGACCGCCAAACAGGCGATGCAGGCCATGGAAGGTGATGTCTATCCGTCGAACGCTGCCGAAGGCGGCGCGCGCGTTGAGCTAAGGTGGTTTGGTACCCATGAAAATCCTGTTCGTTGAAGATAACGATGGCTTCGCTGGAGACCTCCAGCCCGTCCTTTGCGGCATCCCCGGCGTCGGAGAAGTGCTTCGTGTTGCCGACAAGGAGAGCGCGACCGCCGCGCTTCGCGATGAGCTGATCGATCTCGTCATACTCGACCTGTCGATCCCTCCGAGCAAAATTGCAACGGCACACGATCCTGAGCATGGCCAAGCCCTCTTTCATGAGGCGCGTGAGTTTCGCCCTGGCACACCGATATTTATTCTGACCGGCGCCGAAGTGCAGAAATTCAGCCGGGGTTTGGCCAAGTTTGGCAATCAGGTGAAACTCTGGGGGGACAATACTGACATAGAGACGGTCAGTTTTTTCCTTAAGGAGGAGGTCGATGAGCTGCTCGGGCGGGTTCAAGCGCTCGCTGCCATTTTCAGCAAAATGAGTGCGGTTGCAATAAACACGCGGGGCAGAAATCTTGGTCTGTCACCCGTGCAGGATCAAATGCTCAAGAGCTTTGCCCACATGGCCGATGGCGTTGCTTGCGACGTGAGCCTGCTGAGCGGTGGTCTTTCCGAGGCAAAGGTCGTCAAGGCGTCTGCGATGGACAAAAGCCGCAAACCTCAGGTGCTATGCGCCGGGAAACTTGGCCCCAGCAGCGTCATTCGTGCGGAACAGGAGGCATATGAAAAGCATGCACGCAAGCTCGGCATAGGCGCGTGTCCGCCGCTCTATTGCGCGATCGATGTCGGCGTCGGCTTGAATGGCGCCATCTTTTACACATTGACCGACGACGACACGGCCTCGCTCTTTGAGCGCCTTGCCACCGATCCGGCGATCGGCCCCACGGTAGTCGGCCGGGTCCGGACCGGCTTGCAGCGTTGGACGGAGGCCGCAACGGCCGACATCGTCACAGTGGGTGACGTTCGACGCCGGCTGATCGACAACGATGACGCGGCGATCATCGAAGCAAAGTATAACATCGGCCCATTGCGCGCAATCGAAGCGCGGTCGGTACAGGTATCGAAGAGTTGCATTCACGGCGATCTCCATTGCGGCAATGTGCTCGTAAAGAGCGACGGCGATGCAGTGCTGATCGACTTTGGAGATGCAGGTCCAGGCTTTACCTCGCTCGACCCGATAGCCCTGGAACTCAGCCTGATCTTTCACCCAGACGCAGCCAAGCTAGGGTTGCGTGACGGACTAATGGAAAATCTTGAGGCCTGGCCGGACGTCGATCGGTTCGTACTTGATGACCGGCTCAAGCCAATGATCTCGGCCTGCCGTGAATGGGCACATGATGTCGGTGGCGGTGATCACTCCGTATTGGCTTCGGCTTATGCCTATGCACTTCGCCAGTTGAAATATGAAACCGTCGATCCAGCAATTACGATCGGTTTCCTAGCGAAACTCTCAGAACGGATTGCTTCCGCGTAACGTACTAAGCGACCCGCACCGTTCCACGCTGCACTGGAAAGTTAAAGCGAAGCGTGAACGATGATCCGCCTGCCAGGTCTGAGCACTCAAATCGGCCACATTGCCATACTCCAGCGGTACGATACGGGCACACAAGCGGACGGCAGCTAATGAGAAGTGATCTCGCGCGGCCGAATGGCAAAGATGAAGGCGCGAAGCTGCCAATCTGCTGAGGTCTCCAGATCAACCTTTCCCTGCGTCCTAGCCGATTGAGATCGTTGGGACGAAAGCCTGGGCGGTTCGGTTCTGGTCGTATATTTTCATCCCGAGGTCTGCTTTGGGCATCCAGACACGCCCGGTTTCTATCGCCGCAGACGCCGGGACCGCTGGGAACACGTGGACCAGGACACCTTCCCCATGATGGGTTTTGATTCTGTTGAAGAGGTCGCGCAGCAATTTCTTATAGGCTGCAAGGTCGTCCTTCCTGCGCATGATGTCGTTTCCGGGTTGCTCACACGTGATCGACCATATGGCGGTCTCTTCCCCCAACACCGACAAAATCCTGTCGTCATTCACCGTGGCACTCAAGGCCAATTTCAGCGCGACCGGCACGTCCTTCCTGCCGCCGTATTCGCTGACCTGGTAAGAAATACGAGGTTGGTCAGGCAACCATTTCCATGTGTCTGGTTCCCGGTGCTTCTGATGAACAGAAACGGGCACGACGTCGCCTAGGAGCGTACCGAGGCGGATCAATAGTGGCTGCGGTGCCAGAGCGAAAACGCTGAGTTGACGGATCTCCCGCTGTTCGATGCGCTCCTTGATCTTTCGCGCGAAGAGCCGCTCCAAGTTTTCGTTCTGCTCGGTCCAGTAGGTTTCTTCGTGATCCTTCCGTTCCGATCCGATCAATTCGATGTCAATCGTGCGGCCTTCTGCTGGGTGGTGATCGGGGGGCATCGCGCTGAAGATTGCACGCGTTGTAACCAGAGAGTCGCGCTGACCAATCGTGGCGGCGAACCTCACGACATGCGAGACGCGGTCGACATCCATGTCGGTGACAATCTCGATCCGGTCCTCGTGCTCCGCCTTCATGGCCAGAAGGACATCCTCGGGATAGTCAGCCAGATAATCCACGTCGATCGCCTTGTGGTGTATGGGACACATAAGCATCAGGTTGTCGATGTCCTGAGCAAGTTGGAGAGATCGCACCGTATCTCCCCGAGGGCCGCCGGCCTCGTCAGCGACTATGTGAGCGATGTAGCCGAACTTGCCTGTACGTTTACCCGAGATGAGATCGCCGATTAGGAGCTTGTTACATCCACGGAATTGACACCGCCCAGCCGCCTTCGCCCACAGGGCACTTGCGACTTTTGCTGGAATTGCTGTTTTTGACATGTCGCCCACTTATCGCCGCGCCGAACGCGACGCCATTTCAAATGAATTTTCTGCGGATTCGCGGCGCCGGGTCGTTGATCATTTCGACAGGCTGTGGCGCGCGCCCACGCATGAAAAGGTGCGCTCCCACTTGCAGCATGACGAGCATCCGCAGCCTAACAATCATCAAGACGGAAAAGTCGATGTTGCCGACGTCTTCGACCATTGCTTGCATGGTCGCGTTGTCGGTCACGCTCGGGGTTACCGGAAAGCTTGGATGGGAATGCCATTCTCCGAGGTAGTTAAAACGGCTGAAGTCATTGCCATGCTTCTCAAAGAAAGCTTCCAAGGCTTGAGTGTGGAGCTCTGGGCGACGCTCAAAGTACGCGTTTTCTCCACCCCTTGGATCAACAGTGACATCTACAACCCGAAATCGACCCTCGTCGTCCAATTGCTCAGCCAACAAAAAGCCTCCGGTTTCCCGTCGGCCTGATTGGGACAGTTCCCGGCAGATCTTACTCCGGACCGACCTAGGTAGAGCGATTTGCATCTTGGTCCTGTTCAGAGAAGAGAAGGGACACGAGTTCTTTCAGCTTTACCTCGTCGGGGCAGGATCCCGCGCCCCAGCCATCGGTGCCGGTATAGGTGATGGGGTGAGTATCGAACGGAGCAGTGAATATCCAGCCTTCGCTGAGGCCGATGACGTATGCAGGAGCCGGAAACTGGCTACCACCACCGCGAAGGGTGTCGATAGCTAGACGGGCCAAGTGGCCAGCAATGACGGAGACATCCGCGTCGTCGGCGATCATCGGAGGTTGGCCTGTCTGCAGGATGCCGTAATTCACTTGCTGGGAAGGCATCTTCCACTCAATTTCCTGATCGTCGCACCATTTGAGAATCTGGCGACGTGCCACATCGGGTGACGGATCGTGCTCAGGTCGCGATCGGGCGACGATCCCACCGATCCCACCACCGAAAACTTCGGCCCATACCATTGACCGACCCCTGAATCTCGCGGCAGCAGCGGCAAGGCCGAAAACCGTCGCATCCGCGGTAGCGTCGATAATCAGGTCGCAGTTGGAGATCGTTTCGAGTGCGGTGGCGGTCCACTCCGAACTCTCCTGGCCGCCAAGGTTTACGATTTGCACGGTGACCTTCGCGTCCGGAGCAATCTCGAGTAACCGTGCCCGCAGTACCTTTGCTTTGTGTGCACCGACACCACGCCAATCCAGCTCATTCCTCACCAAGTTTCCGGGAGCGAGAATGTCGTCGTCGAACAATTCAAGCTTCCGGGCACCCGATCGCACGAGCATTGCCGCCGTTCTCGATCCGAGAGACCCACATCCGATTAGTGCGATCCGCTTGTCGGCGAGCTCCGAGTTTGCAGTTGGAAGCCGTCGTTGGCCAGCGTCTACAACAAATGTGGAGTAGCCGTAATGGCGGACGCCGCCATCAGTCTTGCTAGACACCATCGCTAACCAAGCGGTGGAGTCATCTACAAGCAGGTAGGTGGCAGGCGGCCAATCCGGAAATTCAGTGGTGAGGCCTACGGCCTTCAAAACCGACGCCAAGTCTTCTTCTTTGGCGGGTCCGGGAAACATGATTCCGCGAGGAACGCGGATTGCGGTCCCCTTGTAATTAGTGGCGGTCGATACGGGCTTACTCTGTTGCCAGATCTTGTCTTCGTCCGAGCCAAGCATGGTAAGATGTGCCACGGCAGCGTCGCCGTAGTAGTGCTCGTTGACCTCGATTGGAACCAAGTGGCCATCATTCATGGCCTGGATCAAAAGCAATGCTTCCTCTGGTATGACAAGCCTGAAGTAGGTGCCGCGAAGACGCTGGCCTTCAGATGCCGCGTGAGCCGAGGGAACCCCGTCGCCCCCTGATTCAGCGCTCTCGCCAACAAGCAAGCGGTGGGCGCTTTCGATCATCATCGAGCCAGTGCAATTCAGCTCCCAGTTGTCGGGCCGATATTCGAGGCAAAGCTCGCCTGACGTACCGTACTGATGGCCGGATAGGCGTTCGCTGTCCGCGTTGAATACCAAGGGAGGAATCGAAGGGAAAAATTCCGGGTAGCGCATTACAAGACGCCATCTGGAATTCGCCTCGACAATCTCAAAATCCAATAACAACTTCAGTCCGTCCAGGCGCCACCGCACGTTCTGGAGCCAGTCAGCCGATTGCTCAAGCCGTGCAATTTCAAGCCGCTCAGACAGGCCTCGGCCAGGGTCAGAAACCCACCAGATCATTTGACGCCGAATCCTGCCGGCTTCCCCGGAACACGCGCCTGAGCGGGGAAAGAGGGCACGGCCGCGGCCACGCTCGCGGCCGTTGCAGGACGTAGTAGCGACGAGGCCGGCTTTGGCGCCGCACGATCTCTTGCCCGTTCGGCCAGACCACGACCTATGCGAGGCGCCACGGAGTCGGTTATCACCTGACGGCTGCTCACCTGGGCGGCATAGAAGAAGTCTCGCCGAGCTGCTTCCAGCCACTCGGAGAACGCAGCTTGGCGTTCCGGATATTCGGCCCACTTGTCTGCGAAGTTCTCCAAGGGGTCAGACGGATTGGCTATGTGGTATCGGACGCCGTCGAAACCGATGAAGCGGTCCATCTTGGTCAAGATCGAAACGAGAGCTTGTCCGATTGTTTCCTCGCCTTCGTATGCGTGAGCTGCCAAGGTCGTAAGGATGACCGAGATCGGTTTGACGTCCTTGCGGCCCGCGAACATCTGATCGCGATGCCGCTTGAGGATCATGATTGCCTGTTGCAGCGGGGTGACTACCTGGTACTCAGGAATGCTTTCCACGCTCGCCTGCGTCGATTCGGCGAGCTTTTGGCGCCTGCGCGAGAAAGCGTCAGCCATGCGCGAACGGAACCAATTGGCATAACCCTTGGGGTTGGAACGGGGCCAGTCGCCCGTGCGCTGAAAAAAGAGTGGGTGCTTATTGTCTGTGATGGCAATCGCGGTCCCGACCCATTGCGCATCAAGTCCCTTCGCTTCCAGCAGCAGTCGCGTAGAAGCGCCGTTAGGTAGCGCTGGCACAATATCCATATGGAATTGTGCCCCATCCGCATATTCGAGCGTCCAACAACGACGGCCTTCTCCGAGCGGCTTCACCATTGCCTGAGCTATACGATAGGCCTCGATTTCCACCCGAAGCATTTCCTTGAGGGTCTGTTGGGTCAACTGTTCCTTCGCCAGCGCGGCAAGCTCGCAGACCGAGTCGATGTCATACTGACCGTTTTCGTCGTCCGGTTTGATGACGGTGCCCAGCCGGAACGAACCCTGGGAATACACTTGGGGATCGTATTGCTTCACCGTCGACGCGTCGCGATGCAGCCAAGTACCCAAGGACTCGTAACGAGAAACCGCCTGCTGGTATCTAGTGGGTGAAATACTAAGCTCGTCCGCCAACGCCTCGAGGTAGCCTTCGGCTTCCTTTGTAATCGTAATCATGGCGCCCTCATCCTACTAATCCAATGATATGCACGACCACTGGTGCCTGCGCCGGTCGGCGCATAACGCCTGACAACTCGACCAGCTTCGTCCCAGAACTAGGCCGAGTTCGCCGAAACAGACAAACCTGAATGGATGGTGCCCCCCGGCGACTTATCGCACGTAGGTTGCATTTAGGTTCGCGCCGCCCGCAGATCAAGAGGGGCATGTTACAGGGGGTGCCTAAAAATGGAGAAACGAGATCAGCCACCTAGCAAACGAAGCCAATTCTGGACTCGAATACGCTTTTGACGTCGGACTGAGGCTCGACCACTTCCATTTGAGCTCGGAAGCCGCGTCGCGTCTCGCGAGAGCCGAAGTCGACAAGCTTGTCAGCGGATGGGACCACACGAGAGACCACGCTCCCGTATGGATCGAGCTTTCGGAAGAGCCCGTCAACTGAACGAGGAGACGGATATGAAGACCAAGGACTGGAGAGACGACTTAGCGCTGAGGCTCGAGACTTTGTCGATTCCTTCTTAGTTAAAGGCGCGAAACACGAGGGCGTCTAAGAGGCGATCAAAGCAGAGTTCGAGAACTTGGGGGCGACCTACAAACTTGATCCCGACCCGGCGGACGAAGATGCGGAGACGGTCGATGAACGCGCGAACGACTGGGCCGGTCGCCCGCACAACTAGAAAACATCTGACAAAATTGCGACATTCTGTCGCACTACCTTTAGTTAAATAGTTAGCTAGCTAATTTGTTTGCACCTGTATCTTCTCGATCCAGTCCTTCTTCGTTCTCCATCAAGTCCTTCGCCGAGCCACCGGGACGTTTTCGGTAGTGCGAGATAGGTACCGCTCTGCGATGGGAGCGTTGAAAATCCAGATCTTCCCATTGAGCCGGCACCAGTAGATGCTTCCCCAACGTGACTGGAGAGCAAGCGATGATCGTCATCAGGGGAGAATGCCGGCGAGGTCCTAGGGCGGAGCAGCCGGCGACATCAAAAATGCCTAGAGGGATTTGCCTCCCTTGTAACTCCGAGGCTGACGATGAACAGACCGTGCGGAAACGTCGGCTCCTGCTGCGGACAACTCTGGAGCGTGGTGCCGCGATAGATGTGTCCTTTTTATCCCATGACGAGAAGATGAAATTGATCCTGGAGATCATGGTCGCTCGCACAGCAACTAGGTAACCGGAGCGGGACGGTAGTGACATCAGAAGGAAACAGTTCGATGTATCGCGTAGACGAAGGCGTCTGGCACGATCACATGGGCAACTTAGCTTGCCACTCCGTGTTTCAAGTTGAGCTACCTTTTAGCCACTGTTCACCCCTCAAGCAGACGGTTGAGAACCATACCCATCGTTTCGCGATCATATCAGAGGGGCTCCCGAGGATCCCGCCGTGGTCGCCGCGGAGCTACTGCTCGCGAAGGGGCACCTGAAACCCGTGACCGTCATTATCGTGCAGGCTCGTATCATTTCCTTCGCTGTTCCCTTGGGCAGCTTCTACCTGAATAAGCGGATGAAGTGGGGAAAATGGAAGCAAGGCGTCCACTTTGCATGTCGTACCGCAGGATACCGCCATCGCATCTCATGCGTGGCGCTTGATCGACAGGGCAGGCTTCAAATCGGGCGGAATTGTACAGTGTGGTCCAAGTCTTGGGCTACGCAAATCGCTGACATTGACAGGCGCTGGAATCTCCACAGTCCCTGGTGATTTCGTAACACGCGCCGGCGAAATCATCCGCTACTAAACACGGGAGTTTGGAACACAATGGTCGACAACGGTCTGCTTGATCAACCAATACTGCGAATCCGGGCAACGGCCGTGCCGCCGCACGCCGGCCAAATTAGCAGCGATCACGAGTCGTCGAAAATCCCCGTCGGCTTTGTGATGCTGTTTGATGCCACAACAAATATGCCGCTTACCCTGTTCCACCAATTTCTTATCGAGACAGCGGTAGCGGGACGATCGAAATTCGAAGATTGGAAAAACACGGAAGAGGCTTACGCTGACGACGGAGCGAACTACGCTGCTTTTTTGTACTTTCGAGGAAAGACGCTGGAAACCGGTACATTTGCAGATCTTAAAGGCTACTCCGAGACGCTCGGGGCCGCTATTTCTAGCAACACCGGGCGAGAATTTGCCGATAGTTCCAAAAGCCGCCGCGTTGGTACGATGGTCGCATTTTACGAATGGGGATTCAATCGTGGCTCTATCGCTAGGGTCATTCCCGTTCGGCATGAGGCGAGGCTGCCTGCAGGGGTGCGGCCACATTGGACACAGTCCAGATCTCAGGATCCAATCAGAAGGCTGACACCTAGCGGTTCGGGACTTGCGGAAAAGGTCAAACTCATACCCATCAACTTGCTTCAAAGCGTACTGAATAACCTAGGGCCAAGGGTGGATAAGCGTGAGCCTTACGGGCCTGCATCCAGAGATAGAGTTGTCGCCGAAACCGGATACGGCACAGGGGCGAGGATTGGCTCCATCGCCGACGTTGAAGTCATCGATGTCCTTAATGCGGAGAGGCTGATCGACCCCACGGACCCAAATCAATTGCATACTATCCACGTCCGAACGAAGGGCCGGGCGCCAGAACTCATTTTAGTACAACAATCGATCTTGAGGAAGTGGCTGCTCTATATCCGTGGTGAGCGTGCAGAGATATGCCGCAAAGTCGCAGAGAAATTTGGGAAGGAACGCCATGTATCACCAAAACTGTTCTTAAACCACATCACTTCAAACGACAGGGATCTCGGCCGAACAGCGTCAAAGGATACACTCTCGCGTGCATTCACCTCAGCAATCATCCGTGCTGGCGGGATATTGCAGGAACGGCGTGCTCGTATCGACATCAACGGTGGGCCAGTCACCGATGATCGAGGTAACCCGGTTTGGGAGCCTTATGATGCTGCGGCGAACAGCTTTCACCATTTGAGACACACGTATGTCGTCATGACATACCATGCGATGAAGCTGGCTGGTCACAAAAACCCGTGGAAGACGATCAGCGAGGCCATCGGTCATAAGCATATTGCGACAACAATCGATACGTACGCCAAGCACGTCGCCATTGATGAAGGCGAACTAGGTGACGCCGTTGCAGCTTTACTCACTTCACTCGATGGTGAGTAACATGGCTTGGCGCAAGGGCAAGCGGGTCTCGGCACATCTCCGCCCGCAAAATGTTCAGCCACGGCACGGCGACGCAGGCGGACTGGGTATTAGCTCTGATGACGTCGTGACGACGATTACATTTCGAGATTGGTCAGCGGAAAATTTAAAGCAGGTCGTTCGATTGAAACTGTTCCAGGAAACTCCGGCATTAGTGCTGCCTTGCGCAGCTTTCCTTCAAGAACGTGGACAAGGGGCGAGACCAACTACACGTGAGGGATTCCTCAAGAAGCTAAAATATCTCTCGACATTCATTTCCGCCTACGGCGCCTCGTACGGAATACGCATCGTAGAATATGCTCATTTTTCGTCGCGCTTCATGGACGAATTCAAAAAATGGCTGAGCGGGCAAGGCAATGTACGTCCAAAGGTCAACGATAAAGGAGGTCTCGCGAAGATTACCGTGGGCAACGTGTATAAACTGGTTCGCGATCTTATTCGTTGGATATCTGACGATAATCAGTACTCCGAGCTCGCCCCAACCGGGATCTCGTTTGATCTTAACCCGTCAGATAAAGGCTATAAGGATATTAAGTCGCGGCCTGCGTTACCCGAAGTTGACCTGAAGGTAATCAGAAGAGCTTGCTTTGATGAGCTCGCAATCACAATGGCGAAATTGAAACGCGGCCGATTGATACTTGAGGATGAAACCATCGTCATTCCAAGTTTATCTTCCCCGCCAAAAGCCTTCGAACCTTTTGACGTTTGCTTGAAGGCCTACCACTCCGTTCAGCAGCTTAAACTCTCGCCGAGGGATTTTAAATCGAAATGCCCTGGTTTAAAGCGCGCTTTGAGGCCTCCATACAACCTGCTAGGCGACGTCCTCGAACACATCCATTTTACGGCACGATCAATCGTTCCAGTAATGGTTCTCTTAGCCATGCACTTCGGCTTTGAACCAGATACCTTTGTGGCCTTGGACTGGTCACGTGAAAAGGACTCTCAGCTATATGGCGCCGCGCGAGGTGTCGTCACGGGGGTGAAATACAGAGGCGGACGGCGGGAGAAGTCAAAATCATACGCGCGTACAGATAAGAAAGATTTTTCCCCCGCGGGCCTTTTTAACGTCCTGAGGAGAATTTCTACCGAAACTGCAAAGCTAGTTGAGTCCGACTGCAAGAAAATTTTCTGTTTTACCCGACGTACTGGCACTTTCGGCTTCTTCAAAAACTCGGGTGAATTTAACAAATCGCTCAACCGCTTCATCAAACAGCATCGACTGCCTCACTTTACACTTTCGTCGTTCAGGAAAACCGGCGGAACTCTAGTTGGAAAATTAACTGGAGGCGACGTAGCCGCACAGAAGGAGCACCAGCAGCATGAGAGCGTAAATACGACGCTGAGGAGCTATCAAGACGAAAGCAACAAAGCTCGAAGAGCGGATAAACTTGCCGAATTGATGAACATTCGCGCACGCCGACTCAAAAACGGTGGAAAGGTCGATACTAGAGGCGGAGGACTTCCAACGCGCCGGAAGTTGGCCGCGACTATGGGGTTTAACTGTATAGACCCATATGACTCTCCTCAGCATGGCCAAACGTCTGGGCAGTTGTGTCAAGCTTATGGACGTTGCCCAGCTTGTCCATTAGCCGTGATCGATCACCTTAGCGCGCATGATTGCTGCCGTCTGCAGCAATTGCGAACACGGCTCATTGAGGCCCGTTCGACGGTTGATCCATCTCGATGGCAACGGCACTGGCTTCCTCAGCTTGTAGCACTGGACAATGACTGGCTTCCCGCGTTCACGCTAGACACTAGAGAGAAGGCAAGCGTCATGGTTCTGCCGCCTATTCCTGAGGTTGATTGAACACATGTCTAATCGATATGGCAAGCGGAAGCCGGAAGATCCTGCGTACCTTTGGTCTTTGGCACGATTATCGGTCTACCAGGTCACGCCTTATTCAATGTTTGACGACGGAGTATGGCGTTTCGATCCTTTGGTTGCCGGAAAAGGCACGATCCCCGCGAATTGGCGCCTGGGTGTTCCCGACGAGGTATGGCTGTCTCGCAGATTTCAACGGCTAATTCGCGATGCAAAGCGCTTCATAATCGCCTATATTGCAGCCGACCGTCCACGACCGTCGTCAATAGTGTCGCGAATAATTTGCCTTCGAAAACTGCTGTTATGGATGTATCAGCGCGATTATCTTTCATTTTCTCAACTAGATCCACGAGCACGAAGAGAATATTTCGATTTCACTTGCGGCCAGTATATCGATGAAAACGCCAATTACAAAGTCGTTGCAGACACGATAGACGGCCACATGTCTATCATTACGCTGCTCTTTAAGCATCGAGACATGTTCGTTAGTGTGCCGCGAGTGCAACTCAATCATGGAGATATGCAAGGCGTCCAATGGGGTGGGTTCGGGAGAAAGGCGGGAGCTAAGATCCCAACACCTATCCCGCCTGTACCAGACGAGATTTTTAATCCGCTTATGGAAGAAGCTCTTCAATGGATAGATGTCTACAGCGCCGATATAATCGAGCTTGTGCGCATGCAGGAAGCCGCCGCTGCCCAGTGCCTCTCGTGGAAATCTAACAACTACGCTGAGTTTATCAATTCGAGGCTAGAGGGGTATCAGTTCCGGCTTTGCCCGAGAACGAATAAGCCTTGGCGTCTTCCACTCCAGCAGGTGGAAGAGCGATTTGAAAACGATGAGGACGGCGCTCGAACGCGAGGTTATCGCCCCGTCAGCGTATTGCGCACTCTCGTAAGCCATCTGCTGGCTGCATGTTCTATAGTCGTTCAGGGTTTTTCCGGCATACGTGTCAGCGAACTTCTTGGTCTGACAGAGACTGGAGAGGTAGGCGATGACCTTCCATCTTGCGTTCAGGTACGTAGTAGTATGGAGGGTCTTAATGAGGTCTTCCTTATGAAAGGCCTGATATTCAAGGGGAATCGTAGCGAAGACGCGCGTGATGGATCTTGGGTCATAGGAATACGGCCGGCTGGCAGCGAGTTCCGTCCAGAGATCGTACGTGCGTTGCTAGTGTTGAGAGAATTGATTGCCGGATGGCGCCTGCTAACTACCGATGAGCAAGCGTTTCTTAATCCCCGAGTTAATCGTGGCTTTCCCCGGACGAAAGGAAGCGTTGGCGCAACGCGCGTGGAGGTTATAAGCGAGCTTCAGCAAAGATTTCTACAAGAGAAGGTAAAAGTCCCGACGAAGGTGTTCGGTTGGCATCTGACAACACATCAATTTCGGAAGAGATTTGCGCAGGACATTGTGAGGTGTGATCCTGACGCAATGCCAGCCGTCCGAGAGCACTTTAAGCACATATCGATGCATGTGTTGGAAACAGGATATCTAGGTGACGACAATGAGCTCATTAAACTCGTTGATGACTTTGCTTTACGTGATGCAGCCGCCCAACTGATCGCCATCATAGACGGTGAACCGGTCTCCGGACGTATGCCGGAGGTGTTCCGTAGACGTACCCGACATCTTGAAGCCCAAGTGCTCGGCAAACTCTCTAAGGCCGAGCGCCAGCAGAAAGTGCTCGAGTTTGCGGAAAGTGAGGGCCTGCGTGCGTGGCCAACAGTCTTCGGCACATGCCTTTTCCGCCCAGAAACCGCGTTGTGCCATTTTTCCGAGAAGGGCTTCTATGATTCTTCAGCAGATCGACCGCTCGCAAGTGGACGTTGTGCAGATATGTGCGGGGAGTGTTCCAACTTAGTAGTATCCCGTCGCCACCTGTCCTATTGGAAGAGTAAATATATACAGAATGAGAGGCTTTTGCGTCTTTATAAAAGCGAAGGAAACGTGACTTGGGGTCTACTGGCTGCGCGTCGCGCGCGGGTATCCGCAAGCTTCTTAAAAGATCACGGGATAGAACCGGAGGAAATTTTAAATGCCGCGTAACGTCGAAGATGATTTTATCGCAGCTTTCCACCGGATCTCGGCGGGCGCGCCCACTCATCCCAAGCTATGTGCTAGACTTGCTGCCGGCAAAAATGTCGCAGCTAATCAATCAACAGTCGCGCTTGAAGCGGGACATTCTAGGACGCTCATATCGCAGCGCGCCCCTGGATACGAGCGGATTTGCGAGTTGTTAAGCTCCGCGGGTGAAGCCGCCCAGCCGATTTCGCAAAACAGCCGACAGTCTAGGTCCGAAACCTCCACGGAGAGGCTTGCTAGGCTTACCGCGGAAGTGAGGCTCCTGACGATGCAACGGGACCGCTTCGCCACATCACTTTCAGAAGCCTACCTCGCCTTAAGCATCAAAGATCGAGACATTGCTAGCCTGTCCGAGCAGGTGAACAGGCGCGACAGCAATCGGATTGATTCAGACAGCTTCGATCCATAACATCTGAACACCAGGACCCCGTATAAAGTTCGAGTCCTGTCGCCCCGACCATTTAATCAGATTTTCGGCAGCCCCCAGGAGCCGAGATCACAATCAAAACTCTGATGAATAACTGGATTTGGCAGCCGCGTCGCGGCGCAGCGCGAATTATTGATTCGACATCTGTCAACAACATTTGACGTGGATATCCAGTATTAAATTGGATTAAGCCGACGCTGAGAATAAATCAGCTGGTAAACCTATGGTCGTCTCGAATATCGCGCCGATTTGTGGCATGGATATACAGGAGATGCATGAGGTTGTTCATGATTGATATCGCTGGAAGTCAATCTATTCGTGAATGGATGTCAGAGGCACTTTCGAAATTGATCGATAATGCTATCCAGTCCGGTTGGCCGGAGCATGATGTCGCCCTGTTGCTGATGGAGCTTGCAGAGGATCATTTCATGCGGGTTACGGCCGGCGTTATCATTGAGGACGCGCTGTATTCCCAGCGCGCCGCCAATATCAAAAACTGAGCGCGATCGCGTCGCGCCAGTCGCTTGCAAGTGTCATTTCTGCTCGATGGACACGCCGTTCTGGCCGATGCTCATCTCGACGCCCTTCGGCTTCGTCTGTTCGTGATAGATATAGGCACCAAGCCCGGCGACGACGACAATCAGAGCGCCGATAACAACATAAAGACCGTTCGAGTTTCTCAAGAAACATCCCCCAACATTTTGATAATGCGCGGGAATAACGCGAAACCTCGATTTTGGTTCCAGCGTTCAGTCGTCGTTTGCAGAGTTCAGGTTTTCCGGACGGATACCCTCGTCGCTGCCGCTGCGTGCCTTCAGCCGGACGCCTGGGCCACCCTCGTCATGATTGCCGCTGGCGATAAACAGCACGCCGCCGGTTTCGAGCGCCTGCTTGACCGCCAGCAGTGCCTGCGGCTCGCCTTGCGTCTCGTCGCGCTCAAGAGTTTCGAGGGTTGCGACGGGCAGGCCGGAGGCGGTTGCCAGTTGCTCTATGGAGATGCCCATCATGGCGCGGGCGGCGCGTATCTGCATGGCTGTGATCATAAGGAAAGACTAGCGCGCCGGTGGCGGTTCGCAAGGCCTCAGTGGCGGTCGCGAGCGTTTGGATTGCGCATATACCGCGCCTCGAGCGCAGCGCAGCCCCAGACGACACCGAAGAGCAGGTAGACATGGCGCCAGTGGTCGATGTCGATGACGTTGCCGATCGCCGCATGGCCGAGGACGCCGATCCAGGCGATCATCAGATAGGGCTGCCAAGGCCGGTTCTTCAGCAGGTTCTTGAAGCCGAGATAGAAGGTCCAGAAAAGCATGCCGACATAGCTGACGAAGCCAAGCCAGCCGTAGGTCGTCAGAGATTTCAGCCAGATATTATGCTCGTCTTCGGGAAAGATGGTGCCGAACACCATCGGCCCGATGCCGAGCGGTCGCTCCATCATCATCGTGAAGCCGATCCGGTGGCGATCGAAGCGCCCGAGGTGCTCGCCGTCATATTGCTGCACCAACTGGGCGCGCGTCGAGAAGAGGTCGCTGACCTTGGGAAACTGCAAGGCGATGACAAGCGACGCCACCATCATCAGGATCGCGGCCAGCGACAGAACGAGAATGCGCAGCCGGAACGCGCCGCTGCGTTCCTTGAGCAGCATCACGAAGATCAGGAGGATGATGGTGAGCAGGAACAAGCCCCAGGCCGCGCGCGAGAACGACAGGAAGACGCCGAGTGCGAGGATGAGGAGTGCCGCCGCCTTGATCGGTGCCGCGCGCAGGTTTCCCGTCAGGATGCCGTGCACGAGATAGAGGGAAGGGGGCACGAGGAACGGTCCGAACACGTTCGGGTCCTGGAAGGCACCCTTGGCGCGGTCGTAGAGCGTGAAGACCTCGGAGCCCGGAAAAGCGTGGAAGTAGCCAAGGATGCCGAGCATCGAGGTGATGACGGCGGCAAACGCCCAGGCATTGAAGATGAGCGGCAGCCGGCGATGACTGTCCTCGATGATCGCGGCGTAGAAGACGGCGGTCAAGGCGAGGAAGGTCGAGACTGCGACATACATCGGACCATCGGCGAGATCCTTCATCTGCGTCAAGGACAGCATGCCGCCGACGTTGAAGGTGATCAGCAGCGCCAGAAGCGGAACGGTATAGCGCGAGATCCTGAGGCCAAGGATGAACCACAGCCCGACGAGTCCGGCCATCCAGAGTTCATACGGGGCGGGTTCGCTGATGACGAAGCCCGACAGGAATACGCCGACGGTCACGGCCGCCGAGCCGATCAGCCGCAGTGTTGCCCGTTGTGGATGGGCGACGCGTGGGTATGTCGCCTCGATCGCGCTCAATAGGCGTTTTCCGTGTTAAACAGGCGGAACGGCGTGAGGAACAGGATCTTCAGGTCGAACCAGAGCGACCAGTTCTCGATGTAGTAGAGATCGTAGGCCGTGCGGAACTTGATCTTGTCGTCATTGTCGACTTCGCCGCGCCAGCCGTTGATTTGCGCCCAGCCTGTGACGCCGGGCTTGACGCGGTGGCGCGCGAAATAGCCCTCGACGACATCGCCGAAGGCGCGGTCGCGGGCCTGTGCAAGCACGGCATGCGGGCGCGGGCCGACGAGCGACAGATTGCCGAGAAGCACGTTGAACAGCTGCGGCAGTTCGTCGATCGACGTCTTGCGGATGAAGCGGCCGACGGGCGTGACGCGCGGGTCGCCCTTGGTGACCGCCGCCTTTCCGGTCGGGTCGCTCATGTTGGTGTACATCGAGCGGAACTTGAAGACGTTGATGACCTCGTTGTTGAAGCCATGCCGCTTCTGCATGAAGAAGACCGGTCCCTGCGACGTCGCCTTGATGGCAACGGCCGTTGCCAGCATGATCGGCCAGAGCACGAGAAGCGCAAGCACGGCGAAGAAGATATCGAAGCAGCGCTTGGCCACCGAATCCCAGTCGCGAATGGGCTTGTTGAAGATATCGAGCATCGGCACCGATCCGACATGCGAATAGGCGCGCGGACGGAAGCGGAGCCGGTTCGAATGCGCGGCGAGACGGATATCGACAGGCAGAACCCAAAGCTTCTTCAACAGTTGCAGAATGCGCGCTTCCGCGCTGAGCGGCAGTGCGATGATCAGCATGTCGATACGTGTCAGGCGCGCGAACTCGACGAGCTCGCCGATCGTCCCGAGCTTCGGATAGCCCGCGACCATTGCCGGCGACCGCTTGTCGCCGCGGTCATCGAAGATGCCGCAGATGCGGATGTCGTTGTCGGGCTGCTGTTCGAGCAGGCGGATGAAATCCTTGGCCGGCTGGCCGCCGCCGACGAGAACCGCGCGGCGCTCCATGATGCCGTTTCGCGCCCAGTTTCGGATGCCGTAGGCGAGCAGGAAGCGCGATGCGAGCAAGAAGACGCCGCCGAGGATGAACCACGAGAGATAGGACCGCAGCTGTGCCGTATCGACAGGACTGACGATCGCGACAATGGCGACCATGGCACCAAAGACTAGCGTCCATGTCAGGAGCACCTTCGGCAGCGGGCGCGTGCGGGCGCGCAGCGCCGGGATCGTGTAGCAATCAGCCGTCTGCAGGGCGAGCACCAGCGCGGCGCCGACGCATATGGATGCGACCGCGCGCATGGAGATCGTTTCCTCCGTATCCATCCACAGCAGGAAGGAGAGGAGGCCGATGCCGAATTGCGAGAGAAATTCGATCAGGCGAAACTGGCCGATCATGATCGCGGGCGTGCGTGTGCCGTCGCTGAACTGCTCGGCGATCTGACGCGCATAGTCGTTGAGCGGCTCTGAGGTGGTTTTCTCAGTGCCGCCGCCGCTGCGTCGATTGACGTCGGAAACTTGCTTGCGCAGGGTTTCCAGATCAAATTGATCGTTGTTCTCTGCCTTGTTCATGAGGCTACCGCCGCTGTTTCACCAGTCGGCAATAGCAGAAAGCCCCTAAGAAACGTTTTACGAAGTGGCTTTACTTGTCTTTGCGGCCCGGCGCTCAAGCAGTTCGCGATAGAGTTTCAACACATCCTTGGCCATGACCGTGGCGGAAAAGACCGACCGTACCTGATCGATCGGAGGCATGGTTTTCTCGTGCCATTCGGGAACGCGAATGGCGTCCGCCATCACCCGGGCGAGGTCGTCGGCATCGTCAGGCGCGACCAGCGCCGCGCTATCCTTGCCGAGCGCTTCCGGAATGCCGCCGACGCGTGTCGCGATGATCGTCTTGCCGGCGCCCAAGCCCTCGAGGACGATATAGGGCATGGCTTCCGCGCGGGAGGGTACGACGAGGTTCTGCGACATCGCGAATGCCTGCTGCACGCGCATCGCAGGCAGCATGCCGATACGCTTGCCGAGGCCGCGCTCGACCATCATCTCGCGGTAGCGATCTCGATCCGGTCCGTCGCCGATCATAAGAGCCGACAGCGGCCGGCCGATCAGGCGCTCCGTCTTTGCAAACGCGTCCACAAAAAGGTCGGGACCCTTAAGGTCCCGCAACATGCCAACATAGATGAAGTGGACGGCATCGGACCGTGTCGGGACGAGCTCGAAGTCTCGCTCGCTGATCCCGTTGTAGATCAGCCGCGTTTGCGTCCGCGGGCGGCCGACCCGCTTGGTGTAGGTGTCGCGCTCGTACTCGCAGATGAACACCAGGGCGTCCGTGAGATATTCCTGCAGCCGCTCCATGCGGAGCACGAACTGCCCCAGAAGCGACGAGCGGGAATAATGAAGGCTTCCGCCATGGGCAGTGTAGAGGCGGGCTACGCAATACCTGTTCACCCGCAGGGCTGAGCCGGCTAGCCGCGCGAGCACACCGCCTTTGGCGCCGTGTCCGTGCAGCACATCCGGCCGCAAACTTTTGATCTTCTTGTAGGCGTCCCAAAGCACGCCAATGTCCGAAGGGCTGATCGAGCGCCGGATCGGCACGCGCGTCAGCCCCAGCGCCAGATAGGGCCTGATGTCGTCGAACAGCGCGTCCTCGTGCTCTCCACCGGTCGAACTGTCGCAAAGAATGCCCACTTCATGGCCGGCCTTGCTGTGCTCGATCACCAGATCGCGCACGTGGCGGAAGATGCCGCCGACCGGGGACCTGAAGCAGTGAATGATGCGAAGGGGCCGCTGTTCGCTCATCTATGATCAGAACAGCCGTTCGCGGACATAGAGCGTATCGCCGGCGATGATGGCGGACGAGATGTTGACGCGTCCCGTCATCACCTGGCCGTTGATCTTTCTGGTCACATCGACGGCGCTCTGGTTGGCGCGCGGCGTAAAGCCGCCGGCAACGGCGATCGCGTTCTGCGCGGTCATGCCCGGAACATAGGCGTATTGGCCGGGCTGGCCGACTTCACCCATGATGAAGATGGAGCGATAGCGGTCGACATCGATGGTGACGTCGGGATCACGGAGGTAGCCCTGCTTGAGTTTTTGCGCGATCTGACCGGAGAGCTGCTGCAGCGTACGGCCACGCGCCGGCACCTGACCGACAAGCGGGAAGGCGATGTAGCCGGCCTGGTCGATCGTGTAGGTGTTGGTCATGCTCGGCTGATCGAACACGGTAATGCGAAGCCTGTCGCCGCTATCCAGCGAATAGGGCTGGATCGTTGCCTGGTTGAATGCGCGCGGCGCGGGCTGATAGCTGTTGCAGCCGCCCAAGACTGCTGTCATGGCGGCGAGGCTCAAAGCCATCAGAAACTTGGGCTGTGCGACGGGCATCTGCTTCTCACAGGAAACGAAACTCTTGTCCCGTTATCGATCCGTTAGGGTTAATGACCGGTAAAGACCGCCATCAAATTCGCTCTTTCTTGAACTGCGAAGGCTGTCAGCCCTGCGCCTCCAAGCATTAACCCTTGAGTTACTATAGTCATTTACCCTCGCGGCACCTTTGTTCTTGGAGTACGAGCATGTCCGGCGTGACGGGTAATCAGGATGTCGATATCGATCTTGCCCAGCTGGTCCGCGGCGTTTGGGCCCGCCGGCTCAAGGTCGTGGCGATCACCTTGCTCGGGGCAGGGGTAGCGTTTGCCGGCGCCAAGATGATCTCGCCGAAGTATCGCAGCGAGACCCGCATCCTGATCGAGCCACGCGCGCCGGCCTTCGCCACCGCGCAGGCAACGGATGCGAATGCAGGCCAGCTCCTCGACGAACTGAACATCTCCAGCCAGGTGCAGCTCCTGCAGTCGGCCGATCTGATCAAACAGGTCATCAGCAGCCAGAAGCTCTACGATCTCCCCGAGTTCGACGCAGCCGCCAACAGCTCCGCGCTCGGCGACATTCTGATCGCGCTGCATTTGAAAAAGAGCCCGCTTGCCAACCCGCCGGAAGAGCGCGTCATCGACGCCTTCGTCGAGCGCCTGCAGGTCTATCAGGTTCCCGGCTCCCGCGTCATCGGTATTACCTTCACCTCCAAGGATCCGGCGCTCGCCGCAACGATCCCCAACGCCATGGCCGCCGCCTATCTCGCCAAGCAGAGCGGCGCCAAGCTTGATTCCAACTCGGAAGCCACGCGTTGGCTGGAGCCGGAAATCGAGAACCTCCGGACGAAGGTCAGCGACGCCGAGCAAAAGGTTGCCGAATACCGCGCCGCGCACGGCCTGCTGCCGACCAACGGCGGCGGCAATTTCCAGACGCAACAGCTGAACGATATCTCCGCCGAACTGACACGTGTCCGCGGCGAGAGGGCCAATGCCGAGGCGCGCGCGCAGTCCGTGCGCAATGCGCTGTCATCGGGCGAAGCATCCGATACGCTGCAGGACATCATGTCGTCGCAGTCGATCCAGCGGCTGAAGGGAACGGAATCCGGGCTACAGTCGCAGATCTCCGACCTCCAGACGTCGCTCCTCAACAACCATCCGCGCCTGAAGAGCCTCCGCGCCCAGCTCGCGGACATCAAGACGCAGATCCGTCAGGAAACGCAGAAGATCCTGGCAAGCATCGAAAACGAAGCAAAGGTCGCGACGCTTCGCGAGCAGGAGCTTGAGCAGCAGTCCAACAAGGTCAAGGCAAACAGCGCCCAGGCCGGTGAGGATGAAGTTGGCCTGAATGCGCTTGAGCGCGAAGCCGCCGCCCAGCGTCAGCTGCTCGAAACCTACCTGTCGCGCTTCCGCGAGGCCGCCTCGCGCGCCGACAAGAATTCCAGCCCGGCGGACGCCCGCATCGTGTCGACCGCCGTTCAGCCGGTCGACCCCTACTTCCCCAAGGTCGTCCCGATCGTTGTCGTCGCAGCACTCGCGACCTTCATCATGACCTCGATCGCCATCATGCTGGCGGAGCTTTTCAGCGGCCGCGCGCTGCGGCCGACGTCGAGCGCCGAGGTCGAGGAACGCATCGAACGGGAAACGGTCGAAGTCGTGGTCGTTGATGCGCCGCCGGCACGCACACCGGCGTCGAGCATGCTTGCCGTCCAGCAGGAAGAGCAAGACGAACAGGAAGACGAGGTGGCCGAAGACCTCGTCCTGGAAGAGCCTGAGGATGAGAACGAGTTCTCCATCGCGTCCGTCGCACATTACCTCATCGGCAGCCGTGCACCCCTCGCGATCGCAATTTCACCGACCGGTGACAATGGCTCGGCCGCGACCGTTGCCCTGGCGCGCACGCTTGCGTCCGCCGGCTCCCGTGTCGTGCTCGTAGACATGACGGGCTCCGGTCACCCAACGGAACTGATGGCGCAAGGCCGCTCGCTGCCTGGCGTCACCGACCTTCTGTGCGGTGAGGCAGCCTTTGGCGACACCATCCATGGTGATTACCTCTCCGACGCCCACTTCATCCCGCAGGGCACCAGCGACATGCGTCGCGCCATGCGCGGGGCCGATCGCCTCTCGCTGCTGCTCGACGCTCTCTCCTCGGCCTACGATCTGGTGCTGGTCGAATCCGGCGCTGCCGATGCGGCCGGCGTCTCCAAGCTCACGCAGAGCAAGACGGTCGAAATCATCCTGTCCATGCCGGAAATCGTCGAAGAAGAGTTCGTGGCCGCGATGACCAGCTTTGAGGAAGCGGGTTACGAGCGCGTCGTGCTGATGTCCGGCGGCAATACGGATGGCAATGCGGCGGTCGCCCAGCAGGCGGCCTGATCAAACGCCGGCGAACCGGCGCAGACGCTGGGCGGCGCGATAGAGCCGCTGCTGTGACTTGATATAGGCCTTGGCTCGGGTAACGAGCCGATGCGCCGTGCCGGCGACCATGCCGCGAGCGGTGAGGGGCAGCACCACATCATAGTGATCAGTCTCGACAGGCGCCCAGGAGCGCTTGTAGCCCTGGTCGCCCAGGCCGAAATCGAACATGCTGACGCCCTTGCCGTGCAGCCCCGATATCATCTGCCAGAACAGAAACTCGCCCGGGCTGGCCTCGGCGCCGATGCTCTCGTCGATCGCGCTGAACTGGCAGATCACATGATCGCCCTTGCGCGAGATGCCCGCGACGGCCGCCACGTGACCGGCATGCTCGCCTCTTAGCTGGATCGCATGCATTTCGAGACCTGACAGTTCCCTCTCGGCATCACGGACATCAATCGCGCCGTGCAGAAATGCCTTCGTCTCGGCGTCGGCGAAGACATCGGGCAGTCCCATCGCCTTGAAGCGTTCGCTCTTCAGCCGGAAGAACTGGTCGAGAAGCGCGTGCTGACTCTTGGCATCCGTACCATGGACATAATCGAAGCCCCCGATCTCCTCCAGCCGCTTCGACTGCACCCGGAACTTCTTCCGCCGGCTTTTGGCGTTCAACTGCTTCAGCGTCGCTTCCATCGTGTCGAACAGCGGCAGCTGGTAGGCGTGGTTCTGGTTCTGCACCGTCGGCAGCAGCGCCAGCGGATTACGGCGACCGCGCCATGTCAGAGGAATGTTCTGCAGGAGCAGGAGATCCGCTTTGCCCTTGAGCGCGCCGGAGATATGGGCGGCAAGGTGTCTTGCATCAAACGCCTCGGAGGAATCCGCGAAATCGGCGGCAAACAGGCCGGTATTGATGTTGCTATGGTCGGCGCCGATGAACTTCGCGACACGCACGCCGCGCGAGCGGACGACCTCGACGGGGAGAATGAAGACGGTTCGCGTCCCCGACCGGCCACGGATGATGGCGGCCGGATTGCCGTAGGCCTTCATCCAGGAGGCGCACCAGTCATAGCCCTGGTGCAGGGAGTTCAGATTGTCACGCTCAAGCGCGCGCCATTCGGGCTCGATAGCCTCTATGGAATCGACAATGTCGATCTCGATCGCATCTAAGGACAGCCGCGCATTTATCTCCCTGAGCTTCGCCAATCCGGCATCTGCGTCGGCGGCGATGTCACGCGGCGCGGATTCCAATGGAAGCTTTTGCGTTTGCACGGGCGTTCTCCGGGAAAAGATACTGCCCGGGAAAATAGCGCGGCAGCGCATCCATTTCCTTTACGCGCGCCGAGCCGACGGCTTTTCCGTCAATCACGGTTAGTCCGCGATTAATGCCTATTGCTGCTTCGGGCCGGCCATCCACTTGATGATGACCATCGCAGGCAATACCCAGAGCAGCCCCGTCAGCGAGAAATAGAGCAGGTGGCCCCACCATGGCGCATTGCCGAGCGTCGCAACCGCGATCGTATTCGCAACCAACGCATAGACCAGAACGAGGACGACGATGAGGATGGTGCCGATGAACTTGCGAAGGCGGACGGGCATCTGGTGAATTCCGGTATGGGATGTGCAGGCCACCGCGACGGCATGCCGCAAATGTTCGGACTTGTTTTGCATCAGTGGCTAAGGCAAATCAACTGTCGGAACGAAGGAGTCCGTCCATGGCCGTCGCCGATCTTACGACTGAACAGGAAATTCTGCGCCAGGTGCGCAAGCAGGATAGCAATCGCAAAGCCATACGAATTTGGCTCGGCATCGTCCTTCTCGCGCTGTTCTGTCTGGTGATTGTGGGCGGCGCGACGCGACTGACCAATTCCGGCCTGTCGATCACCGAGTGGAAGCCGATCCACGGCGTAATCCCACCGCTGAACGCCACGGAATGGGAAGAAGAATTCAAGCTCTACCAGCGCATTCCCGAATTCCAGCAGATCAACAGCGACATGACCGTCGATGAGTTCAAGGGCATCTTCTGGTGGGAATGGGCGCACCGCCTGATCGCCCGCGGCATCGGCGTGATCTTCGCGCTGCCGCTCCTCTACTTCTGGGCAACCGGCAGGATCGAGCGCCGCCTGCGCTGGCCTCTCGTCGGCATACTGGCGCTCGGCGGCTTCCAGGGCGCCATCGGCTGGTGGATGGTCTCGTCGGGCCTGACCGCGCGCACCGATGTCAGTCAGTACCGCCTGGCGACACACCTGATCACGGCGTGTCTGATCTTCGCATCCTGTATGTGGATCATGCGCGCGCTCTCGCCGCATTCCGAAGACACGGCGCCGACCAAAAGCGCGCGCGTATGGGCCTGCGTGATCGCCGCGCTGACCTTGTTCCAGATCTATCTCGGCGCGCTGGTCGCCGGTCTCGATGCGGGCTTCACCTACAATACATGGCCGCTGATGGACGGCGCCATCGTGCCGTCCGATCTCCTGATCCAGCAGCCCGCCTGGATCAACTTCTTCGAAAACCCGAAGACCGTACAGTTCATCCACCGCATCGGCGCCTACACGCTGTTTGCCGTGACGCTGATCAACATGATCATGCTTTTGCGCGCAGCACCAGCAACGACCCACGCACGCCGCGCCGTCGTCATGTTCGGCCTCGTCACCATCCAGGCCTCGATCGGCATCGCCACATTGCTGCTCGAAGTCCCGCTCGACTGGGGTCTGCTGCACCAGGGCGGCGCACTCGTCGTCTTCGGCTTCGCGATCGCCAACTGGCGCGGCTTCTACGGCGAATACCCGCACGCGACGGTTATTTCCGAACGCGATTGATTTGGGGCCACGACCTGCGTTGTGAATGCACGGGTCGTGGCTAGCCTTGCGCGGCGGCCGCGCCTTACAGCAATCATCAAGTTTGCCTCAGCGAGATCCGGCCGGAAGCCGATCTCGCTGTTTGCATATCTGCCTACCGCCAAACCGGTGCAGCTTCTGGCTGGAATCAGTTTCGCGCTTATGGCAGCCAAAAGCGCCGATACGCATAGCCGAGCCTAGCGTGAGCGATGGTTGCTGGTAGGGTAGGGATAACGCCGCCGCGTATGGAAAGCGCTCAGGCATCCGGAGGGCGGATATAGCGCGCCCTGTTTACCGTGGCGGCAAGACTGACATCCAGTCCCCGCCACCGGGCAACCGATGCGTCCAATCGAACGACACATAACCCCTGAACGAAAAAAATCCGGCTGCGTCGCCGCAGCCGGATTTCAATTACTTACGTCCGAAAATCAGTCTCAGAAAAAACCGCGGCGCTGCCACCAGCCGGCCTTCTTCGGCTTCCCGTCGCCATCAGTCGCTTCCGTGGTCGACGACTTGACGGTTGGTTCGGAGGAGGCGACGTTTGCGCCGCGATTGGCGCGAACGGGCTTTGCTTCCTCTTCAGCAGCGGGCGCTGCCAGATCGGCGGAGGCCTCAGTGACTTCCGGCTCGGCGGCAGGGGCTGCTTCGGTAACCGGAGCTGCTTCAGCGGCAGGTGCCACCTCTGCTTCCACCACAGGCTCTTCGACCGGCGAGGCCTTGCGGCTGCGGCGAGCGCGCTTCGGCTTCACGTCTTCCGTCACCGTGGCGCCGGCTTCGACGGCGGCCATGGCCGAAGAGGCTTCGACAGCTTCTGCTGCGGCAGCTTCCACGACAACATCTACCGGTGCGCTGTCTTCGGTTGCGACTGCGGCATCGTCCGTGGTCTCAACTGCTTCCGCGCTTGCGGCAACATCGCCATCGGCTTCGGCAACATCGTCGCCCTCAGCGCCTTCGCCACCTTCCTCGCGGTTGCGGCGACCGCCGCGCTTGCCGCGACGGCGGCGCTTGCGGCGCTGTGCGTCATCGCCTTCGGCGCGCTCTTCGGAGCCGGCAGCGGACGTGGCTTCGGCGTCGTCGCCTTCCTCGTCACCACCGTCCTCGTCGCCAGCCTGTTCCGCACCGTTCTCGTCGGATGCCTGCTGCTCGCCATTGCCGTTGCGGCCACGACGACGACGGCGACGCTTGCGCTTGCGTCCATCACCTTCGCCCTCTGCACGGGCAGCGGCAGCCGGACGTTCCGACGCCTGCTTTTCTTCCAGCTCTTCGTCTTCTTCCTCGTCGATCTCGATCACGACGTCATCGTCGTCGTCTTCGGGGATCGCCGCGAAGTTGAAGAGGGTTTCGATCTTGACCGGGTTCTCGACGGCTTCGCCGCGATCGATCGCGAAATGCTGCGCGCCAACCGCGCCATCGGCATCGATGATGATGGCGACGCCGAAGCGGGCTTCATAGTCAACGATCGTCTGACGCTTGTGGTTGAGGATATAAAGAGCGATCTCCGGCGTCGTGCGAACCGTGATGTCGTGGGTCGTGTTCTTGAGCAGATATTCTTCGATACCGCGCAGCACGTGCAGGGCAACGGAAGACTGCGAGCGAACGTGACCGGTGCCGCCGCAATGCGAGCAGACCTGCGTCGTCGATTCGAGAACCGATGCGCGAATGCGCTGGCGCGACATTTCGAGCAGGCCGAAGTGCGAGATGCGGCCAACCTGGATGCGGGCGCGATCGTTCTTCAGGCAATCCTTCAGCTTCTTTTCGACAGCGCGGTTGTTGCGCTTTTCTTCCATGTCGATGAAGTCGATGACGACAAGGCCAGCCAGGTCGCGCAGGCGCAGCTGACGAGCGACTTCGTCGGCGGCCTCGAGGTTGGTCTGCAGTGCCGTGTCTTCGATCGAGTGCTCGCGGGTCGAACGACCGGAGTTGACGTCGATCGAAACCAGCGCTTCGGTCTGGTTGATGATCAGGTAGCCACCCGACTTCAGCGTCACCTGCGGCTGCAGCATACGGTCGAGCTGGGCTTCGATGCCGGAGCGCGAGTAGATCGGGTGAATGTCGCGGTAAGGCTGGACCACCTTGGCGTGGCTCGGCATCAGCATCTTCATGAAGTCTTTCGCTTCACGATAGCCTTCTTCGCCGGAGACGATGATCTCGCCGATATCCTTGTTGTAGAGGTCGCGGATCGAACGCTTGATGAGCGAGCCTTCCTCGTAGACGAGGCAAGGCGCGGTCGATGCGAGCGTCAGCGTACGGACGTTTTCCCAAAGACGCATCAGGTATTCGAAGTCGCGCTTGACCTCGACCTTGGTGCGGTTGGCGCCGGCGGTGCGCAGGATGACGCCCATGCCCTGCGGCACTTCGAGCATCTTGGCAATTTCCTTCAGGCGCTTGCGGTCCTGAGGGCTGGTGATCTTGCGGGAGATGCCACCGCCACGTGCGGTGTTCGGCATCAGAACCGAATAACGGCCGGCAAGCGATAGGTAGGTGGTCAGGGCGGCGCCCTTGTTGCCACGTTCTTCCTTGGCGACCTGAACGAGCAGGATCTGGCGACGCTTGATGACTTCCTGGATGCGGTACTGCTTGCGCGGCTTGCGCTGCACACGGTCAGGAACTTCTTCCATGGCGTCTTCAGCGCCGACGTTCTCGATCACTTCTTCTTCGTGATCATGATCGTCGTCATCCTCGTCGTCACCGCGGCGGCGCGCATCGACGTCTTCGGAAATCGTGTCGGTCTCGACCATGGCGGCCATCTCGCCGCCGTTGGAACCTTCGTCGTCGGACGATGCCGCGGCGTCAGCTTCAACCGTCGCTTCGTCAGCGGCGGGAACGACCTTCTTACGGCTCCGGCGGGGCTTGGCTGCCTTCTTTGCAGGCGCTTCCTCGACGGCTTCGACAACCTCTGCAGTCTCGACGGTCTCTRCTACCTCTACCGCGGCTTCGACTGGCGCATCAGATTCGTCCTTGGCAACGATGCCGACATCGGGTTGGTCCTGGGTCGCGGGGTCGATCCGTGCCGTATCAACATGCTCGACATCGTCGTCGCGGCGATGCTCTTCGGCTTCGGCGCGCAACAGGGCCTGACGGTCGGCAAGCGGGATCTGGTAATAATCGGGATGGATTTCGGCGAAGGCCAGGAAGCCGTGCCGGTTGCCGCCGTAATCGACGAAAGCAGCCTGCAGCGAAGGCTCGACCCTCGTTACCTTTGCGAGGTAGATGTTGCCGCGAATTTGCTTCTTGTGTTCTGACTCGAAGTCAAATTCTTCTATGCGGTTTCCGCGAACGACAACGACGCGCGTCTCTTCCTCGTGAGACGCGTCGATAAGCATTTTGTCTGCCATGTAAGCTGAGCTCCTCGGCGCGGTCGATCGTCGGCAGTCTCCGCAGTCGATAAGACAAGGGGAGTGCGGACCGTCATAGCAGCGCCGGATAGTGAAAGTCGCGATTGGTTCGGTGTGGAAGGCAGCAGCCAGACAGCAGCGGGGAAACTCTTCTCCCGGGGTCTGTAGACTTTAGATAAAACCTGCTGCGACACCATAAAAGACCAAGCGAGATCGACAAAACAAAGACCTTATTCAGGCCCGATGAGTTTGCTCTCTCTTTAAAGAGCGGTTGGTGGCAATCCACCGATGAAGTTTCCGCATACTCCGGAAAAATCAGGATCCATTGTCGAGTGGAAGCATGTAAGACGGCGGACGATTGCCGGTTGTGGCGCCAGGTCCTTTGCGGTTGGCTGCCTTGTCGGCGACTCTATCCCGTCAGTGCTTCTACCCTAAAATTGCTTGTATGTTTTCTCCGTCACAATAGCAAGGGAAAAGCCAAATGTGCCATAATATTGATGGATTTGCAGCATCATAAAAAATAGCGGTGGACGAGGTGATTCCGGCGCGGCGACAGTGACAATTGTTCTCGGTCGCAATCGCGTGTATCGCGGGATCCGGCATTGATGACAATTGGGGCATGACAGTCGGTTGTATAGCGAGACGCGGCGCGCAACGGTGAAATCCGGCTTGCGGACGAAAAACTTCAGGGCTTGGCTGGTTGCCGCGGTGATGGCCGCGGCCGTTCCGTTGGTCGGTCATTCGGTCGCGGCCGCGGCCGGCGAAGAGCGCCTTCTGGCCTACGGCGCGCGTATCGTCGGCGACGACGCCAGGACCCGCATCGTCATCGATTTCGATCGTCCCCCGAGCTTCTCCATCCACTACATTGCCAATCCGGAACGGGTCGTCGTCGATCTTCCGGCAACGGCCTTCGGTTTCCCCGCCAAGGATCTCGAGGCGAGGGGGCTTTTCAAGGATATCCGCTACGGCACGATGGACGGCGACAGCGCCCGTATCGTGTTGACGGCGACAAAGCCCGTTCGCATCGGCATGGCGAGGGTTCAAGCCGATGAAAACGGCAAGGGCCAGCGCCTCGTTCTCGAAGCCGAGATGACCGACAAGGCGACGTTTGCCGAACTGGTGAAAGCCCAATCCTGGAACGAGCCCGAGGTCGCGCAGACAACCAGCGCCATACCAGCGCCCGAAAAGGCTGAGCCCGGCGACTTCATCGTCGCCGTCGATGCTGGCCATGGTGGCATAGATACCGGCGCGATCGGCGTCGACACGAAGACCCAGGAAAAGGATGTCACGCTGGCATTCGCCAAGACTCTCGCGGACCGGCTGAACCGCGAGCCCGGCATCAAGGCTTTCCTGACCCGCAAGGATGATTCGTTCCTGTCGCTTTCCGAGCGGGTACAGATCGCGCGGCAGAACCACGCGGCACTCTTCGTCTCGATGCATGCCGACACATTGCGCCAGAAGGATATTCGCGGCGCCACCGTCTACACCATCTCCGACAAGGCGTCCGACAAGCTCGCCGCCGATCTAGCCGATCGCGAAAACCTGTCCGACCAGATCGCCGGCAAGGCGGCCGCGACCGAGCCGCCCGAAGTGGCTGACATCCTGCTCGACCTGACTCGGCGCGAAACGCAGGCGTTTTCGATCTCGATGGCCGAAAGCGTGCTGGCCTCCTTCAAGGATCAGGTCGGGACGATCAACAACCCGCACCGCCACGCCGGCTTCCGCGTTCTGCAGGCACCAGATGTTCCCTCCATCCTGCTGGAACTCGGCTTCCTCTCGAACAAGGAAGACGAGAAACTGCTGCTCGACGACACCTGGCGCGCCAAGATGGGCGACCTGTTGACGGAAGCGGTGAAGCATTACCACGCATCCATGGTCGCCAATGGCGGCTGACGGGCGGCCGTTGCTCAGATGTGACACTTGCGTGGGTAAACATGTATGCGTGTGGAATTGCAGGCAAAAGCCCTACTTTCCTCACATTCAGGCCATTACTCACGGCTATGTTTCCGTGTGCAAAACGGAATTGGCTTGTGGCCGCATCCGGCATGGAGTAATTCGCGCAGCGTGCAAAGTGCCGCGGTTCATGCGATTGTTATGCGCGCGCCGATCGACAATTGAGATACCGGTAGCTTAGATATGATCAGACTTCTTGGATATTTCTTCGGAGCGGCTTGCGTCCTGTTCCTGGGCGTAGCGGCGGCCGTTGCCGTTTATTTGGCGACGGTGACGAAGGATCTTCCTGATTACGCGGTGCTGAGCAGCTACGAGCCGCCGGTGACGACGCGCGTGCATGCCGGCAACGGCGCGCTGATGGCCGAGTACGCCAAGGAGCGCCGCCTGTTCCTGCCGATCCAGGCTGTTCCCGATCGCGTCAAGGCCGCGTTCCTCTCCGCCGAAGACAAGAATTTCTACCAGCATCCTGGTATCGACGTCACCGGTTTCGGCCGCGCCGTGGTCGCCTATCTGACCGGCGGCCCGACGCAGGGCGGCTCCACGATCACGCAGCAGGTCGCCAAGAACTTCCTGCTGTCGAGCGAACAGACCATGGAGCGTAAGGCCAAGGAAGCCATCCTCTCCTTCCGCATCGAGCAGGCCTACAGCAAGGACAAGATCCTCGAGCTCTATCTCAACGAGATCTTCTTCGGCCTGAACTCCTACGGTATCGCCAGCGCCGCACTCACCTATTTCAACAAGTCGGTCAACGAACTGACCATCGCCGATGCCGCCTATCTGGCTTCGCTGCCGAAGGGCCCGGCGAACTACCATCCGTTCCGCCATCCTGAGGCTGCGGTAACCCGCCGCAACTGGGTTATCGACCGCATGGTCGAGAATGGCTATGTCAGCCAGTCGGATGGCGCTGAAGCCAAGAAGCAGCCGCTCGGCGTCACTGGCCGCACCAGCGGTCCGTCGCTCTTCGCATCCGGCTACTTCGCCGAAGCCGTCCGCCGCCAGCTGATCGACCAGTACGGCGAGAAGATGCTCTATGAGGGTGGCCTCTCGGTTCGCACCTCGTTCGATCCGCAATTGCAGGTCTTCGCCCGCAAGGCGCTGCAGGATGGCCTGATCAACTACGATGAGCGCCGCGGCTTCCACGGCCCGATCAAGCAGATCGACACGACGTCGGACTGGGGCAAGGCGCTCGCCGATATCCCGGCTCTCTCCGACGTTCCGGAATGGGATCTCGCCGTCGTGCTCGCCGTCGCCAGCGACAGCGTCGACATCGGCCTGCAGCCGCAGAAGGATGGCGCCGGCAAGATCGGCGCCGACCGTCAGCGCGGCACCATTGAAGCCAAGAACATGCAGTGGGCCTTCCGTTCGGCCACCGGCGGCAAGACCTCCAAGTCGCCGCAGGGCGTGTTGCAGCCGGGCGACGTCGTCTTCGTCGAGCGCCTCGGCGGTGACAGCTCAACATCCTACCGTTTGCGCCAGCCGCCCAAGGTCGGCGGTGGTCTCGTCGCCATGGACCCGAAGACCGGCCGCGTGCTGGCCATGGTCGGCGGCTTCTCCTATGCGCAGTCGGAATTCAACCGCGCAACGCAGGCGATGCGCCAGCCTGGTTCCTCCTTCAAGCCTTTCGTCTACGCAGCCGCGATGGACAATGGCTACACGCCGGCCTCCGTCGTCAGCGACGATCCGCTCGAAATCCAGGTCGGCAACGGCCAGGTCTGGGCGCCTGACAACTACGAAGGCGAGGGCGGTGGCGCCAACACGCTGCGCTTCGCCATCGAGCATTCGCGCAACCGCATGACGGTGCGCCTCGCCAACGACCTCGGCATGAACGTCGTTGCCGAATATGCCAACCGCTTCGGTATCTACGACAAGATGATGCCGGTATTGGCCATGTCGCTCGGCTCCGGCGAAACCACCGTCCTGCGCATGGTTTCGGCCTATTCGGTCATCGCCAACGGCGGCAAGCAGATCAAGCCGACGCTCATCGACCGCATCCAGGACCGCTACGGCAAGACCATCTTCAAGCATGAGGAGCGTGTCTGCGAGGCCTGCAACGCCAGCGACTGGCAGAACCAGGAAGAGCCGAACGTGGTGGATAACCGCGAAACCGTTCTCGACCCGATGACCTCCTACCAGATCACCTCGATGATGCAGGGCGTTATCCAGCGCGGCACGGCCGCCGGCAAGGTTCAGCTCGGCGAACGCGACGTCGCCGGCAAGACCGGCACGACCAACGATGAAAAGGACGCCTGGTTCGTCGGCTTCACGCCGGATCTGGTCGCCGGTCTTTATATCGGTTTCGATTCGCCATCGACGCTGGGCCGCGGCGGCACCGGCAGCTCGCTGTCCGCGCCCGTCTTCAACGAGTTCATGCAGGCGGCTGTGAAGGATACGCCTGTGTCGAAGTTCGTCATCCCCGCCGGCATGAACCTGATCCCGATCGACCGCAAGACTGGCATGGCCGCGACGCAGGGCGATCCGAACACCATCATCGAAGCCTTCAAGCCCGGCACCGGCCCGGCCGACAGCTACTCCGTCATCGGCATGGACAACACCATGGCGCCGGAGGAAATCCTGAAGACCTCGCCGCAGGCCAATCAGGCGGTTCAATCCGGCGCCGGCGGTCTCTACTGACATTTTCGACTGATAGCGTGGCGGTCGCGGCTCTTTACATCCGCGGCCGCCACAACTATTTGACGGACGACTTTTGAAGACAACGCAAAAGAAGCGGGACAATGCGAGCGGAAATCCAGAACGTAGTCGATGAAACCAAGCAGGCTATCACCCTGCTGAGGAGGCATCTTTGACTGGGACCAGGCGATAAGACGACTGGACTGGTTGAACAACAAGGCAGAGGACCCGAATCTCTGGAACGATGCCACCGAAGCACAGAAGCTGATGCGCGAGCGCCAGCAGCTCGATGACGGCATCAGCGGCGTACGCCGTTTCGAACAGCAGATCAAAGACAATATCGAGCTCATCGAGATGGGCGAGGACGAGGGCGACGAGGCCATCGTCAAGGAAGCCGAAGACGCGCTAAAGGCACTCAAGGCCGAAGCCGCGCGCCAGCAGGTCGAAGCGATGTTGTCTGGCGAAGCCGACAGCAACGACACCTATCTCGAAGTTCATTCCGGCGCCGGCGGCACGGAAAGCCAGGACTGGGCGAACATGCTTTTGCGCATGTATACCCGCTGGGCCGAACGCTCGAAGTTCAAGGTCGAGTTGCTCGAAGTGCATGACGGCGAAGAAGCCGGCATCAAGTCCGCGACGTTGCTCGTCAAGGGCCACAATGCCTATGGCTGGCTGAAGACCGAATCGGGCGTTCACCGCCTGGTCCGCATCTCGCCCTACGACAGCAACGCGCGTCGCCACACCTCGTTCTCGTCCATCTGGGTCTACCCCGTCGTCGACGACTCGATCCAGATCGACATCAACGAAAGCGATTGCCGCATCGACACCTACCGCTCGTCCGGCGCCGGTGGTCAGCACGTCAACACGACCGACTCCGCTGTCCGCATCACTCATATGCCCTCGGGCATCGTGGTGCAGTGCCAGCAGGAACGCTCGCAGCACAAGAACCGCGCCAAGGCCTGGGACATGCTTCGCGCACGTCTCTACGAAGCGGAACTGAAGAAGCGCGAAGACGCGGCCAACGCGGAAGCGGCCTCCAAGTCCGACATCGGCTGGGGCCACCAGATCCGCTCCTACGTCCTGCAGCCTTACCAGATGGTCAAGGACCTGCGCACCGGCGTTACCAGTACCGCGCCCGACGACGTGCTGGATGGGGAACTCGACGAGTTCATGGAAGCAGCGCTCGCCCACCGCATCAGCGGCAAGGCGGATGCCGTGGTCGACGACGTCGACTGATCGATCTTGGTGAGATCGATATCGAAAAGGCCCCATCCGGGGCCTTTTTTGATTCTGGCTGTGCGTCTTTCGAAGCGCGACGGACTTTAATGCCCTGACTTCTCGACGCTGATATCCCCGAACTCATCGATGATGACGGTCCAGCTATTTGCGTCGCCATCCGGATCGGTCTTCAGATAGACCATCGCGAAAAGCCCTGGCTCGTTCAGTCGGCCGGTCGAGTTCTCGGGACGGATATCCGTCACATAGGGATTGAGGTCGTTCAGTTCCTGAACCTCGACCGTCGAGACGATTTCGGGCCCGGTCTCGGTCTGCGCGATCTGCTGCAGATAAACCTTGGCGGTGCGATCGGCCTGGCGAACCGCAAACAGCTTGTAATAGCCATGGCGAGGTTGGCTGGGCGCGGCGGGTACGGCCGTCGCTGCGGCCGGAGCATTCGGCGTGCTTGCGGCTGGCGGACGGGTCACCGCCGGCGCATTGCCGTCGTCCGCCCAGTAGCCCGTGCTCGTCGCGAATGTGATGCTCGCGGGCAATATGGGATCGGTGGCATCCGTCGCCTGGGCAGCAAGCGGAATTGCGGCGATCAGCAGCGCGCAGGCTGTCAGTCCGAAACGCTTCATCGCCTCAATCCTCGAATTGCTCGGATAGAATACGGTCGGACCAGGAACGGTCGGGGTCGGAGAGGATGCGCGCCGTCATGTGCTCGGATTGCGCGATCCGCACATGGAGCACCGACTTCACTTCCGAATTATCGGCAACCGCGTTCACCGGCCGCTTTTCCGATTCGAGAATATGAATGTCCACCGTCACCTTGTTCGGCAACAGTGCCCCGCGCCAGCGGCGGGGACGGAACGCGCTCACCGGCGTCATGGCCAAAAGCGGCGCGTCGAGCGGCAGGATCGGACCATGCGCGGAGAGATTGTAGGCCGTCGACCCGGCCGGCGTCGCCACCATCAGCCCGTCGCAGATCAGCTCCTCAAGCCGAACGACGCCATCCACTTCGACCCTGAGCTTGGCGGCTTGGTAGGATTGGCGAAAGAGCGAGACCTCGTTGATCGCAAGCGCGGTATCGCTCGTACCATCCGCATTCGTGGTCGTCATCCTCAGCGGACGAAACGTGTTCTCGACGGCGGCATTGATCCGCTCCCGCAACGCGTCGGTGCGGTACTCGTTCATCAGAAAGCCGACGGAACCCCGGTTCATTCCATAGACGAGCCTGCCGGAGTTCATCGTGCTGTGCAGCGTCTGCAGCATGAAGCCGTCGCCGCCGAGTGCCACGATCACATCGGCATCCTTTGCGGGCACATCCCCGTAAACGCGAATCAGTTCATCGCGCGCCGCCAGCGCCTCGGCGGTAGGGGAAGCCAGAAAACAGAGGGTTTGAAAGGATACGCTCATGCAATGCCCTTTGATAAAGTCCGCCTAGCTAAATGATAATGGGCTGGCACGACAAGGCATTTTAAGGTCGCAGCTGTTCGCCGAGACTACTCTCTGCATAGGTGAGGAGAGGGCAGAAGGGCGCCAGTTTCATGGCGCCCCCTGTTTGTGATCGGCTTCGAACGGATCGCGGTCGGCCCGTGTCTGTGGCCCATCGGGTCAGCGACAGCGCCTTACTTGTTCTGAAGCAGCCAGATCTTCCCGCCCATGGTGATGCCATAGGTATCGGTGGTGCCATCGTCGGTGAGGTTGCGGCGCTCCAGGAAACCGTGCTCGCACAGATCCACAAGCGTCTTCGCGGTGACCGTCTTGATCTTCTGCGGGCGCTCTTTCCAGCGGTCCGTTTTCGCATAGGTCACGGTTGCGTTCTCATGCGTCCACTTGCCGGCCGCTTGCGGATAGAGATCGCCGTCACGGGCGAGTTTAAGTCCCGCGATCTGCGCCGGGGTGAGTTCAGCCATTTCAATAACCTCTTGGCATGTTGCACGGATCAGCCGTGAATGCAGGGGAACCCTGGGAAACCAAGGGCAATAGGAACCAAATGTTGCAACGCGAGCATCTCGTTTACCGAGGCCCGTCGGTGTGGCAACAATCGATTCCTTCGAAGAATTGTGGTGCCCCCGGCAGGGTTCGAACCCGCGACCCCCTGATTACAAATCAGGTGCTCTACCAACTGAGCTACAAGGGCAACGCCCGCCAATTAGCAGATTTTGCTGCTCTGTAAAGAAAAATCGGCCACGATTTGATTTCACTCAGTGATTTCAACAGGCCGTAATCGGGCGATAGTTTGCTGTGGCTAGTTCGGCGTTGTCTGCCGAACGGTCGATTGCAGGTGGCCGCCATTCTCGCCCATGCCATCGCCGGAAGACGGCATGGCAGCGATGCTGAGAACCGAAACAACCATGAGAGCGATGACAGCGATCATTATTCGCACGCGATTTCTCCTTTTGAACGAGGAAGAAACGCAAATAAGGCAATTGGGTTCCGGAACGGGTGTCGCGGCTATTGCGCAGGCGGCGGTGCTGTCGTGGTGGGATTGGTGCCTGGAGCGACCGGGGCGAGAGGATCGGGCTGGTGCACGGGTTGGGTCTTGTCGATCCAGCCGATGCTGAGAATGATGGCGACAAGGATGCCGATGAAGAGAATGCCGATGATGAGGGGACGAACTGCCATGTCGGATGCTTCTCCTTGTTGGTCGGAGCATTGCTGGATGATAACCGCTGCTGACGTCAAAACCGAGGCGGTCGAGCATCAGCAGCGGCATCTTTCGGCATGGTGGCTTGTCCGTGAGCCTGTCAGCCCTTCAGATGAATGCGCGCCGCGTAGAGCGCGATCGCCGCTGCGTTGGACACGTTGAGCGACTTGATCTCGCCGGGCATATCGAGCCGCGCCAGCGCATTCACCGTCTCGCGCGTCTTCTGGCGCAATCCCTTGCCCTCGGCGCCGAGGACCAGTGCGACCTTGTCGCCGGAAAAGGTACCCTCCAGCGGAGCCGGGCCTTCCGAATCAAGGCCGATGGTGACGAAGCCGAGCTTGTGCAGTTCGCCGAGCGCGTCAGCGAGATTGGTGATCTGGATATAAGGGATGAGTTCCAGCGCGCCGGAGGCGGATTTGGCGAGCACGCCCGATTCGGTCGGGCTGTGGCGCTGCGTCGTGATCAGCGCACCGGCATTGAAGGCGACGGCCGAGCGCATGATGGCGCCGACATTGTGCGGATCGGTCACCTGATCGAGCACCAGGATCAGCGGGCTGTCCTTCAGCGCTTCTAGGCGGCGCACGGGCAGGGGACGCGTTTCCAGCATCACGCCCTGGTGGATGGCGTCTGGGCCAAGCACCTTGTCGAGATCCTGCGGCGAAACCATCTCGACCGATATGCCGAGTTTCTCGACATCGATCTCAAGGCGGGCCAGCGCGTTCGGGGTCACCGACAGCTTTATCTTCTTGCGCTCTTTATTCTCGAGCGCGGCACGCACCGTGTGCAGGCCATAGAGATGGACCTGGTCCGGAGCGAGTGCCGGCGGCTTCCAGTCATCGCCGCCACGCTTGCGCTTCTGGAAGCCGGGGGGTGGAATTTCGCCGCGTTCGCGCTTGTTGTCGCGATGCGCACGACGCAGGTTGGCGTAGTGCGTATCCTTGGCGGATTTTTCGTCGGAGGGCGTGCCCCCGGTTTTGTTGTCTTTGCTCATGCCGCTTTATAGCGGTGGCATTTCTTTCCGCATAGGATTTCTTTGTCCACAGGGGCTTTCCATCGCCGATGACATTTTTCGCATATTTTCCATCGTCATCGTGTTGACATAGGCAACTCGGCCCGTCATATACGCGGCGCAGACCGAGGGGCGGCAACGCTTCGAAAGTCTAGCAGACTTGGTCTAACGATCCGGACGAAAAACTGGAGAGATGCCCGAGTGGTTAAAGGGGACGGACTGTAAATCCGTTGGCTCAGCCTACGTTGGTTCAAATCCAACTCTCTCCACCATTCGTCCTCGGATCGGACCAAACCCCGCGGGTATAGCTCAATGGTAGAGCAGCAGCCTTCCAAGCTGAATACGCGGGTTCGATTCCCGCTACCCGCTCCATTTTTCAAATCGAAGTCTGACATTATCCACAGCGCGCAAGCGCTTGTTTGCGTTTCCCTATCGCGCTGACGCGTCGCGTCCGATCTCAGCCCCACAGCAACACGAAGGGGGAGGCGAGCGCAATGATGCCGGCCGCCATCCAGCGTGTGCGCCCATCCATCGTGAATTCGTCACGCGACAGCCATTTGCGCACGGCGACATAACCGACGGCGATGACGGCGCTATAGATGAGTGCGCGCCACAGGATCGACCATCCGCCGCCGAAAAGCCCGATCGCAATGCCGAACCCAGTGAGTGCGCCGAGGATGCCGTAGCCGACATCGAACATCAGCGTCGTCGTGGTCGATAGCGGCCTGAGCACCCTTGGAAACGCGATGGCGACGGCCGCCGTAAGCAGCCATATGGCGACGATCGCCTGCAGCGTCGACGAGCTGACGATGGAGGCCGCCAGCGCCGGTAGCCGCTCTGGCGTCGAGAGCCGCACGACCTGCGCGATCCAGTCTATCGCGGCCGCCAATATCCACAATATGAATGCGCAGCCGGCAAAGATCAGAAAATTGCCGGCCGATCGTTTCGCGATGTGCTTTGGGTCCATGCCGTGCTCTCCTCAAGCGATCGCCGGCGTGGCTCCGGCAACGCAAGTAATATCACAGCATCAATCGCTTGTGGCGGTTTATGGTGAAAACGCGCACGCTTGTTCGCACTTCTATATTGCCGATCGAATGCTTCGTTCCCATATGCGGCGGCAGTGCGGAATAGCGTCCGCAATTAAGTCTTGCGCAATTCCGCCGAAAGCCTTAAACGGCGGCACTAAACCGGTTCGCCGGGGTCATCCATTTCGTTCACAGGAAGCATTCAAATGGCAAAGAGTAAGTTTGAGCGCAACAAGCCGCACGTTAACATCGGCACGATCGGCCACGTTGACCACGGCAAGACGTCTCTGACGGCAGCGATCACCAAGTACTTCGGCGAGTTCAAGGCGTACGACCAGATCGACGCTGCTCCGGAAGAAAAGGCACGCGGTCGGCTGCTGACGGCCCGATGCCGCAGACCCGCGAGCACATCCTGCTCGCTCGTCAGGTTGGCGTTCCGGCTCTGGTCGTGTTCCTCAACAAGGTCGACCAGGTCGACGACGCGGAACTGCTCGAGCTCGTCGAGATGGAAGTTCGCGAACTTCTGTCGTCCTACGACTTCCCGGGCGACGACGTTCCTGTCGTCAAGGGTTCGGCTCTGGCCGCTCTCAACGATTCGGACAAGAAGATCGGCGAAGACGCCGTTCGCGAACTGATGGCCGCTGTCGACGCCTACATCCCGACGCCTGAGCGTCCGATCGACCAGCCGTTCCTGATGCCGATCGAAGACGTGTTCTCGATCTCGGGTCGTGGTACGGTTGTGACCGGTCGCGTCGAGCGCGGCATCGTCAAGGTTGGTGAAGAAGTCGAAATCGTCGGCATCCGCGCYACCTCGAAGACGACGGTTACCGGCGTTGAAATGTTCCGCAAGCTGCTCGATCAGGGCCAGGCTGGCGACAACATCGGCGCACTGGTTCGCGGTGTTAACCGTGACGGCGTTGAGCGTGGTCAGATCCTGTGCAAGCCGGGCTCTGTCAAGCCGCACAAGAAGTTCATGGCTGAAGCCTACATCCTGACGAAGGAAGAAGGCGGTCGTCATACGCCGTTCTTCACGAACTACCGTCCGCAGTTCTACTTCCGCACGACGGACGTGACCGGCATCGTCTCCCTGCCGGAAGGCACGGAAATGGTTATGCCTGGCGACAACGTCACGGTTGCCGTTGAGCTGATCGTTCCGATCGCGATGGAAGAAAAGCTGCGCTTCGCTATCCGCGAAGGCGGCCGTACCGTCGGCGCTGGCATCGTTGCCTCGATCATCGAGTAATCATTGAGATCGGCCGTCTCGAAAGAGACGGCCGCTTCGATGACATTATTATGAAGCAAGTGGCTTTAGCCGCTTGCTTATTACAAAGAAATACGGCACATGGCGCGCAAGCGCTGTTTGCGCGCTGCTTCGTCGTTTCGAAGCGGCAGACTGAAGCTAACATAAAGGTGGCCGAAAGGCCTGAAGACTGGATAGGGATGCCGGTTTCCGACGTCCCTCTCGATCTTTGAAACCGGTGGTCCGCCTTTAGGGAAGAAAACAACCCGTGCCTTGAACAAGGGCGCGTAAGTAACAAACACAAGGATAACGTCGAATGAACGGCCAAAATATCCGCATTCGCCTGAAGGCGTTCGATCACCGCATTCTCGACGCTTCGACGCGCGAGATCGTGTCGACGGCGAAGCGCACCGGCGCAAGCGTCCGGGGCCCCGTTCCGCTTCCGACTCGCATCGAGAAGTTTACGGTAAACCGGTCCCCACACATCGACAAGAAGAGCCGCGAGCAGTTCGAGATGCGCACGCATAAGCGCCTCCTCGACATCGTTGACCCGACACCGCAGACGGTAGACGCGCTGATGAAGCTCGATCTCGCCGCTGGTGTCGATGTTGAGATCAAGCTCTGAGCCTAGCTCGAGCTGAGTTGGAAGGATTGAACCGATGCGTTCAGGTGTGATTGCACAGAAGGTCGGCATGACCCGCGTCTATAACGACGCCGGCGAACATGTTCCGGTAACAGTACTGCGTATGGAAGGCTGCCAGGTCGTAGCCCAGCGCACAGTAGAAAAGAACGGCTACGCCGCAGTTCAGCTTGGTGCTGGCACGGCGAAGGTCAAGAACACGTCCAAGGCGATGCGCGGCAATTTCGCTATTGCCAACGTCGAGCCGAAGGCCAAGCTCGCTGAATTCCGTGTAACGGAAGACAACCTGCTTGACGTCGGCACCGAGCTCAAGGCTGGCCACTTCGCCACCGGTCAGCTCGTCGATGTCACCGGCACGACGATTGGTAAGGGCTTTGCCGGCGCCATGAAGCGTCACGGCTTCGGCGGTCTGCGCGCCACGCACGGTGTGTCGGTTTCGCACCGCTCGCACGGTTCGACCGGCTCGCGCCAGGACCCGGGCAAGGTTTTCAAGAACAAGAAGATGGCTGGTCACATGGGCCAGACGCGCGTAACGACTCAGAACCTTGAAGTGGTTTCGACCGACGAAGATCGTGGTCTGATCCTGATCAAGGGTGCAGTACCCGGTTCCAAGGGTGCCTGGATCATCGTGCGCGACGCCGTCAAGTCGGCCGCGAAGTAAGGGAGCCAGACCAATGGAATTCAACGTCAAGACCCTCGAGGGAAAAGACGCAGGGAAGGTTTCTCTTTCTGACGCGATTTTCGGTCTCGAGCCCCGCGAAGACATTCTCGCCCGCGTAATCCGCTGGCAGCTTGCCAAGAAGCAGCAGGGCACTCACCAGGCAAAGGGCCGCGCCGACGTATGGCGCACCGGCGCCAAGATGTACAAGCAGAAGGGTACGGGCCGCGCTCGTCACCATTCGGCTCGTGCTCCGCAGTTCCGCGGCGGTGGTAAGGCTCACGGCCCGGTTGCTCGCAGCCACGAACACGACCTTCCGAAGAAGGTTCGCGCTCTCGGCCTGCGTCTGGCTCTGTCGGCAAAGCTGAAGTCCGATGATGTCATCATCATCGACAACCTGGTTGCTGCTGAAGCAAAGACCAAGGCTCTGGCTTCGACCTTCGCAACGCTCGGCCTGACCAACGCTCTCTTCATCGGCGGCGCCGAACTTGATGGCAACTTCAAGCTCGCAGCCAAGAACATCCCGAACATCGATGTTCTGCCGATCCAGGGCATCAACGTTTATGACATCGTGCGCCGTGGCAAGCTCGTGCTTTCCAAGGCTGCCGTTGAAGCTCTAGAGGAGCGTTTCAAGTGACCGATCTTCGCCACTATGATGTGATCGTCTCGCCGTCGATCACCGAAAAGTCCACTCTGGTATCTGAAAACAACCAGGTTGTTTTCAACGTCGCTAAGACGGCGTCGAAGCCGGAAATCAAGGCTGCAGTCGAGGCGCTCTTCGGCGTCAAGGTCACGGCCGTCAACACTCTGCTCCGCAAGGGCAAGACCCGTCGTTTCCGCGGTTTTGTCGGCAAGCAGAAGGACGTGAAGAAGGCAATCGTGACTTTGGCTGAAGGCCAGACGATCGACGTCTCCACCGGTCTCTGAGGAATAAAAACATGGCATTGAAAACATTCAATCCTACGACCCCGAGCCAGCGTCAGCTGGTCATCGTCGACCGCTCTTCGCTCTACAAGGGCAAGCCGGTCAAGGCGCTGACGCAGGGTCTGACCAAGAGCGGCGGTCGTAACAACCTCGGTCGCATCACGGCTCGCTTCATCGGCGGCGGTCACAAGCGTACGTATCGTCTGATCGACTTCAAGCGTCGCAAGTTCGAAGTTGAAGGCACGGTCGAGCGTATCGAATACGACCCGAACCGTACGGCGTTCATCGCGCTCATCTCCTACGCCGATGGCGAACAGGCCTACATCATCGCTCCGCAGCGCCTTGCTGCCGGCGACAAGGTCATCGCCTCTGAAAAGGCTGTGGACGTAAAGCCGGGCAACACCATGCCCCTGCAGTACATCCCGGTTGGCTCCATCATCCACAACGTGGAAATGAAGCCGGGCAAGGGCGGTCAGATCGCTCGCTCCGCTGGTTCCTACGCACAGCTCGTAGGCCGCGATGCGGGTCTCGCGATCCTTCGTCTGAACTCTGGCGAACAGCGCCTCGTGCCGGGCTCCTGCCTTGCTTCGATCGGTGCGGTTTCGAACCCTGACCACGCCAACATCAACGACGGCAAGGCCGGTCGTACTGTATGGCGCGGCAAGCGTCCGCATAACCGCGGTGTTGTCATGAACCCTGTCGACCACCCGCACGGTGGTGGTGAAGGCCGCACCTCCGGTGGTCGTCACCCGGTTAGCCCATGGGGCAAGCCGACCAAGGGCAAGCGCACCCGGTCGAACAAGTCGACCGACAAGATGATCATGCGCTCGCGTCATCAGCGTAAGAAGTAAGAGAGGAAGTCTCCAATGGCTCGTTCAGTATGGAAAGGTCCGTTCGTTGACGGCTATCTTCTCAAGAAGGCTGAGAAGGTTCGTGAAGGCGGACGTGCAGAAGTAATCAAGATCTGGAGCCGTCGCTCCACGATCCTGCCCCAGTTCGTCGGTCTCACCTTCGGCGTCTACAACGGCAGCAAGCATATTCCGGTCAACGTCAATGAAGACATGGTCGGTCACAAATTCGGTGAATTCTCTCCGACCCGGACCTACTACGGTCACGGTGCGGACAAGAAGGCAAAGAGGAAGTAACGATGGGCAAGGCAAAAGCCGAACGCCGGCTGAAGGACAACGAGGCGCAAGCAGTCGCCCGCACGCTCCGCGTCAGCCCACAGAAGCTCAACCTGGTTGCTGCGGCTATCCGCGGCAAGAAGGTCGAGCGCGCACTCGCTGAGCTGGAATTCTCCCGCAAGCGCATCGCAGGCGCCGTCAAGAAGACGCTCGAATCTGCGATCGCAAACGCCGAGAACAACCATGATCTCGACGTTGACTCGCTGGTCGTAGCGGAAGCTTACGTTGGCAAGTCGATCGTCATGAAGCGTTTCCACGCTCGTGGCCGTGGTCGTGCATCGCGCATCGAAAAGCCCTTTGCGCACCTCACGATCGTTGTTCGCGAAGTTGAAGCCGCCACCGAGGAGGCCGCATAATGGGTCAGAAAATCAATCCAATTGGTTTCCGTCTTGGCATCAACCGTACCTGGGATAGCCGCTGGTTCGCGGACAATGCCGAATACGGTCAGCTGCTGCACGAAGACCTGAAGATGCGCAAGTTCGTCATGAACGAACTGAAGCAGGCTGGTATCTCCAAGGTGGTTATCGAGCGTCCGCACAAGAAGTGCCGCGTCACGATCCACTCGGCTCGTCCGGGCCTGATCATCGGCAAGAAGGGCGCAGACATCGACAAGCTCCGCAAGAAGCTGTCGGACATGACGAACTCCGAAACGCACCTCAACATTGTTGAAGTTCGCAAGCCGGAAGTCGACGCTGTACTGGTCGCTCAGTCGATCGCTCAGCAGCTCGAGCGTCGTGTTGCTTTCCGTCGCGCCATGAAGCGCGCCGTTCAGTCCGCAATGCGTCTTGGCGCCGAAGGCATCAAGATCACCTGCGCGGGCCGTCTCGGCGGTGCTGAAATCGCTCGTACGGAATGGTACCGCGAAGGTCGCGTGCCGCTGCATACGCTGCGCGCTGACATCGACTACGGCACAGCCGAAGCGGAAACCGCTTTCGGTATCTGCGGCATCAAGGTTTGGATCTTCAAGGGCGAAATCCTTGAGCATGATCCGATGGCCTCCGAGCGCCGCGCACTCGAGGGTGATGCTCAGGGTCCGGCTAGCCGTGACCGCGATCGTCGCCGCGACAACGCTTAATAGCGTTGGTGGCAGATAAGTTCGGAGAATAAGAAAATGTTGCAGCCAAAGCGTACCAAGTACCGCAAGCAATTCAAGGGCCGCATCAAGGGCGTCGCCAAGGGTGGTTCCGACCTCGCCTTCGGTGAATTCGGCCTTAAGGCTCAGGAGCCAAACCGCGTAAATGCACGCGAGATCGAAGCGGCCCGCCGCGCGATCACGCGCTACATGAAGCGTGCTGGCCGTGTATGGATCCGCGTGTTCCCGGATGTTCCGGTAACCGCAAAGCCGACCGAAGTCCGTATGGGTAAGGGTAAGGGCTCTGTTGAATATTGGGCATGCAAGGTCAAGCCAGGCCGCATGATGTTCGAGATCGACGGCGTCAGCGAAGAAATCGCTCGCGAAGCGCTTCGCCTCGGCTCTGCCAAGCTCTCGGTCAAGACGCGCTTCGTACAGCGCATTGCAGAGTAAGGAGCAAGGCACATGAAAGCCGAAGAAGTTCGCGGCCTGACGGCCGATCAGCTCAAGGACAAGCTCGCCGACCTGAAGAAGGAGCAGTTCAACCTGCGCTTCCAGAAGGCCACCGGTCAGCTCGAAAAGTCCTCCCGCGTCAACGAAGTTCGCAAGGACATCGCCCGCGTGAAAACCATTGCCCGCCAGAAGGCGGCAGAAGCAAAGGCCTAAGAATATGCCGAAGCGCATCCTGCAGGGCGTCGTCGTTGGCGACAAGAACGAGAAGACTGTAGTTGTCCGCGTTGAGCGTCGTTTCGCTCATCCGCTGATGCAGAAGACCGTTCGTCGTTCCAAGAAGTACAAGGCCCACGACGAAAACAATCAGTACAAGATTGGCGATACCGTATCCATCGAGGAATGCGCGCCGATCTCTAAGGACAAGTGCTGGACGGTCATTTCCGGCCAGGCAAAGTAAGAATTTCTCGCGAGGCCTTGCGTCTCGCGGAAATTTCTGTATGAAGCAGCGTCAGAACGCTCGTTCGTCGAGCGTTCTTTTGCTTTGAGCGCACGGAAGGTCCCGTTTGGGAAACCACCCTGGCACGATCTATCCAGCGCTAGTCAAGCTATTGCCGTGTTTTCGCCTGCTCTCGTGGCAAGCGGCCGGCTGACAATTTTCATATGCCGGGGTAGGGGGCGTAGCCCAACCATTCCGGTAAACACAAGAAGGCGACCTGATATGATTCAGATGCAAACAAACCTCGACGTGGCGGATAATTCCGGCGCACGTCGTGTCATGTGCATCAAGGTGCTGGGCGGTTCTAAGCGCAAGTATGCCTCGATCGGCGACGTTATCGTCGTTTCGATCAAGGAAGCTATTCCGCGCGGCCGCGTGAAGAAGGGTGACGTGATGAAGGCGGTTGTCGTTCGCACCGCCAAGGAAATCCGTCGCGTAGATGGTTCCATCATCCGCTTCGACACCAATGCAGCAGTCCTCATCGACAACAAGAAAGAGCCGATCGGCACCCGTATCTTCGGACCGGTTCCGCGCGAACTTCGCGCCAAGAACCACATGAAGATCATCTCGCTCGCTCCAGAAGTTCTGTAAGGAGCACGAACGATGCAAAAGATTCGTAAGGGCGACACGGTCGTCATGCTCGCAGGCAAGGACAAGGGCCGCACTGGCGAAGTCCTTCAAGTTCTGCCCAAGGAAGACCGCGCCGTCGTCCGTGGCGTCAACGTCGTGAAGCGCCACCAGCGCCAGACGCAGACCCAGGAAGCCGGCATCATCAGCAAGGAAGCCTCGGTTCACTTGTCCAACGTCTCGATCATCGACAAGGACGGCAAGCCGACCCGCGTTGGTTTCAAGGTTGTTGACGGCAAGAAGGTCCGTGTGGCCAAGCGTTCCGGTGAGGTGATCTGATGGCTCAGGCAAAGTACGAGCCGCGGCTCAAGAAGGAATATGTCGAGCGCATCCGCGCGGCGATGCAGGAGAAGTTCTCCTACGCCAACGAGATGATGATCCCCAAGCTCGACAAGATCGTAATCAACATGGGTGTTGGTGAAGCAACGGCTGATTCGAAGAAGCCGACTGTTGCCGCAGCTGACCTGGCCGCTATTGCTGGTCAGAAGCCGGTCATCACCCGTGCACGCAACTCCATCGCTGGCTTCAAGGTCCGCGAAGATATGCCGATCGGCGCAAAGGTTACCCTGCGCGGCGCTCGCATGTACGAGTTCCTGGACCGTCTCGTGAACATCGCGCTTCCGCGCGTTCGCGACTTCCGCGGCCTGAACCCGAAGAGCTTTGACGGCCGTGGCAACTTCGCCATGGGCATCAAGGAGCACATTGTGTTCCCTGAGATCAACTACGATAAGGTTGATCAGATGTGGGGCATGGACATCATCGTTTGCACGACGGCCACCAAGGACGACGAAGCACGGGCTCTGCTCACAGAGTTCAACTTCCCGTTCCGTCAGTAACCGTAACGACGAGCGTAGAAAAGGAACCACACATGGCGAAGACCAGCGCAGTTGAAAAGAACAAGCGCCGCCGTATTACGGTCGCCAACCAGGCCGCTAAGCGCGCCGAGTTGAAGGCGATCATCATGAACCAGGCTCTTCCGATCGAAGACCGGTTCAAGGCCTCGATCAAGCTGGCATCCCTGCCGCGCGATGGATCGAAGACCCGTATTCGCAACCGTTGTGAAGTATCGGGCCGTCCGCGCGCATACTACCGCAAACTGCGCATGTCGCGTATCGCGCTGCGTGAACTCGGCAATCTCGGCAAGGTGCCGGGCATCGTCAAGTCCAGCTGGTAAGGAGCAGGTTAGATGACAATGACTGATCCGTTGGGCGATATGCTCACCCGCATCCGTAACGGCGCTTCCCGCCGCAAGTCGTCGGTCTCGACGCCTGCTTCGAAGCTCCGTGCACGTGTTCTCGATGTTCTCCAGGCTGAAGGCTACATCCGTGGCTACGCTCTTGTCGATTTCGGCAATGGCAAGTCTGAAATCAACATTGAGTTGAAGTACTACGAAGGCGCATCGGTGATCCGTGAGATCGGCCGTGTGTCCAAGCCGGGCCGCCGGGTTTATGTCTCGGTCAAGTCCATTCCGCAGGTCGCGAACGGTCTCGGCATCACCATCCTTTCGACTCCGAAGGGTGTGATGGCTGATCACCAGGCTCGCGAACAGAACGTTGGTGGCGAGGTTCTTTGCTCGGTATTCTAATACCGAGCATCGATCTCCATAGCGAACAGACAGGATATAAAAATGTCTCGTATCGGTAAGAAGCCCGTTCAGATTCCTGCTGGGATTACGGCTACGGTCGAAGGCCAGAAGGTTACTGCAAAGGGCCCGAAGGGCGAGCTGTTCTTCGTCGCAAACGACGAAGTCGGCGTTAAGCTCGAAAACAATGCGGTTGTCGTGACGCCGCTCACGCAGTCGAAGGATGCTCGTTCGAAGTGGGGCATGTCCCGCACGATGATCGAGAACATCTTCACGGGTGTTAAGGACGGCTACGAGCGCAAGCTCGAAATCAACGGCGTTGGTTACCGCGCGTCGCTTCAGGGCAAGAACCTGCAGCTCGCTCTCGGTTTCAGCCACGACGTGGTTTATGAGCCGCCGGTCGGCATCACGATCGCTGTGCCGAAGCCTACTGAAATTGTTGTCACTGGCATCAATAAGCAGCAGGTCGGCCAGGTTGCCGCTGAAATCCGCGAGTACCGCGGTCCTGAGCCTTACAAGGGCAAGGGCGTCAAGTATGCCGGCGAACGTATCGTTCGCAAAGAAGGCAAGAAGAAGTAAGGATCACGCGAAATGGCTAGCAGGAAAGAAGCACTTGCACGTCGTGCCAACCGCGTGCGCCGTCATCTCAAGTCGGTGGCCAATGGCCGTCCGCGCCTGTCGGTTCATCGCTCCTCGAAGAACATCTACGTTCAGGTTATCGACGATGTTGCCGGCAAGACCCTCGCGGCTGCCTCGACGCTCGATAAGGACCTGCGCGGTTCTCTGAAGACCGGTGCTGACACCGCGGCAGCTGCCGCCGTTGGCAAGCTCGTCGCCGAGCGCGCCTCCAAGGCTGGTGTCAAGGAAGTCGTATTCGACCGTGGCGCCTTCATCTATCACGGCCGTATCAAGGCCCTGGCAGATGCAGCCCGCGAAGGCGGTCTGACCTTCTAATGAATTTCCGGCCGGAGCCCTAAACTCCGGCCGGATTTTAACCGGACCGCAAACGCTCCTCGATAGGGGAGGCTGATGCGGTCCTCGTGTTGTCTGCCGTTCCACCCGCAAAAGAAAAAGGAAAAGGACAATGGCACAGGAAAGAAAAGGTTCGCGCGACGATCGCCAGAACCGCGAAGAGCGCGATAGCGAATTCGTCGACAAGCTGGTCGCGATCAACCGCGTCGCCAAGGTCGTCAAGGGCGGCCGTCGTTTCGGTTTCGCAGCCCTCGTCGTCGTCGGTGACCAGAAGGGCCGCGTTGGCTTCGGTCACGGCAAGGCACGTGAAGTGCCGGAAGCAATCCGCAAGGCAACTGAAGCTGCCAAGCGCGAACTGATCTTCGTACCGCTGCGTGACGGCCGTACGCTGCATCACGACGTTCACGGCCGCCACGGCGCCGGCAAGGTTCTGCTTCGTTCGGCCAAGGTCGGTACCGGTATCATCGCCGGTGGTCCGATGCGCGCTGTTTTCGAAACGCTCGGCGTTCACGACGTCGTCGCTAAGTCGACCGGTTCCTCGAACCCATACAACATGGTTCGCGCTACCTTCGACGCTCTGAAGCACCAGGTTCACCCGAAGGACATCGCAGCACAGCGCGGCATCAAGTATGCAACGCTTCAGGCTCGCCGTGCCGCTTCCGGTAACGCTTCTGAAGAATAAGAGGAGCTGATCCATGGCCAAGGCTACAAAGAAGACCGAAGCAAAGACGGTTACCGTCGAGCAGATCGGCAGCCCGATTCGCCGTCCGGATGTCCAGCAGCGCACGCTGATCGGTCTCGGGCTGAACAAGATGCACCGTCGTCGCACGCTGGAAGATACCCCTTCCGTTCGTGGCATGATCCGTGCTGTCCAGCATCTCGTTCGCATCGTCGACGAGAAGTAAGCAGGGAGTATTCGCTATGAAACTCAATGAAATCAAAGACAACGAAGGTTCGACCCATAGCCGCAAGCGCCTCGGCCGCGGTATCGGTTCGGGCTCCGGCAAGACCGGTGGTCGCGGTGTCAAGGGTCAGAAGTCCCGTTCGGGCGTAGCCATCAACGGCTTCGAAGGCGGTCAGATGCCAATCTACCGTCGCCTGCCGAAGCGCGGCTTCAACAACATCTTCAAGGCCGACTTCGTTGTCGTGTCCCTGGAGCGTGTTCAGGCTGCTATCGACGCTGGCAAACTCGACGCCAAGTCCACGGTTGATGCAGCAGCTCTCAAGGCTGCCGGCGTTATCCGTCGCGTCAAGGACGGCGTTCGCGTTCTCGCCGACGGCGAGCTGAAGGCAAAGGTCAAGTTCGAAGTTGCTGGCGCTTCCAAGCCGGCAGTCGAAAAGATCGAAAAGGCTGGCGGTTCCGTCACGCTTCTTTCTGCCGCAGCTGCAGAGTAATTTAATCTATGATAAACCGCCCGGGGTGCTTCACACCGGGCGGTTTTGCTCCCATATGTGAGCCTCACAAAAACCGGTCGGATGCACGTGCGTCAGGACAGGTTAGACGAACAACAGGGTGAGGCATAGGTTGCGCCCGCAATCCGTCCGAAGCCCGCTTTTGAATAATTCAGAAATGCCGATCCGGCGTTCTGCCTTTAGCTTGGTCAGAGCCCGAAACCGGTAGCGCGGAGATACGCATGGCGTCTGCAGCGGAACAGTTGGCTTCCAACCTCAATTTCTCGACCTTCGCCAAAGCCGAGGATCTCAAGAAGCGCCTGTGGTTTACACTGGCAGCTCTCCTCGTCTATCGGTTGGGAACGCACATTCCGCTTCCCGGCCTCAACCCGCAGGCCTACGCACAGGCCTTCCAGGGCCAGGCGGGCGGCATTCTCGGCCTCTTCAACATGTTCTCGGGTGGCGCTGTTCAGCGCATGGCGATTTTCGCCCTCGGCATCATGCCCTACATTTCCGCTTCGATTATCGTGCAGCTGATGACCTCGGTCGTCCCGGCGCTCGAGAACCTGAAGAAGGAAGGCGAGCAGGGCCGTAAGATCATCAACCAGTACACGCGCTACGGCACGGTGCTTCTCGGCACGCTGCAGGCTTATGGCATTGCCATTGGTCTCGAGAGCGGGCAGGGGCTGGTTGTCGATCCGGGCATCTTCTTCCGCGTCTCCACGGTCATCACGCTGCTCGGCGGCACGATGTTCCTGATGTGGCTCGGCGAGCAGATCACCTCGCGCGGTATCGGTAACGGCATCTCGCTCATCATCTTCGCCGGCATCGCCGCTGGCCTGCCTTCGGCTCTTGCCGGTACGCTCGAACTCGGCCGCACAGGCGCGCTGTCGACGAGCCTCATCCTGCTGGTCATCGTCGTTGCGATCGCCGTCATCGCGATCATCGTCTTCGTCGAACGCGCCCAGCGCCGCCTTCTGATCCAGTATCCGAAGCGCCAGGTGGGCAACCGCATGTTCCAGGGCGATACCTCGCACTTGCCGCTGAAGCTCAACACCTCGGGTGTCATCCCGGCGATCTTCTCGTCCTCGCTGCTGCTTCTGCCGGCAACGATCGCGGGCTTCGCCAGCACGACGAACATGCCGACCTGGGTGACTTCCATCGTCGCGGCTCTTGGCCATGGCCAGCCGCTCTACATGCTCCTCTACGGTTTGCTGATCGCCTTCTTCGCCTTCTTCTACACGGCCATCGTCTTCAATCCGAAGGACACGGCCGACAATCTGAAGAAGCACGGCGGCTTCATCCCGGGCATCCGTCCCGGTGAGCGCACCGCCGAGTACATCGATTACGTGCTGACCCGCATTACGGTCATCGGCGCGATCTATCTGGTCTTCGTCTGCATTCTTCCGGAAATCCTCGTGTCGCAAACCGGGATCCCGTTATCCCTTGGTGGCACTTCGCTTTTGATCGTCGTTAGCGTAACTCTTGATACGGTGGCACAGATCCAGGGTCATCTGATCGCGCAGCAGTACGAAGGCCTGATCAAGAAATCGAAGTTGCGTGGAGGAAAGAGGGGTCGATGAGACTTATACTTTTGGGGCCGCCGGGCGCGGGTAAGGGGACTCAAGCTCAGCGGATCGTGGAAAAGTACGGCATTCCGCAACTTTCCACGGGTGACATGCTTCGCGCCGCCGTTCAGGCCGGTACCGAAGTTGGCAAGCGCGCCAAGGCCGTCATGGATGCTGGCAAGCTGGTCTCAGACGACATCGTCATCGCAATCGTGTCGGAGCGTATCGACCAGCCCGATTGCGAGAATGGCTTCATCCTCGACGGTTTCCCACGCACGCTGGTTCAGGCCGATGCGACAGAAGCCATGCTCAAGGGCAAAGGCATCGAACTGTCGAAGGTCGTCGAAATCCAGGTCGACGACGCTATCCTTGCGGACCGCGTTTCGGGCCGTTACACCTGTGCTAACTGTGGTGCCGGCTATCACGACACCAACGTCAAGCCGAAGGTGGAGGGGGTCTGCGACCGCTGTGGTTCGACTCACTTCAAGCGTCGTCCCGATGACAACCGCGAAACTGTGGTGACGCGTCTCGGCGCTTACTACAAGGAAACATCGCCGCTGATCGGCTACTACTATGCCAAGGGCAAGTTGCAGTCGGTGGATGGCATGGCAGACATCGATCACGTCACCGGCGAGATCGAGGGCATACTTTCGAAGCTGTAAGGCTTTGGAAATAAAACTTGGCGGGAGCGGTTGCTTTTCAGCACTGATTCCGTTAAACACCGCGCCAACTCGCGATATCTGATGCGATCGGCGCGGACTTCCGATAGGAATTCCGGGTTCGATCGTTTTGACTTGTTGAGAACCTGAATTGTAATTGCGGCCTTTCAAGGCCGTGTAACGAGACACCACTTGCCGGATGGCAACTGGAACGCAAGGAGAATAGGCGTGGCACGTATCGCTGGCGTCAACATCCCGACCGCAAAGCGCGTTGTAATCGCGCTGACGTACATTCACGGGATCGGTCCGAAATTCGCACAGGAAATCATCGAGAAGGTCGGTATTCCTGCTGATCGTCGCGTGAATCAGCTCACCGACGCTGAAGTCCTGCAGATCCGCGAAACCATCGACCGCGATTACCAGGTCGAAGGTGACCTGCGTCGCGAGACCTCGATGAACATCAAGCGTCTGATGGACCTCGGCTGCTACCGCGGCCTGCGTCATCGCCGTGGCCTTCCGGTCCGCGGTCAGCGCACGCACACCAATGCTCGTACCCGCAAGGGCCCGGCAAAGGCTATCGCTGGTAAGAAGAAGTAATTTCCGGGAAACCGGAGGTGAGGGGGCTGGCGGTCTGCGCCGGCCTCTTTTGAGTTTGGGGCAGGGCCGCAAGGTCTCGTTCCGGTGTAGCCGCTGGTATTACGGCGGTGCAGAGATCCAAGAAAGGGATTAAAATGGCCAAGGAAGCCGTACGCGTTCGCCGTCGCGAACGTAAAAACATTTCGTCGGGCGTCGCTCACGTCAACTCGACCTTCAACAACACGATGATCACGATCACCGACGCACAGGGCAACGCCATTGCCTGGTCGTCTGCTGGCGCCAAGGGCTTCAAGGGCTCGCGCAAGTCGACCCCGTTCGCTGCTCAGATCGCTGCTGAAGACTGCGCCAAGAAGGCTCAGGAACACGGCATGAAGTCGCTGGAAGTTGAAGTTTGCGGTCCGGGTTCGGGTCGTGAATCCGCTCTGCGCGCCCTCCAGGCTGCTGGTTTCATGATCACGTCCATCCGCGACGTGACCCCGATCCCGCACAATGGTTGCCGCCCGCGCAAGAAGCGTCGCGTCTGATCATCGCCATTCACAACATCGGTGAGCGGATCCTCGCTCCCGATGCTTCTCAAGCTCGGTTGTCACGATTGGATGGTGGCAACGAACGGAAGGCAAAAATATGATTCAGAAAAACTGGCAGGAATTGATCAAGCCGAACAAGGTCGAGTTCTCTTCGAACTCGCGCACCAAGGCGACGCTCGTAGCAGAGCCGCTGGAGCGCGGTTTCGGCCTCACCCTCGGCAACGCGCTTCGCCGCGTTCTGCTGTCCTCGCTGCGCGGTGCCGCAGTGACGGCCGTGCAGATCGATGGCGTGCTGCATGAATTCTCGTCGATCCCTGGCGTTCGTGAAGATGTCACCGACATCGTTCTGAACATCAAGGAAATCGCCATCAAGATGGATGGCGACGACGCAAAGCGCATGGTCGTGCGTAAGCAGGGTCCGGGCGTTGTAACGGCTGGCGACATCCAGACGGTCGGCGATATCGAAATCCTCAACCCCGAGCATGTGATCTGCACGCTCGACGAGGGTGCCGAAATCCGTATGGAATTCACCGTCAACAACGGCAAGGGCTATGTTCCGGCCGATCGCAATCGTGCGGAAGATGCTCCGATCGGTCTCATCCCGGTCGACAGCCTTTATTCGCCGGTCAAGAAGGTGTCCTACAAGGTTGAAAATACCCGCGAAGGACAGGTTCTCGACTACGACAAGCTGAACATGACCATCGAAACCGATGGCTCGATCTCCGGCGAAGATGCCGTCGCTTTCGCGGCTCGCATCCTGCAGGATCAGCTTGGCGTGTTCGTCAACTTCGACGAGCCGCAGAAGGAAACCGAAGAAGAAGCAGTCACCGAACTCGCTTTCAACCCGGCTCTCCTCAAGAAGGTAGACGAACTCGAACTGTCTGTTCGCTCGGCAAACTGCCTGAAGAACGACAACATCGTCTACATCGGCGACCTCATTCAGAAGACCGAAGCAGAAATGCTCCGCACGCCGAATTTTGGTCGCAAGTCGCTGAACGAAATCAAGGAAGTTCTCGCTTCCATGGGCCTGCACCTCGGCATGGAAGTGCCCGCATGGCCGCCTGAGAACATCGAAGATCTCGCCAAGCGTTACGAAGACCAATACTAACCATCAAACGGCGGGCGAGATGCCTGCATGTGAAGGAGAATAGCAATGCGCCACGGTAAAGCCGGCCGCAAGCTGAATAGAACCGCTAGCCACCGCAAGGCAATGTTTGCCAACATGGCGGCTTCGCTCATCACCCATGAGCAGATCGTGACCACCCTGCCGAAGGCAAAGGAAATCCGTCCGATCGTTGAAAAGCTCGTAACCCTCGGCAAGCGCGGCGACCTGCACGCTCGTCGTCAGGCGATCTCGCAGATCCGCGACGCCGCTGTTGTTTCGAAGCTCTTCGACACGATCGCTTCGCGCTACGCAACCCGCAACGGCGGCTACCTGCGTATCATGAAGGCTGGCTTCCGCCAGGGCGACAACGCCGCTCTCGCCGTCATCGAATTCGTTGACCGCGACACCTTCGCCAAGGGCGCAGCCGACAAGGCTCGCGTTGAAGCCGAAGCAGCTGCTGCTGAAGCCGCTTAATATTTTCCGGTTCGCCGGAAGCAAAACAGCCGGGCTGAAAAGCCCGGCTGTTTTCGTTTGTGGTATGTGCTGCTGCCATGTGGTGTTGGCAGCTATTCGAAGCCCGGCAGGCTAAAGAGCTTGCCGTCCGGCGAACGCATCCATTCACTGAATGGTCCGTAAGTCAGCTTGCCCGAGATGATCCCACGTAGCACGCGCTCACAGGCCTCGTTAGCAGCCTGCTTGATCGGCATATTGGTCCGCGCAGCCATGTCATCTTTTTGACTGTCAGTAAGCGTCTCCAGGACAGACGTCGGGCAACTTTCGATAAAGCGTGTACGCGTTTCCGCAGATGAGCGTAAGACCGCTGCGTAGTACACGAAGTCAGCATCGCTCATTTCACGATCGGTGGCGCTTACGGGTAGAGCGATCGACAAATTCCCGAATAATAGAGATATGACAATAGATGCGCGCATGTTGAGCTCCGAGGCATCTGAATTCATAGATGGTTGCTGGAGCGAAGGCAAATCTATCTATGCGGGTGGTGGGGTGGCCTGCTGATAAAGCGGATGGGCTTATGCCGGAAATCGGTCACTGCGCTGGCTCGCCGCAATCAGATCAGTTTACCGCCTCCGCGGATCTCATCCGGCCGCTCTTGCCACCCCGGGCGCGCTTCCTGCTCCGCGCAATCGGTCGCCACGACCGATACAGGATCATCAGGATGATCAGGCCGATATAAACATACTGCTCGAGATCCAGAAGCTTGGTCGACAGCGCGAAGTGCACCGCGCCACAGGCAGCGATGATGTAGATCAGCTTGTGCAGCCATATCCATTTCGAGCCGAGCTTCCGGATCGACAGGTTGTTGGAGGTGACAGCCAGCGGCACGAGCAGCACAAGCCCGGCCATTCCGAACATGATGAAGGGCCGCTTCATCACATCGTCGAGGACAGCGAAAACGTCGAGCGCCTGATCAAGAACCATGTAGACCGTGAAGTGCATGGCCACGTAGTAAAAACAGAGAAGACCGAGCGCGCGGCGATAGCGCAGGTAATTCCAGCCGAGGAGATCGCGGGCAGGGGATACGGCGAGCGTCAGCACCAGGAAGCGGATCGCCCAGAGGCCGAGGAACAGCTCGAAGGTCTTGACCGGATCGGCGCCCAGCTGGTCGGTGGCGCCGAGATAGAAGGTCCAGGCGGCAGGCGCCAGCCCGACGACGTAAAGCAGCCAGACGGAGGCCGAGTGCCATCGCTTCGGCAGGCTGAACGAAAGCGTTGCCATCAGAAGTTCGCCTTCAGGTCCATGCCCGCATAAAGGCTCGCGACCTCATCGCCATAACCGTTGAACGGCAGCGTCGGATGTCGGCTGGCGCCGAAGAAGCCGCTCTCGCCGATCCGCCGCTCAGTCGCCTGGCTCCAGCGCGGATGATCGACGGCGGGGTTCACATTGGCATAGAAGCCGTATTCCTGCGAATTGGTGACCTGCCAGGTGTTCTTCGGCTCCTTGTCCGTCAGCGTGATCCGAACGATCGACTTGATGCCCTTGAAGCCATATTTCCAGGGAACGACGAGCCGGATCGGCGCACCGTTCTGGTTCGGCAGCGTCTCGCCATAGAGGCCGACGGCAAGCAGCGTCAGCGGATGGTTGGCCTCGTCGAGCCGCAGCCCTTCGACATAAGGCCACTCGAGCGATTGGAAGATACCCTTCTGCCCCGGCATCTCTTCCGGGCGCACAACGGTCTCGAAGGCGACATACTTGGCGCTCCCGAGCGGCTCGACCTTGCGGAGCAGCGAGGCCAGCGGAAAGCCGTCCCAGGGGATGACCATCGACCAGGCTTCGACGCAGCGCATGCGATAGGTCCGGCTCTCGATGGGGAATTCCTTCATCAGCGCGTCGAGATCGAAGGTGCCCGGATTGTTGACCATGCCGTCGACCTTGATTGTCCAGGGCATGGGCTTGAAGTCGCCCGACAGCGCCGCCGGATCACCCTTGTCGAGACCGAACTCGTAGAAGTTATTGTATGTCGTCACATCCTTGATCGGCGTCAGCTTCTCGTCGACCTTGTACTTGCTGTCGACGGTCGTAAGTGCGGCTGCGCTGGCAGTGCCGGCACCCAATAGACCCACTGCGCCGATCGCGGCGGCGCCAAGGAACTGGCGGCGATCAAGATAGGTCTGGCGCGGCGTGATCTCAGACGAAGCGATCTTGGGTGGACGGTAGACGGGCATGATATCCTCCTGAGCAACAGAAGCTCGGCATCGACCTTGAACGCATTCAAGCTCGTTTCGGATCACTGTTTACGCCTTGAAGCGGCCGGCCGGGAAGCCAACTTATCGTGTAGCGAAATCATAGGTTCTGCCTGTAACAAACCACGTCCTGCCCACGTATATGGTCGATGGGCGCCTGAGGCGTACCGAGGAGTACCGCTTTTGCCTTTCCCGGTAGTGACAGCATATACTCTTTGGATTAGGACAATTCCAAAAAGCAGCGATGTCAGGAGCGTGTCGTTAAGATCCGCCCGGTATCGCCCAAGACTTCCGATGTTGTGAGGAAACACCAATGCCAGCTTATCGTTCGAGAACCACGACCCACGGCCGCAACATGGCGGGCGCACGCGGCCTTTGGCGCGCCACGGGCATGAAGGATTCGGATTTCGGCAAGCCGATTATCGCGGTGGTCAACTCCTTCACTCAGTTCGTGCCGGGCCACGTCCACCTCAAGGACCTCGGCCAGCTCGTCGCGCGCGAAATCGAAGCGGCCGGCGGTGTCGCCAAGGAGTTCAACACGATCGCCGTCGACGACGGTATCGCGATGGGCCATGACGGCATGCTCTATTCGCTGCCTTCGCGCGAACTGATCGCCGACAGCGTCGAATACATGGTCAACGCCCACTGCGCTGACGCCATGGTCTGCATCTCCAACTGCGACAAGATCACCCCCGGCATGCTGATGGCCTCGCTGCGCCTCAACATCCCGACGGTCTTCGTCTCCGGCGGCCCGATGGAAGCCGGCAAGGTGGTGCTGAACGGCAAGAAGGTCGCGCTCGACCTCGTCGATGCCATGGTCGCAGCCGCCGACGACAAGATCAGCGATGAAGACGTCGCTGTCATCGAGCGCTCCGCTTGCCCGACCTGCGGCTCCTGCTCCGGYATGTTCACGGCAAACTCGATGAACTGTCTGACGGAAGCCCTGGGCCTGTCATTACCCGGCAACGGCTCCACGCTCGCCACCCACTCCGATCGCAAGGAGCTCTTCCTTGAAGCCGGTCGCCGCGTCGTCGAACTCGCCCGCCGTTATTACGAACAGGACGATCTGACCGCCCTGCCGCGCACCATCGCCAGCAAGGGCGCGTTCGAGAACGCCATGGCGCTCGATATCGCCATGGGCGGCTCGACCAATACCGTTCTGCACATTCTCGCGGCGGCCCATGAAGGCGAGATCGATTTCACGATGGACGATATCGATCGCCTGTCGCGTCGCGTTCCCTGCCTGTCGAAGGTCGCGCCCGCCAAGGCCGACGTTCACATGGAAGACGTTCACCGCGCCGGCGGCATCATGGCTATCCTCGGTGAACTCGACCGCGCCGGCCTGCTGAATGTCGATCTTCCGACGGTCCACGCACCGACCATGCGCGAAGCGCTCGCGCAGTGGGATGTCGCCGTCACCGACAACAAGGCCGCCTTCGATCTCTTCAGCGCGGCTCCCGGCGGTGTTCCGACGCAGGTCGCCTTCAGCCAGAGCTCGCGTTGGGAAGAACTCGACCTCGACCGCGAAACCGGTGTCATCCGCGATGCCCAGCATCCCTTCTCCAAGGATGGCGGTCTGGCAGTCCTGAAGGGCAACCTCGCGCTCGATGGCTGCATCGTGAAGACCGCTGGCGTCGATGAATCGATCCTGAAGTTCTCCGGCCCGGCCAAGGTCTATGAGAGCCAGGATGCGGCCGTAAAGGCGATCCTGTCCAACGAAGTCGTCGCCGGCGATGTTGTGGTCATCCGCTACGAAGGCCCGAAGGGCGGCCCGGGCATGCAGGAAATGCTCTATCCGACGAGCTACCTGAAGTCGAAGGGCCTCGGAAAGGCTTGCGCACTGATCACCGACGGCCGCTTCTCCGGCGGCACCTCGGGTCTGTCGATCGGCCATGCCTCTCCGGAAGCGGCCAATGGCGGCACCATCGGCCTCGTGCGCGAAGGCGACATGATCGACATCGACATCCCGAACCGCACGATCAGCCTGCGCGTGGATGACAAGGAACTGGCAACCCGCCGTGCCGAACAGGACGCCAAGGGCTGGCAGCCGGCCGAAAAGCGCAAGCGTAACGTCACGACCGCGCTGAAGGCCTACGCCGCCTTCGCTACCAGCGCCGATCGTGGCGCCGTTCGCGATCTCGGCGATCGCTGAACCCGCTGATTAAGAGTCAGCTGCTCTAATGAACCGGTCGCCTCAAAGCGGCCGGTTTATGTTTTTGTAGGTTTCTGCCAGCTGCTTCAGCCGCTCGTCATAGGCGGCCTGGATGCAGGCGACGTCGGCGGCGCACTCCTGGCGCTTCTTCAGCCACGCCGTCTGCTCGTCCTGCATCGTGCCGCGCGAGCCCATGGCAAGCAGGCCCGACAACAGGTCGAAGGTCGTCACCATCTTCACGTCGGCATCGTTGAGCGCGCGGTTGTCGCAGATCGCCTTCTCGTCCGGCTTCAGTTCCTTGGCCTCGCAATCGAAGCTTGCCGCGTGACTTATCCCGGCGGATGAAAGCAGCAGGGCGGCGGCGGTGAAGAGGAGGGGCTGGCGATATCGCGTCATGCAGTGGTTCCTGTCTGTCTATCTGGCTCTCAAGAATGCCATGCCGACGAAGATGATGCAGCAAAGCCAGATGGCAAGGATGACGATCAGTCCGGTGCGGCTGGACGGCCGCTCCAGACGCGCTGCGGCGTCGACGCGTAGCTCCGCCATCACATCGGACGGGATGAGCCTGACGGCAAGCATGATGCCGAGCGGCACGATGAGGAGATCGTCGAGATAGCCGAGCACGGGAATGAAATCGGGGATCAGGTCGATCGGCGACAGCGCGTAAGCGGCGACGCCGCCAGCGACCGTTTTCGCATACCAGGGCACGCGTCTGTCGCGCGCGGCAAGCCACAGCGCGACGATGTCACACTTCAGTGATTTCGCCCAGAGTTTGGCCTTTGATATCAGTTGCATGCCTGTCGTTCCTGACTCAGTTTGGCAAGTATGTCGCGCATCGGTTGACCCGCATTGTTCTTCCATGCTTCCGCCCTCTTTCCTTTCTAGCGTCCGGCACTACAACGTTCTCTCAAGACGATTTCAAGAAGGGATTCTTATGCACGACCTGTTGAAGCGCGCCTCTCTGCCGCTGCTTGCTCTGGTGCTTGCACTGCCGATCAATGCTCATGCCCAAACGGCAAATAGCGAGACGGCCAAGACCGTGCCGCAGAGCCAGATGGAGATGCAGCTGTCCTTCGCTCCGCTCGTCAAGCAGACGGCGGGTGCGGTGGTGAACGTTTATGCGGAAAAGACAGTGCGCCGTCAGTCGCCGTTTGCCGGCGATCCCTTCTTCGAGCAGTTCTTCGGCCAGCAGATGCCGAACCGTACGCAGAAGCAGTCCTCGCTCGGCTCCGGCGTCATCGTCGAGGCGAACGGCACGATCGTGACCAACAACCACGTCATCGAGGGCGCCGACGAAATCAAGATCGCGCTCTCGGATGGCCGCGAGTTTCCCTGCAAGGTCATTCTGAAGGACGATCGCCTGGATCTCGCTGTGCTCAAGGTCGACACCAAGGCGACATTCCCGGCGCTTCCGATCGGCAATTCAGACGCCGTTGAAGTCGGCGATCTCGTGCTTGCCATCGGCAATCCGTTCGGTGTCGGCCAGACGGTCACGTCGGGCATCGTCTCGGCACTGGCGCGCAACCAGGTCGTCAAGGACGAGTTCGGCTTCTTCATCCAGACCGACGCCTCGATCAACCCCGGCAATTCCGGCGGCGCGTTGATGAACATGAAGGGCGAGCTGATCGGCATCAACACGGCCATCTTTTCGCGCGGCGGCGGCTCCAACGGTATCGGCTTCGCCATCCCCGCCAATCTCGTGAAAGTCTTCGTCGCTTCCGCCGACGCGGGCGTAAAGACATTCGAGCGTCCCTATGTCGGCGCGACCTTCGATGCGGTGACCTCCGACGTCGCCGATGCGCTCGGCCTCGAAAAGGCGCGCGGCGCCATCGTCGTCAAGGTCACCGAAGGCGGCCCGGCCGCAAAGGCTGGCCTGAAGGCGGGCGAAGTCATCACCGCCGTCGATGGCATCGCGGTGGAGCACCCCGACGCGCTCTATTACCGCCTGACCACGGCCGGTCTCGGCAAGCCTGTCGATCTCGCCATCACCGACAATGGCAAGGAGGAGCACGTAAAGATGACACTCGGCCAGGCGCCCGAGACGACGCCGCGTGACCAGCGCACGATCGGCGGCCGTTCGCCGTTTACGGGCACCGTCGTCGAGAACCTCTCGCCGCGCGTGGCCGATGAGCTGCGCATGGCAAGCGAGAGCACGGGTGTCGTCGTTTCGGAAGTGAAGGATGGCTCCGTTGCCCAGCAGCTCGGTTTCGAGCCGAAGGACATCATCGTCTCCGTCAACAGCGCCGATGTGAAGACCACGAAGGATCTTGCCACGTTGGCTGCGCAGAACCCGAGCTTCTGGCGCGTCGAGATCGAGCGCAATGGCCAGCGCATCCGGCAGTTCTTCCGATGAGCAATGATCTCTTCGCGCCGCGCATTCCGCCGGAGGTCGCCAACAGGCGGCCGCTGGCGGATCGGCTTCGCCCGCAGACCATCGCCGACGTCACCGGTCAGGATCACCTGACCGGCGAGGACGGTGTTCTCAGGCGGATGATCGAAGGCGGCTCGTTGGGATCGATGATTTTCTGGGGGCCACCCGGAACCGGCAAGACCACCGTCGCGCGCCTGCTGTCGGGCGAGGCGGGCCTTGCCTTCGAACAGATTTCGGCGATCTTCTCAGGCGTCGCCGATCTCAAGAAAGTCTTCGAGGCCGCCCGCCTGCGCCGCATGGATGGGCGCCAGACGCTTCTCTTCGTCGACGAGATCCACCGCTTCAACCGTGCCCAGCAGGACAGCTTCCTGCCTGTGATGGAAGACGGCACCGTCATCCTCGTCGGCGCCACCACCGAAAACCCGTCTTTCGAACTCAACGCCGCTCTTCTGTCGCGTGCCCGCGTGTTGACCTTCAAGTCGCATGACGATCAGAGCCTTGCCGAGCTCTTGAACCGCGCCGAGGCGATCGAGGGCAGGGAGCTGCCGCTCACGCCTGAAGCCCGCGTCAGCCTGTTGCGCATGGCCGATGGCGATGGCCGCGCCGTGCTGACGCTCGCCGAGGAAATCTGGCGCGCCGCCCGCCGCGACGAGATCTTCGATACCGAGGGACTGACCAAGATCGTCCAGCGCCGCGCCCCCGTCTACGACAAGGCTCAGGACGGCCACTACAATCTGATCTCGGCCCTGCACAAATCCGTGCGCGGCTCCGATCCCGATGCGGCGCTCTATTATCTCGCGCGCATGTTCGATGCCGGCGAGGATCCGCTCTATCTCGGCCGCCGGCTGGTGCGCATGGCGGTCGAGGATATCGGCCTTGCCGATCCTCAGGCGCTTGTCATCTGCAACGCCGCCAAGGACGCCTACGATTATCTCGGCTCGCCCGAGGGAGAGCTGGCGCTGGCGCAGGCCTGCGTCTATCTCGCCACCGCGCCGAAATCCAACGCCGTCTACACCGCCTTCAAGGCCGCCACCATGGCCGCCAAGCAGAATGGTTCGCTGCTGCCGCCCAAGCACATCCTGAACGCGCCGACCAAGCTGATGAAGGATGAGGGCTACAACGAAGGCTATCGCTACGACCACGACGAGCCGGACGCCTTTTCCGGCCAGGATTACTTCCCGGAAAAGATGGGCCGCCAGACTTTCTACGATCCGCCCGAGCGCGGCTTCGAGCGCGATATCCGCAAGCGGCTTGAATGGTGGTCGAAACTCAGGAAAGAGCGCAATCAGCGCTGATCAAGACGCCCGCTTCTGCCCTGATGGAGCGGTGATGATCTTCACGGATGATTCCGCAAGGCCGTGATGGCCTTCCATGTCGACCACGAGATGCCAGTGGCCGCTGTCGGGGATCGGCACCCGGATCGGAGATTTGCGCGCAACGCCGCCGACATATTTGAAGTCCAGCACTTCGGTGAAACGCTGGTAGTTCGGGGATGTCATCAGCCGAACATTGGCGACCGCGCTCAAGGTTACCTCGATCACCGTCCCGGCGCGCTGTTCCTTGAGATCGTAATGAGTGAAGCGGAAATTCGGCTTGTTCGGCATCGTGTCTGCTCGGCGTGGGGTAGGAGCAGATGATACGAAACGGCGGTTAAGGAAGCGTTCGCCAACGCCTGCGGGAACGCCGTTGCACGCTCCCGCAGAGGTGGATCATGTCTCGTCAGTGCACATGTCCGCTGCCATCGGGCCTATTGAAGGGCAGCAGTGTGCGGATGCGGGTGATCGCGATCTGCGCGGCATCGTGATCGCATTCGTCGTAGGCGAAATGTAACGCGGCGCTCTCGCTGATAAACAGACCGCCGACGCGCCCCTCGCGATCCTGAACCACCCATCCGCCGCCCTTGCTTCGGCCGATGGTGAAGCGCGGCAAAGTGCTGGGCTGGTTGGTCGCGGCGAGGGCACGCGCGTTGGAGGAGGGCATGATCTTTCCTTTCAGGTTGGATGATCGCGGCTGTGATTGGGATTGTCTGGCTTAGACAGCGCGCGCTTGGCGACGGCTATCGGCGAGCCCCGTCAGGGCGGCGAAAACCGCAGCCTTCTCGGCGGCATCGAGGCCGACCATCGGCAAGCGGACGTCAGAGGACGTGCCAAGCAGCACATGCAGTGCGTATTTGAGGGGAGCCGGCGAGCCGTCTTCGGCAAGCGCACGGATGAGCGGCTGCAGACGGTCACGCAGCGCTGCGGCCGCCGCCATGTTGCCCGTCTTCGCTAAGCGATGAAGCGAAGCAAACAGACGCGGCTCGACATTCGCACCCGACGACATCATGCCGTCTCCGCCGCAAGCGAGAGACGAAAGCGCGCTGCCGTCATCGGATGACAGTGAGACAAATCGCCGGCGCAGATGCGGCGCAAGCCGGGTCGCCGCACCGCTCGAGTGGACGACGCCGAGGATGCTTCCGACAGATGCCAGCGCCTCAAGGCTTTCGGGCGCCAGGCTGCTGGCACAGCGCGAGGGGCTGTCGTCGATGATGAAAGGCAGATCGCTCGCCGCCGCCACCTGCTCGAAATGGTGGACGATGCCCTTCTGCCCCGGTTTCGAATAGTAGGGCACGGTGACGAGCGCGGCGTCGGCGCCAAGCTCCCGCGCCTCCAAAGTCAGCGCGATCGTGGTCGATGTGGCATTGGTGCCGGTGGCGGCGATGATGGGCACCCGCCCGGCCGCGACCCTGACGCAAGTGCGAATGATGGCCGCCCGCTCGGTGGGCGACAGTGTCGGCCCTTCGCCGGTGACTGTGCAGACGGCCAATCCGTCGATGCCGGAATTGATCTGCCGCTCCGCCAGCCGCTCGAGCATGGCAAGGTCGAGCCGGTCGTTCCTGAATGGCGTGACCAGTGCCGTGATCACAGTTTCCAATCGTAGTCGCGTGTCCATCCGCATGGCCGTGTCAGAAACTGCCCCAGATGACGTAGATCTCGACGGCGGCCAGCACGATGCCAAAGATGATCAGCAGGTGCGCCGTGCGCTTCTCGCGCATCTGCCGCTTGGGCACGGGTGGTCGTGGCCGGCCGGTTGGAGGGTGGGGAAATAGGAAGTCTCGCATGACGGCTACCTCTGAATTTCGACCAAAGGCTAACGCCGCGCGGCGTATGAAATCCATTCGCGGGTCTTCGACGGGAAATAGAAATCTCATAAAGACGGCGTCGGCTCGTGGCGGATAGCGATCGCTAAATCGAATCCGAAATCATGGACTTGCGGCGCGTTTCGGACTCGACTTGCGAAGCACTTGAATCAGAATGACAAGGCGCGGGAGCAGATTGTGCAAGGGCATGTCGGCAGCGCGTCATGTCATTCGTCCTTGCATCATAAAGCGGCGCAACCGCGCTGCGGAGAGTTCACGTATCAGGCCGCTATCGGCACAGGGAGAGAGATATGGGCAGGACAATTGCAATTCTGATCGCAAGGCTGATCTTCGCCGGCGTGTTCGTCATGGCGCTGAGCTTCAAGTTCATGGATATCACGGCCACAGCCGGCTACATCGCCGCCGCCGGCTTTCCATTCCCGCTCTTTCTCGCCTGGATCGCGGCCTTCTTCGAACTGGGGCTGGCGCTCGCTTTCCTGACCGGCATCTTCTTTTCACCCGCAGCGTTGCTGGCGGCGATCTATGTGATCTTCCTCGCGGTGGCATTCCACGGACCCGGACGCTGGGCTGGCAACCAGGCGGAGTTCGGCTTCTTCATCGACCACTTCACCTTCCTGGCGGGATTGCTGTTCGCGGCCGTCCACGGTCCCGGCGAGGCGCTGGTCGTCAGGACCGGCCAAGCCCGCCGGCCGTCTGCCCTAGCGCAGTAGGCCGTCGAGAGCGGGCATACCGAGGAAGGCAGAGGCGCCGATCAGTCCGTAGCAGATGATCCGGAAGGTGCTCTCCTTGGCGAAGCCGAAAAGCTTGGAGCCGAGAAACAGGCCGATCGTATAGCTCGGCAGGATGACCAGCGTCAGCGCGAAGACGGTGTCAACAAACAGCCCGCCGGCATAATAGCTGGCGACGCTGAAGCAGGTGGAGATCGCGAAATAGATGATGATGTTGGAGCGGACCTTGGTGAACTCCGTCTTTCCGCCCAGCCAGTAGGCAACAACTGGCGGCCCGCCGAGCTGGGCCGCACCGCTGAACAATCCGGCCGCCAGCCCGACCGCTGAGCTCAAATAGGAATGCGGCTCCCCATGATAGCGCCAGCCCGAGACCAATAGCGCAAGCAGCAGTAGCGCGACGACGGTGATCGACCAGCGTAAGAGCAGCGGGTCCATCAGCGTCAGCACGGCGGTCCCGGCGGGCACGCCGAGCATCGCACCGGCAGCCATGGTGAAGACCTCGCGCCGGTTCGCCCGCTTCCACGCGGGCGGGATCATGCCCAGCGTCGCCAAGCCGTCGATGACCAATAGCACCGGCGAGATCAGCTTCGGCCCGATGATGGCGCCGCCGAGCGGAATGAAGATCAGCGCCGCCCCGAAGCCGGAAAAGCCGCGGGCGAGCCCGGCGATGCAGGCGATGGCGATCAGCGTATAAAGCCCATGATCCGGCAGCGCGGCGGAAAGCCACGCACCGATATCGGCCATGCTACCGGAAAATGACATGGAACCTCGGCCTCGCTCAGGAGGCCAGCATCAGGTCCATGTTCTGCACGGCGGCGCCCGAGGCGCCCTTGCCGAGATTGTCGAGCAGGGCGACGAGATTGACCTGCGAACCACCCGGCGTGCCGAAGACGAAGAGCTTCATCGTGTCCTTGCCGGCGAGCTCGACGGCATCGACGCGCGCCATCTTGCTGCTGTCTGCGAGCGGCACGACCGTGACGATATCCTGGCCGGCATAATGCGCGGTCAGCGCCGCGTGAATGCTCTCCAGCGTCGTGCCTGCGGCCAGCATGTCGAGATGCAGCGGAACCTGCACGATCATGCCCTGCGCGAACTTGCCGACTGACGGCGCGAAGATCGGGGCGCGGTCGAGCAGGCCGTGGATCTTCATCTCAGGCACATGCTTGTGCGCTAGCGTCAGACCATAGAGGAAGTGCGGCGCGCTGATCGCGTCGTCACGGCTCTGGTCTTCCATCTGCGCGATCATCTGCTTGCCGCCGCCGGTATAGCCGGAGACAGCGTTGACGGTGACGGGATAGCCGTCCGATAGAATGCCGGCGGCCCGCAGCGGCCGCATCAGGCCGATGGCACCCGTCGGATAGCAACCGGGATTGGCGACGAAGCGTGCCGAACTGATCTTGCCGGCCTGTTCCTTGTCCATCTCTGCGAACCCATAGGCCCACGAGGGATCGACACGGTAGGCGGTCGAGGTGTCGATGACGCGGACATTGTTGTTGGCCGAGACCATCTGCACGGCTTCCTTCGACGCATCGTCGGGCAGGCAGAGGATGGCGATATCGGCGCTGTTGAGCATATCCTCGCGGATCGCGGCAACGCGGCGCTCCGCTTCCGGAATGGACAGAAGCTCGACATCGCGGCGGCCGGCCATGCGCGTGCGGATCTGCAGGCCCGTCGTGCCGTGTTCGCCATCGATGAAGATCTTCGGTGCCATTGTCTTGCTCACACTTTCAATAGGTTAGAAAGAAGTCCGGAATCATTTTGGAAGATGGATGAGTCAGCCGTGTGACGCTGTCGCGCGTCGTTCGGCATGCAGCCCCAGCATATACATCGCGACCGTCGCCCCCGCAATGGCGGTGATGTCGGCATGGTCGTAGGCGGGAGACACCTCGACGACGTCGGCGCCGCGGATATCGAGCTGATGCAAGCGCTGCAGCACCGAGAGGATCTTGGCACTGGACGGGCCACCAGAAACCGGCGTGCCGGTGCCGGGCGCAAAGGCCGGATCCAGGCAGTCGATATCGAAGGTCAGATAGCTGGGCGCACCCTTGGTGTGCGAGATGATCGTCGAGGCGATCTCGGCAGCACTCATCTCCTCGACCTGATGGCCGTAGAGAATGTTGATGCCGAAATCGTCGGGCGCATGCGTGCGGATGCCGATCTGGATCGACCGATCGGGATCGATGATCCCATCGCGGACCGCGCGCGCTACGAAGGAGCCATGGTCGATCCGCTTGCTATCGTCGAACCATGTATCCTGGTGCGCGTCGAACTGCACCAGCGCCAGCGGGCCATGCTTGGCCGCATGCGCCTTGAGGATCGGCCAGGTCACGTAATGGTCGCCGCCCAGCGTCAGCATGAAGGCGCCGGCATCGACGATCGTCTTCGCTTGTCGCTCGATCGCCGCTGGCGTCTCCTGGTGGTTGCCGTAATCCAGCAGGCAATCGCCATAGTCGATCACGGCCATCTCGGCGAAGAGATCGCGATTGAAGGGATATTGCGGATCGTTGTCGAAAATCGCCGAAGCCCGCCGGATCGCCTGCGGCCCGAAGCGCGTACCCGGCCGGTTGGAGGTCGCGGCATCGAAAGGGACACCCCATACGACCACATCGGCGCCGGTCAGATCCTTGGTGAAGCGCCGGCGCATGAAGGACAGGGCACCGGCGAACGTCGGGTCCGTTGCCGCCGAGGTAAGGCTCGTTGCCGTGAAAGCGTGATCGATTGTCTTATTCGCCAAGGTCTTTTTCTCCATCAGGCTCGATTGCGCTAAAACCATAGGCGCGCTGCACCAGGCCGACGCGAATTTCATAGTGTGAATACCAGTCAACGCGGCCACGTCGCTGCGCTTCCATGTGGTCCATCTGCGCCTTCCAGGTGAGGATGCTTGCTTCGTCCTTCCAATAGGAATTGGTAATGCCGAAGCCGTTTGCAGCGCGCACGCTTTCGAAACCCAGATAGCCTGGTTGCTGCTTCGCGAGTTCCACCATGGCGTCACCCGTTTCCCAATAGGCTTCGTTTTGCCCTTCGGTCCGCTGCGAGGAGAAGGTCACCACGTAGTAGGGTGGCTGTGGCGTTTTGGCGAAGGGCGAGGGCTTCTGATCCGACATCGGGTGTTTGTTGGAAACAACGGAAATATCGAGAGGCATGTTCAGATCTCTTTCGCCTGAGGCGATGTCCATCATGCATGAATCATAATTCACGGCACCGGATTGTCAAAGCGCATGCCAAAACGAAAAAAAGGCCGGGTTTGCACCCGACCTTTCCACATTCCGAAATCCGAAGCGATTAACGCTTGGAGAACTGGAACGAACGGCGGGCCTTGGCCTTACCGTACTTCTTACGCTCGACGACGCGGCTGTCGCGGGTCAGGAAGCCACCCTTCTTCAGGACCGAGCGCAGGCCCGGTTCGAAGTAGGTGAGAGCCTTGGAGACGCCGTGACGAACGGCACCGGCCTGGCCGGAAAGACCGCCGCCTGCAACCGTTGCGATGATGTCGAACTGGCCGTCACGGGCAGCAGCGACGATCGGCTGACGCAGAATCATCTGCAGAACCGGACGTGCGAAGTATTCCGTGAATTCCTTGCCGTTGATGACGATCTTGCCGGAGCCCGGCTTGACCCATACACGAGCAACAGCGTTCTTGCGCTTGCCGGTCGCGTAGGAGCGGCCAAGCGAATCGACCTTACGGACGTGTGCCGGAGCCGAAGCTTCGGTAGCCGTGCCGAGATCCTTCAGGGAGGAGAGGTCAGCCATTCTTAGGCGCTCCTTACGTTCTTCTTGTTCAGCGAGGCGACGTCGAGAGCGACAGGCTGCTGAGCTTCATGAGGATGGTTGGAACCAGCGTAAACGCGCAGGTTCTTCATCTGGCGACGACCGAGCGGGCCACGCGGAACCATGCGCTCGACTGCCTTTTCAAGAACGCGCTCCGGGAAGCGGCCTTCCATGATCTGGCGAGCGGTACGCTCCTTGATGCCGCCGGCGAAACCCGTGTGCCAGTAGTAAACCTTGTCGGAATACTTCTTGCCGGTGAATACGACCTTGTCGGCATTGATGACGATGACATTGTCGCCGTCGTCAACGTGAGGAGTGAAGGTAGCCTTGTGCTTGCCGCGCAGACGCATGGCGATAACAGAAGCGAGACGACCAACGACAAGCCCTTCGGCGTCGATGATGACCCACTTCTTCTCTACCTCTGCAGGCTTCTGGGAGAAGGTTGCCATAGTAGTTACTCTCTTTTGATCCCTTGGCCCGAAGGCGAAAGGGCGTTTCTTGTTGCTTGATTTGGGAGCCCTGGGGCGCACCAAAAAGAAAGCAGCCGGAAAGGGCTGCGTTCTGGCGGTGTGTATAGAGGTTGAGGCCGATAGCGTCAATATTGCTGCGGGCTGCAGCCGTAAAAACAAGTCAATGAAATCAATGCGTTATGTGTGTGGTACTTTGATACCTCAATTTTCAACGCTTCGATGTCAGCGCTTTGGCTCCAACGGGATCGCTTCTCCTCGAAAAGGCTGGCCTTTTATGGCAGGACTGATAGCACGAAATCGACATGCAGGGAGTTTCATCATGGCCGAAGTTCTATCGTTCCGCACCGATGCCAGCAAAGCCAGCGGTTCGCTCGTGCGGCGCCAGCTTTCCGATGGCGTGCTGCGGCTGACCCTGAACAATCCTCCCGCCAATCATCTGTCGCTCGCCATGATGGAGACGTTGATGGGCGAGTTGCAGAATGCTGCCGAGGACGACGACGTGCGCATTGTGATCATCGCATCGACCGGCGATGTCTTCTCGGCCGGCCATGATCTCAAGGAGTTGACCGAGCATCGCGCCGACGCGGATGACGGCGAAGCATTCTTCGAGGAGACCTTCGCGCTGGCGGCCGATCTGATGCTGGAGATCACCAAGCTGCCGAAGCCGGTCATCGCCGAGATCGACGGACTTGCGACCGCCGCCGGATGCCAGCTCGTCGCGTCCTGCGATCTCGCGATCTGCACCGATACGGCGACCTTCTGCACGCCGGGCGTCAATATCGGCCTCTTCTGCGCGACGCCAATGGTGGCGCTGACGCGCTCCGCCCATCGCAAGCAGGCGATGGAGATGCTGCTGACCGGCGAAACGATCGACGCCTCGACTGCCAAGGACTTCGGTCTCGTCAACCGCATCGTGCCGAAACAATATCTGCAGCAGGTCGTCACCAAATACGCGTCGGTGATTGCAAGCAAATCGCCCATGGCGCTCCAGATCGGCAAGGAAGCCTTCTATCGCCAGGTCGAAGTGCCGATCGAGGAAGCCTATGGCTATGCCGCCGAAGTCATGGTGGACAGCATGATGACCGAGGATGCGGAAGAGGGGATCGGGGCATTCCTGGAAAACCGGATGCCGGACTGGACGCGGGACTGAACACGGCGGAGCTCGGAACCTACTACGCCAGCTTCAGCAATAGCCCGCCGAGCGCGATGATCGCGCCGGCGAGATAGCGCCAGGGGCTGGCTTTCTCCTTCAGGAATACGACTGAGATGATGAGCGCGAAGAGGATCGAGGTCTCGCGCAGCGCGGCGACGGTGGCGACAGGCGCCTTGGTCATGGCCCAGAGCGCCAGCCCATAGGATGCGATCGATCCGGTGCCGCCGATCAATCCGCGCCACCAGTTCACCTTCACATGCATGGCAACCGCATAGGCGCCGCGCCGTGAAATTGCCCAGCTGAGCAGCAGCACCGGCGGCAACAGCGACATCCACAGCGTATAGGAGATCGCATTGCCGGATATTCGCGCCCCGATGCCGTCGACATAGGTGTAGGTGGCGATGACCACCGCATTGGCAAGCGCCAGACGAATGGCGTGACCGCTGCCGCGCTTGGCCTCGAAGGCGAGCGTCAGGATGCCGGCGCAGATCGTGATCGTGCCGATCAGCGCGCCGCCGGACAGGCTCTCGCCGAGAACAAAGCCGCTCGTTGCCGCGACCAAGAGCGGCGCGCAGCCGCGCATCAGCGGATAGACGAGACCGATATCGCCGGCTCGATAGGCGCCCGCGACCAGCTGGAAATAGGCGAACTGCAAAATCGCCGAGGCGCCGATATAGGGCAGGGCCTCGATAGCGGGAAAGGGCAGGAATGGGAGGAACGGCAGGGCCGCGATCGCTCCACCCGCCGAGATCAGGCTGGCATCGAGCGCCTTGTCCGTCCCGGCCTTAATCAAGGCGTTCCAGGTCGCGTGAAGAAGCGCGCCGAACAGGACCAGCAGGATGACGGTGAGGGACAAAAGAACTACCTGATGGTGTGGCGAAAAGACGGGACAAAGCTTGTTACGCCGTCATCAGGAAAATGCAACAGCGGCCATTGAGATGAAGCTATGCAGTGCCATCTCTGCTTAATCGATTATGCAACCTTCGGACGATCATATCACCAAGCAGCCGTTGCGATACGTACGCCAGAAGTTTCAAACATTTTTTCCTCATTCAACTATGAGGTGTTTCTAAAATGGCCATGAACAGATGGGGACATAAACGGGATATACAGTGAACATTGGTCGTGGTGCGTGCATTAACCCGGATGGGTGATGCAAATAGATCACAAAAAGCCACGCGAGGGCGAGATCGGCCTGTCAAAATTGGTGGGTTTTATGCCCGTCTGATGGGCAGCCGCTCAACCGAAATTTCGGCTCTCAGAGCGAATAGTCAGGAATGAACAGCATCCCGTCCAGGTTGTCGATATTCTGACAGTTCAGAACCCGGCATTTCGGGTTGTCCTTGGTCGGAACAGTGGTCCATTCGGCATATTCGTTGGCGTCGCACATCCGGCTGTTGCGCACATATCTGTCGTAGAGCGTCATGCCGCGAACGCGGGTGGAGGGGTAGCGCAAGATGACCGCTCCCTCGTTATGTATGGCGGCGCGTGCCCGGTCGCAGCTGATCGTCTGCGAATTGTAGCGCGATATCGCGAGCGCCGGCGTGGCGGCGAGCAGCGCGACGGTAAACACAAGCACTTTTCTCACGGCGATCTCCTCCTTCGGCATCCGGCGTACCTATTATATATAGGAAGCGCTCTAGCGCTGTCATTGAGTTGGAGACAAGGAAAGATGGATCACGATCACGATCACGATCACTATAGCGACGAGTACATCCTCGATATCCTCCGGTCGGTAAAGACGATAGCGCTAACCGGCGCGTCGCCCAATCCCGCAAGGCCGAGCAATGGCGTCATGGGCTATCTTCTGTCGCGCGGCTATGAGGTCGTGCCCGTCAATCCCGGCCAGGTCGGCAAGCGCATCCAGGGGCAGGAGGTCTTCGGCCACCTCGCTGACGTGCCCGTGCCGGTCGACATGATCGATGTCTTCCGGGCCTCCAACTATCTGGCGGAGGTGGTGGACGAGGCGCTGGCGATGAACCCGCGACCCAAGGTGATCTGGGCGCAGCTCGGCGTGCGCGACGATGCCGCTGCCGCCAAGGCCGAGGCGGCCGGCATCAAGGTTGTCATGGACCGCTGCCCGGCAATCGAGTACCCACGCCTCATCGGCTGAGAAGGGCAAATTTTTCGCCAAACGCGTCTCGGTTGAAACGGATGGCGATTAACTTTTGCCGATCGTCCGCTATGCTCCGCCCAGCGAAGTTAAAGCAGCAAAGTCAAATCAGAACGGGAGGACTTCATGACCGCGAATGATCCGGGTTTCAATACGTTGGCCGTGCATGCGGGCGCAAAGCCCGATCCGGCGACCGGCGCCCGCGCCACGCCGATCTACCAGACGACGGCTTACGTCTTCAACGATGCCGATCATGCCGCGGCACTCTTCGGCCTGCAGGAATTCGGCAATATCTACACCCGCATCATGAACCCCACCCAGGCTGTGCTCGAGGAGCGTGTCGCAGCCCTTGAGGGCGGCACGGCAGCGCTCGCCGTCGCCTCCGGCCATGCCGCGCAGGTGATCGTCTTCCACACGCTGCTGCGCCCAGGCGAAAACTTCGTTGCAGCCAAGCGGCTCTATGGCGGCTCCATCAACCAGTTCGGCCATGCCTTCGATAATTTCGGCTGGCAGGTGCGCTGGGGTGATTCGGCCGATCCGGCGAGCTTCGAAAGCCAGATCGACGAGAACACCCGGGCGATCTTCATCGAAAGCCTCGCCAATCCCGGCGGCACCTTCGTCGATATCGCCGCGATCGCCGATGTCGCCCATAAGCACGGCCTGCCGCTGATCGTCGACAACACCATGGCGAGCCCTTATCTCATCCGCCCGATCGAACACGGCGCCGATATCGTCGTGCATTCGCTGACCAAGTTCCTCGGCGGCCACGGCAATTCCATGGGCGGCATCATCGTCGATGGCGGCACCTTCGACTGGTCGAAGTCGGGCAACTACCCGATGCTCTCAAGCCCGCGGCCGGAATATAACGGCGTGGTCCTGCATTCGACCTTCGGCAACTTCGCCTTCGCCATCGCCTGCCGCGTGCTCGGCCTGCGCGACCTCGGCCCGGCCATCTCACCCTTCAATGCGTTCCTGATCCTGACCGGCATCGAGACGCTGCCGCTTCGCATGCAGCGCCATAGCGAAAATGCCGCGACGGTGGCCAAGTGGCTGAAGGCGCACAGCAAGATCGCCTGGGTCAACTACGCCGGCCTTGAGGACGATCCGAACCACGCGCTGCAGCAGCGCTATTCGCCAAAGGGGGCGGGCTCCGTCTTCACCTTCGGCGTCAAGGGCGGCTACGAGGCCGGCAAGTCGCTGGTCGAAGGCCTGCAGCTCTTCTCTCACCTCGCGAATATCGGCGACACCCGCTCGCTGGTCATCCACCCGGCCTCGACGACCCACCGCCAGCTGACCGACGAGCAGAAGACCGCCGCCGGCGCCGGCCCGGATGTCGTTCGCCTCTCGATCGGTATCGAGGACGTCAAGGACATCATCGCCGATCTCGAGCAGTCGCTGGCGAAGGTGTGAGGCGGAATGTCAAAGCAGCTCAAGCTCGATATCGCGGGCGTCGAACCTGAGGTCGGCGCCCCGGCGGAGGATCGGTTGATCTCTGGCGATCCGCAGTTCCGGACATGGAACCTAGAGGAGGCCGATGGTGGTCTCTATGCGGGCATCTGGGAGGCGACGCCTGGCAAGTGGCGCATCGTCTATGACGAGTGGGAGTATTTCAACGTACTGTCAGGCCACTCGGTCGTCACCGAAGACGAGGGTGAGCCCGTTCACCTGCGCGCCGGCGACCGGATGATCCTGAGACCTGGCTTCAAGGGAACGTGGGAAGTCATTGAAACGACTCGCAAGGACTACGTCATCAGGCTCTGATGGCGCTGTCCCCGCACAGGGACATCCTTGCTGCGCCCTTCAGTCCTGATCCTCTCGGGCGCCGGAAAAGGCCGCGGCAAAGCCGGGCGATGCGATGAGATCCATGGTCCGCCGCAGGCTTTCGGAGGCGTCCTTTCCGAAAGCCGCATCGAAACGTGCCTGTGCCTCGCGCCACAGGCCGTTCGTATCGCTCCACAATTGATTGCCCTTCTCGGTCAGCCGCACGCGCTTGACGCGGCGGTCATGCTCGTCGGCAACCAGTTCCACGAGACCATCGCGCTGCAGCGGCTTCAGCGTGTGGCCGAGCGCCGAGAGATCCATCACCATCGCCTCGGCAAGCAGCTTCAGCGGCGTCTCTTTGCCGAGCTTGATCTGCGTCAGCAGCGTGTATTGCGTGATCTTCAAGCCGCTCGGCGCCAGCACGTCTTCATAAAGCTGGCCCAATTGCCGTGATGCGCGCTTGAGCGCGCTGTTGCTGCAATAATTCCATGCCCCGTCAGGGGCGTTGCTCTCTGCCATCGCATGTTCTCCATCGGTGATGTCTTCCGATTGGTGGCGATCCGTCAACCGCTAAACGACACATCTTTTTCAGCGCCTCTTGCGCACGCCGATCCGTCGCCTAAATATAGTGGCATATACCAGTAAATTTCAACGCGCCCCGTGAGATCGAGCAGGGTGAGTTCAAACAAGGAAGGAATGCCGCAATGTCCACCGCTTCTCTCGGAACCGCACTCGTCACCGGCGCCTCGTCCGGCATCGGTGCTACTTATGCCGATCGCCTTGCCAAGCGCGGCTACGATCTTGTTCTCGTCGCCCGCGATGCCGCGCGCCTGCAAGCGCTGGGCGACCGGTTGACTGGTGAGACGGGCGTGAAGGTCAGCGTCCTTCCGGCCGACCTTACCGATCGCGCCGACGTCAGGATCGTCGAGGAGCGCCTGCGCGAGGACGCGGATATCAGCCTGCTCGTCAACAATGCCGGCATCGGCCCCAAGGGTACTCTGGTGGAGGATGACATCGATTATCTTGAGACGATGATCGAGCTGAACGTGGTTGCCGCCAACCGGCTGGCCGTCGCCGCCGCGCAGGCCTTCGCCGAGCGGGGCAGGGGCGCGATTATCAACATCGCATCGGTGGTTGCCTATATTCCGGAGCGTTTCAACGGCACCTATAGCGCCACCAAGGCTTTCGTCCTCAATCTAACCCAGGCCATCCATTCGGAAGTCGCGGAGAAGGGCGTCAAGGTTCAGGCGGTCATGCCCGGCCTGACCCGCACGGAAATCTTCGAGCGCGTCGGCCGCTCCTTCGACCAGATGCCGCCCTCGATGGTCATGGACGTGAACGACATGGTGGACGCGGCCCTTGCGGGCTTCGATCAGGGCGAGCTGGTCACCATCCCGTCCTTGCCCGATAGCGCCGATCTCGATGCCGCAACGGCAGCACGATTTGCGCTCGGTCCCAACCTCTCGCACAACAAGCCCGCCGCCCGCTATGGTGTGGCAAGCGCGGGCTAGCTTCGCTCGTCGCTCGGCGCGAAGTCGGCGCGCACGATGCCGTGACGCTGCAGCTTGTCGTAGAAGGTCTTTCGCGGAATGCCGAGTTCCGCGATCGTCCTGCGCACATCGCCGTCATTAGCGTCGAGCACGTCGCGGATGATGCTCGCCTCGTAGCGGTCCAGCCGATCGGGCAGGGGCAGGCCCTCGCCGAGATCGGCGGGCTTCGGCTCTGACACGCTGCCGCCGAACTGCTCGACCCCAAGCACGAAGCGTTCGGCGAAATGCGAGAGTTCACGCACGTTGCCGGGCCAGTCGTGGTCCTGCAGATGCCGGTGGATGGCGGAAGACGCAACCGGCATGTCGCGCTTGAAGCGCGTCGCCGCCCGCTCGGCGAAATAGCCGAAGAGCAGCGGAATGTCGTCGCGACGTTCCCTGAGCGGCGGGATCGAGATCGTCACCACGTTCAGTCGGTAATAAAGATCCTCGCGAAAATCACCGCGCTGCCGGGGATCGCCGAGATCGACCTTGGCGGCCGCGACCACACGCAGGTCGACCGGCCGCACCTCGTTGGTCCCGAGCGGCGTCACCTCTCGCATTTCAAGCACGCGCAGCATCTGCACCTGCGTCGACGGCGCCATGCTCTCGATCTCGTCGAGGAACAGCGTGCCGCCGCTGGCATGTTCGATACGCCCGACACGCTTCTTCTGTGCGCCGGTAAAGGCGCCGGGCTCGTGGCCGAACAGCTCGCTCTCGATCACGGTCTCCGGCAGTGCGCCGCAGTTGAGCGCCACGAAATTCCCGGCCTTGCGCCGCCCCCATTGGTGCAGCAGGCTGGCCACGACTTCCTTGCCGCTGCCGGTCTCGCCTGTCACCAGCACGTCGACATCGGTATCGGCGATCTGCCTGAGCGTATGGCGCAGCCGCTCCATTGCCGGCGTCTGGCCGATCAGCGGCAGGTCGTCGCGCACCTGCTCGCTTGCCTTGCGCAGTGCTCGGTTTTCCAGCACCAGACGCCGCTTCTCCACCGCCCGGCGCACGCTCTGCACCAGCCGGTCGGCGGGGAAGGGCTTGCTGATGAAATCATACACGCCCTGCTGGATCGCCTTCACCGCCATCGGAATATCGCCATGCCCGGTGACCAGGATGACGGGAAGATCCTCGTCCTGCCGCTTAACGCGGTCGAACAGTTGCAGGCCGTCCATTTGCGGCATGCGGATATCGGAGACGATAATCCCCGGAAAATCCGGCGTCAGCGCCGCCAGCGCATCGACCGCCGACGAAAAGGCGGAAACGGAAAAGCCCGCCAGTTCCAGCGTCTGCTTGGTGGCGCGCAGAAGGTCCTTGTCGTCGTCGACGAGGAAGATGGATGCGGCGTCTGTCATGGCTTTGCTCTCACGAGATGCACGATGAAGCTTGTTCCCTGGTCGCTGCTGGAGACCTCGATGCGTCCGCCGTAATCGGCGACGATATCCTTCGAGATCACCAGACCAAGGCCGAGACCCTTTTCCTTGGAGGTGTTGAAGGGCGTAAACAGCGAGGCGAGGATGGCGGCGGGTATTCCAGGGCCGTTGTCGGCGACGATCACTTCGACGTCGTCATCCGTTGCGACCGCCGAGATCTCCACCCGCGCGTCGCTACGCCCCTCCAGCGCTTCCAGCGCGTTTTGAAACAGGTTGATCAGGATCTGCTCAAGCCGCACGCGATTGCCGAGAACCTGCAATCCTGCTGGCGGCAGCTTGATGCTGAGCGCCTGCAATTGTCCGGCAAAGCGGCTTTTGAGCAGCACCACGGCGCCCTCGATCACATCCCGCAGCTCCACCGGCTCCGGCGCCGTCCGCCCCTTGCGCGCGAAGGCCTTCAGCTCCTCGGTGATCGAACCGATCCGCTCGGTGAGATCAGCGATGGCGCCGAGGTTCTCCTTCACGGGCTCGGCCTGTTCGCGATCGAGGAAGACGCGCGCATTATCAGCATAGGCGCGGATGGTCGCGACCGGCTGGTTGATCTCATGCGCGACGCCAGCCGCGACCTGGCCGAGAATGGCAAGCCGGTTTGCCTGGACCAGCTCCTGCTGCACGACCTGCAGCCGGGATTCGGTGTTCCTGTGGTCGGCGATCTCTTCCTGCAGACGGTCGCGCGCGCGGCTCAGATCCTCAGTGCGGGCGACGACCCGCCGCTCGAGCTCCTCGCGCATCGAGAGTTCGACCGCGATGCGCATCGCCGCACTTTGCCTGCGCCGGAGCAGGAATGCCGCGACCGCGAGGATGGGCACCAGCACAGCGAGCGACAGCAAACGCATCTCCCGCACAGAGGAGGCGACGGCGGCCTCCGTCGGCACCAGATATTCCAGTCGCCAGGGCGTTGTCGGCACGGCGGCATAGAGGCGCAGATATTCCGCGGCACTGCTGCCGGGAAGGATCGCGGAAACCAGTGATGTCCTGGGGTCGATGATATCGGGCCTGACGATCGGCAGCGGCGTCAGCGGCGCATCGCCGAATTGCAGGCTCTCGCGGATGGCTGAGAGCTCCTGCTGCGGCACCGGCACCGCCGTCATGAAGCGCCAGGATGGGATGCTGGTGATCAGCACGACGCCGTGCTCGTCGGTCACGTAGACCGGCCGGCGCGTATCGCGCCAGTCGGTCTCGAGCTGGTCGAATTCGAGCTTCACCACCACGACCCCGAGCGGTGCGTCGGCGCTGCCGACCCGGCGCGAGATGTAGAGCCCCGGGCGCTTGCTGACGCTGCCGAGCGCGAAATGCTCCGCCGTTCCCTGCTGCATCGCCCGCTTGAAATAGTCGCGGAACGTATAGTCGTTGCCGACGAAGCTGATCGGCTCGCGCCAGTTGCTGGACGCGATGGCGAGACCGTCGGTGCCGATCACATAAAGGACCGCTGCCTGCGTGCCCGTCACCAGCCGCTCCAGCTTGCGGTTCAATATGTCGATATCGGTGACGCTGGTGGAGGAGAGAGCATTTAAGACCTGCTGGTCCTCGGCGAGCAGCAATGGCAGCGCGCGGGGACGCTCCAGCACGGCCGTCAGTAGCGCCACCTTCAGGCTGGCATCGGTCTGGCTCTGGGTCGCGAGCGCGTTGATCGACGAACTACGCCCGTAAAGTGCCGCACCGATCAGCGCGGCGACAAGCAAGGCGGCGGAGAGGGTGACGAACAGGATCCAGCCGCGTCGCGTCCTGCGATCGACGTCGTCGATGGTCTCAAATCCCGGAATAATCGGCGTATCTGGCATGACGTTTAATGTGCGGATTTCCGCACATTCGTCAAATGAAATTGTGCGACAATTCGCGCAATGGCGCTACGGCTACGTTTCGGCCCGGAAGAAAAGCCTTTTGAATCATGGCGATATTGCGGCGCGCGGAAACTGGCACGGCCATTGCAAAGTAGCTGCGAATAGCCGGAAGGCTGTTGATTGAAACGCAGTTGCCCCGGGAGGCCGGTCAGGTTGGGGGGCTTTATGGAGGACACTATGGGTGTTGCAATTCCAGCCGCCGAGCCGCGGACAAAAATGCCGTTCTACCGGCATCTCTATTTCCAGGTCGTCGTCGCCATCATCGCCGGCATGCTGATCGGTCATTTCTGGCCTGATTTCGGCGCCAGCCTGAAGCCGCTCGGCGATGCCTTTATCCGCCTCGTCAAGATGATCATCGCACCGGTCATCTTCCTCACTGTCGCAACCGGCATTGCCGGCATGTCCGACCTGAAGAAGGTCGGCCGCGTCGCCGGCAAGGCGATGCTCTATTTCATCGTCTTCTCGACGCTGGCGCTCATTGTCGGCCTCATCGTCGGCAACCTGCTGCATCCGGGCGCCGGCATGAACATCGATCCGGCGACGCTCGATGGCAAGGCGGTCTCGACCTACGCCACCAAGGCGCATGAAACGACGATCACCGGCTTCCTGATGAACATCATCCCGGAAACCATCGTCGGTGCGTTCGCCCAGGGCGATATCCTGCAGGTTCTGTTCTTCTCTGTGCTGTTCGGCATCGCGCTCGGCATGGTCGGCGAGAAGGGCAAGCCGGTCACGGATTTCCTGACCGCGCTCACCGCCCCTGTTTTCCGCCTCGTCGCCATCCTGATGAAGGCTGCCCCAATCGGTGCATTCGGCGCCATGGCGTTCACCATCGGTAAATACGGCATTGGCTCGGTCGCCAATCTTGCCTACCTCATCCTCACCTTCTACATCACGGCGCTTCTCTTCGTGCTGGTCGTGCTGGGTGCGGTTGCGAAGTATAACGGCTTCTCGATCCTGTCGCTGATCCGCTACATCAAGGAAGAGCTGCTGCTCGTCCTCGGCACCTCCTCGTCGGAAGCGGCTCTGCCGGGTCTGATGCAGAAGATGGAACGCGCCGGCTGCAAGCGCTCGGTTGTCGGCCTAGTCATTCCGACCGGCTATTCGTTCAATCTCGACGGTACCAACATCTACATGACGCTGGCCGCACTCTTCATCGCCCAGGCAACCGGCATCGATCTGTCGCTTACCGACCAGATTCTGCTGCTTCTTGTTGCGATGCTGTCGTCCAAGGGTGCTGCTGGCATCACCGGCGCCGGTTTCATCACGCTGGCCGCAACCCTGTCGGTCGTTCCCTCGGTCCCGGTCGCCGGCATGGCGCTGATCCTCGGCATCGACCGCTTCATGTCGGAATGCCGCGCTCTGACCAACCTGGTCGGCAACGCTGTCGCCACCGTCGTGGTCGCCCGCTGGGAAAATGAACTCGACCAGGAAAAGTTCGCCGCCGCCATGGCCGGCCAGCTGCCGGAAGAGCTCGATCAGCCGGTTCCGACGCTGCAGGCAGCCGAATAGGCCAAGTAGTCAGAGAACAGCCTGCCGCCGCCCGGCAGCTGTGCCTCCCAAGGCGGATGGCCGCGCTCCCGAAAGGGAGCGCGGTCGTTTTGTTTGGTCGTTTGTCACCGAGAGGGCCAGCTGAGATCGAGCCGGTCGAGACCATGGAAATGGTAGACGTCCTTGACCTCGGGCGTCTTGGTCAACTTCAGGCCGGGCAGGCGCTCGAACAGGATCGGCAGCACCACGTTGAGCTCCAGCCGCGCCAGCGGCGCGCCGATGCAGAAGTGAATGCCGGCGCCGAAGGAGAGGTTGGCGGCTTCGCGGCGATCCGGCTTGAAGGTCAGCGGATCGGTGAATTTCAGCGGGTCGAGATTGGCCGCGGCCAGGATCAGGCTCACCTTGTCGCCGCGCTTGAACAATATGCCGTCGATCTCGGCAGGCTCGAGAGCCCAACGCTGGAAGATGTGAACCGGCGCGCAGATGCGCAGCGATTCCTCTACGGTCCGCTCCGTCGTTTCCTCGTCCTTGAACAGTTCTGAAGGCGCAAAGCCGCTGTCGAGGATCATCCGCACCGAGTTGCCGATCTGATGCACCGTTGCCTCATGCCCGGCATTGAGGAGCACGATCGTCGTCGAGACGAGCTCGTCCTCGGTCAGATACTGGCCCTTGTGTTCGGTGTGGATCATGTGCGTCAAAAGATCGTCGCGCGGATTGGCGCGGCGCTCGGCGATCACGGTCTTCACGTAGTCCGCGAATTCCTTCGCGGCCTTTTCAGCGCCATCTTCGTCGGCGCGGGTGCGGCCGAAAAGGTACATGCGGATATAGGCGTGCGACCACTTGAGGAGCTGCGGCCCCATCTCCTCGGGGATGCCGATCATCCGCGCGATCATCGTGACGGGGATGATGTCGGCGAAGGCCGAGAGCAGCTCGACCTCGCCCTTGTGCTCGAACTGGTCGATCAGCCGGTTGGCGAGCTCCTCGAGCTCCGGCTTCATCTTCTCGACGTGGCGCGAAACGAAAGCGCGGTTGACGAGCGTGCGCAGGCGCGTGTGTTCCGGCGGCTCGAGCTCGAGCAGGGAGTAGCGTTCGGCGAGATCGAAATTGACGACGTGCTGGTCGGGCTCGGGAAGCCCCAGCTCCTCGCGGCTGGCGATATGCAGGATCTGCCGGCCGAAGCGGCGGTCGCGCAAAAGCGCGTTCACATGGTCATATGAGGTGAAGAACCACTGCTTCTGCTCTTCCCAGTAAAATGTGGGACAGTGGGTATGCAATGCCGCGTATGCGGCATTGGGATTGCTGTAGAACAAGGGGCTGCGTGCATCGATGGAAACGCGGCGCGCGGCGGGGTCAATGGACATGTAAGGCAATGTGATCATGCCCGAGGCTTAGCGGATTTGCCCAACCTCGGGAAGAGAGCACACCTATTGTCAGCGTCCAAGTGAACCTACGCGACGCAGCGCATGTATCTGGTCGTCGAGTGTCGGCACGAGCTCGCCCGTGGTGTGATCCGGCTTTTCTTCCGGTGGCGGGGGTGCTGCCGCCTCGGCCTCACCGAAGGTGACGGTGCAGTTGCGGCCTGCGGCCTTGGCGGCATAAAGCGCGCGGTCGGCTGCCGATACCAGCTTGTCCATATTGGCCTCGATGGGCGAGGCAAGGGCGACACCGATGCTGACGGTGGCCGGAATGATGGCATCGCCGGTGCTGACGGGAACGCGGCAGAACTCGGTGCGGATCGTCTCTGCGAGCGCCTCGGCCTCGGTCTGGTCGGCGACGCTTGCGAATGCGCCGAATTCCTCGCCGCCCATGCGGCCGAACACGCCTGCAGGCGTAAACTGCTGCGCCATGCGGGCAAAAACCGTCAGCACGGCATCGCCGCCTTGGTGGCCGAAGCGATCGTTGATGCGCTTGAAGTTGTCGAGATCGAACAGAAGAACGGCGACCTGGCGGTTCTCGTCGAAGGCCTTCGTCTGGATGCGCGTGAACTGCGCAAACAGGCCGCGGCGATTGAGGACGCCCGTCAGCGTGTCGGTCAGGCTGAGAATACGCAATTTCTGCTCCGAGCGCTCCATGATGAGACGAACCGTCAGCGCGCAGGCGAGCGTCAGCATCAGTGCCGTACCCATGGCGGCGAGGCCCGCGATATTGGCCGCTTCCATATCGCCAGGCGAGAGCACCGCAACCGCGCCGGCGGCGATAAAACAGACGCAGGCCTGCAGAATGAACATGACCGCGAGCTTGGCGCGCGCCGATTCCCGGTTGAGGCCGGGCGAGCTGACCGCCATGGTCAGCGCCGTCGCGCCCGTTGCCGAGGCTAGATTGTAGAGGGCGACCCGGTTCGGATAGTCGTCGTGGACCCAGGGCAGGAACACGCCGGCCAGCCAGACGACCGGCGGCAAAAGCACCCACCACTCGATCTTGCGTCGATCAAGCGCAAGATATCCAGCTACCCAGGCGCTCTGGCCCACCAGCGCGATCGTATTGCCCACCTCGACCGACAGGTAGCTTGGAACGTGGCCGCGCAACGCGACCAATGCAAATCCGATGCCGCTGAGCGCAAAGCCCCAGCCCCAATAAAAATAAGTCTTATCTCGGACATTATGGCGCCAGGCAATGAACGCGACCAGCGCGAGCGTCATAGCCTCGGAGCACCAAATGGCCAGTCCTGTCGTAACATTGAACACGGCAATACCCCTTGTATGGCCGCATCCTCGCTAAATAAGCTGGCGACTTTGTTAATCGCGGAGCGGCAGCCCGCGGGCCTCGTCGGTTATCTGGCGATAGGCTTTCCACGAGGTAAATGACCGGTGTCCCATACCGGGCGAATTCAGCATTTCTTCATCTTGCTGAAGAGAAAATCTGTGAGCCGGGAGTATGGCCCACCGCCGTTAATGACGGTTTCGAAGAATCTCCCTACAGAGGGCCCATGAAAACAGGCATGGTTTCCCACCGTCTTAACGTTATCCCAAGGCGCGTCTTGAAGAGAAGGGTAGGGAAGTTCTATGTAGGGATAAGGCATTTTCTTTGATTCCCGGCGTCGGGCCGGAAAGACGTTGACAAAGGACGCACATGAGAAACCCAGTCGATACCGCTATGGCCCTCGTGCCGATGGTTGTGGAACAGACCAATCGCGGTGAACGCTCCTACGACATTTATTCGCGCCTGCTCAAGGAACGCATCATTTTCCTGACGGGTCCGGTCGAGGATCACATGGCGACGCTCGTCTGCGCCCAGCTGCTTTTCCTCGAAGCCGAGAACCCCAAGAAGGAAATCGCGCTCTACATCAATTCGCCGGGTGGCGTCGTCACCGCCGGCATGGCGATCTACGATACGATGCAGTTCATCAAGCCTGCCGTTTCGACGCTGTGCATCGGCCAGGCCGCCTCCATGGGCTCGCTGCTTCTCGCAGCCGGCGACAAGGACATGCGCTTCGCCACGCCGAACTCGCGCATCATGGTTCACCAGCCGTCGGGCGGCTTCTCGGGCCAGGCTTCGGACATCGAACGTCACGCACGCGACATTCTCAAGATGAAGCGCCGCCTGAACGAAGTGTACGTCAAGCACACGGGCCGGACCTACGAGGAAGTTGAAAAGACGCTCGACCGTGACCATTTCATGGATGCGGCGGAAGCCAAGGACTGGGGCGTGATCGACAAGGTCCTGACGTCTCGCGTCGAGATCGAAGGCGCTGCGCCTAGTCAGAACTAGGGATGGTGTTTTCCCCGCCACAGTTCTATCTCATTTGTGATCGAACTAGGGAATAAACCGAGTGGCGGGTGAACCATTCTCAAGTATTAATGCTATGTTGAATTTTTATGACATAGCATTTGGCTTCGAAGGGGAGTTCGTTGCCGCCGGGGCCAAGACGGCCTAGTCTGGACCCGGTTCGTACCCCTTGACGGCCTTGGCCGGCTGTAGCTCCAAGTGGGGCAGGCCAATGAGTTGACCGCACTTTCACCTTGAAATGCGGCGTGCTGGAAGGAAAGTGATATGAGCAAAGTCAGCGGCAGCAACGGCGGCGACTCTAAGAACACCCTGTACTGCTCCTTCTGCGGAAAGAGCCAGCACGAAGTCCGCAAGTTGATTGCCGGACCGACAGTTTTCATCTGCGATGAATGCGTCGAATTGTGCATGGACATCATCCGCGAGGAAAACAAGTCCTCGATGGTCAAGTCCCGTGATGGCGTTCCCACGCCCCAGGACATCATCAAGGTCCTCGACGAATACGTCATCGGCCAGCGTCAGGCGAAGAAGATCCTGTCCGTTGCCGTTCACAATCATTACAAGCGTCTCGCGCACGCCACCAAGAACGGCGAAATCGAGCTTGCGAAGTCGAACATCATGCTGGTCGGTCCGACCGGTTGCGGCAAGACCTATCTTGCCCAGACGCTCGCCCGCATCATCGACGTTCCCTTCACGATGGCCGATGCCACGACGCTGACCGAAGCCGGCTATGTCGGTGAAGACGTCGAAAACATCATCCTGAAGCTTCTGCAGGCTGCCGACTACAACGTCGAGCGCGCGCAGCGCGGCATCGTCTACATCGACGAAGTCGACAAGATCTCGCGCAAGTCCGACAACCCGTCGATCACCCGCGACGTTTCGGGCGAGGGCGTGCAGCAGGCGCTTCTGAAGATCATGGAAGGCACGGTCGCTTCCGTACCGCCGCAGGGCGGCCGCAAGCATCCSCAGCAGGAATTCCTGCAGGTSGACACCACGAACATCCTGTTCATCTGCGGTGGCGCCTTTGCCGGTCTCGACAAGATCATCTCGGCCCGTGGCGAAAAGACCTCGATCGGCTTCGGCGCAAGCGTTGCCGCTCCGGATGACCGCCGCGTCGGCGAAGTGCTGCGCGAACTGGAGCCGGAAGATCTCGTCAAGTTCGGCCTGATCCCCGAGTTCATCGGTCGTCTGCCAGTTCTGGCGACGCTTGAGGACCTCGATGAGGACGCACTGATCCAGATCCTGTCGGAGCCGAAGAACGCGCTCGTCAAGCAGTACCAGCGCCTGTTCGAGATGGAAGACGTCGAGCTGACCTTCCACGAGGACGCCCTTCGCGAAATCGCCCGCAAGGCGATCACCCGCAAGACCGGCGCCCGCGGCCTTCGTTCGATCATGGAAAAGATCCTGCTCGACACGATGTTCGAACTGCCGACGCTTGAAGGCGTGCGCGAAGTCGTCATCTCCGACGAAGTCGTTCGCGGCTCCTCGCGCCCGCTCTACATCTACGCGGATCGCCAGGAAGAAAAGGCCAACGCCTCGGCCTAAGTATCAGCGCGATACGAACCGTGAATTTAAGGGGCTTGCCGTTGGCAGGCCCCTTTCTATTTGAAAAACCGTTCGCGGCATCTCCAAATGCCGATAAAACTTGCTGATGACGCCTGAAACCACGTTCGTTGCCGTTGCGAATTCATCCGCCCTTGGCAATTATGCAATGATTCCGTTGGTGTGTTTCGGCGTTGTATTTTAGCCGGTTCGGAAATGGTCAGCGCCGGTCCAGCTAGGCGCGACATAGTGAGGTGTTCCGTTGTAGCATAGCTGTCATGTCCAAGCGGACACGGGCCATGTGGCAGCTTGAAAAGCATAGTCAGAACCTCCACTTGTTAATCCAAGTGAGAGTGCGGCCGGTCCCAAACGGTCGCGCCAGAAGAGCCCGGCAACGGGACGATGGAAAGGAAATAAAATGACGAAGAAAACGTCAGTTGCGAGCACCGCTTATCCAGTATTGCCCCTGCGCGACATCGTGGTCTTTCCGCACATGATCGTACCTCTCTTCGTAGGCCGCGAGAAATCGATCCGCGCGCTCGAAGAGGTCATGGGCTCGGACAAGCAGATCATGCTCGTCACGCAGATCAATGCCAGCGACGATGATCCCGAACCGTCCGCCATCCACAATGTCGGCACCGTCGCCAATGTTCTGCAGCTGCTGAAGCTTCCCGATGGAACCGTCAAGGTTCTCGTCGAAGGCCGCGCGCGCGCTGAAATCGACGCCTACACCGACCGCGAGGATTTCTACGAAGCGCTCGGTCATGTGCTTGAAGAGCCGCACGACGATCCGGTCGAACTGGAAGCGCTGAGCCGCTCGGTCGTGTCCGAATTCGAGAGCTACGTGAAGCTCAACAAGAAGATTTCGCCCGAGGTCGTTGGCGCCGCCAGCCAGATCGATGACTACTCGAAGCTGGCCGATACGGTTGCCTCGCACCTGTCGATCAAGATCACCGAGAAGCAGGAGATGCTGGAAACCACCAGCGTCAAGGCACGCCTCGAAAAGGCGCTCGGCTTCATGGAAGGTGAGATCTCGGTCCTTCAGGTCGAGAAGCGCATCCGCTCGCGCGTCAAGCGCCAGATGGAGAAGACCCAGCGCGAATACTACCTGAATGAGCAGATGAAGGCGATCCAGAAGGAGCTCGGCGACGGCGAGGAAGGCCGCGACGAGATGGCCGAACTGGAAGAGCGCATCTCCAAGACCAAGCTCTCGAAGGAAGGTCGCGAGAAGGCCGATGCCGAGCTGAAGAAGCTGCGTCAGATGAGCCCGATGTCGGCGGAAGCCACCGTCGTGCGCAACTATCTCGATTGGCTGCTCGGTATTCCGTGGTCGAAGAAGTCGAAGATCAAGACGGATCTCAACAACGCCGAAAAGATCCTCGAAGCCGATCACTTCGGTCTCGACAAGGTCAAGGAGCGCATCGTCGAGTATCTGGCTGTCCAGGCTCGCGCGACCAAGATCAAGGGTCCGATCCTGTGCCTCGTCGGCCCTCCGGGTGTCGGCAAGACCTCGCTCGCCCAGTCGATCGCCAAGGCGACCGGCCGTGAGTATGTCCGCATGGCGCTCGGTGGCGTTCGTGACGAAGCTGAAATCCGCGGTCACCGCCGCACCTACATCGGCTCGATGCCCGGCAAGGTCATCCAGTCGATGAAGAAGGCGAAGAAGTCCAACCCGCTCTTCCTGCTCGATGAAATCGACAAGATGGGCCAGGACTTCCGTGGCGATCCGTCTTCGGCTCTGCTCGAAGTGCTGGATCCGGCACAGAACTCGACCTTCATGGACCACTACCTTGAGGTCGAATACGATCTGTCGGACGTGATGTTCATCACGACGGCGAACACGCTGAACATCCCTGCGCCCTTGATGGACCGCATGGAAGTCATCCGTATCGCCGGCTACACCGAGGACGAAAAGCGCGAGATCGCCAAGCGGCACCTGCTGCCAAAGGCCATCAAGGAACACGCTCTGCAGCCGAACGAATTCTCGGTTTCGGACGATGCCCTGATGGCGATCAGCCAGCAGTACACACGCGAAGCCGGTGTCCGTTCGTTCGAGCGTGAACTGATGAAGCTCGCCCGCAAGGCGGTCACCGAGATCATCAAGGGTAAGACGAAATCGGTCGCGGTTACCGCCGAGAACATTTCGGACTATCTGGGTGTTCCGCGCTTCCGTCACGGCGAAGCCGAGGGCGAGGATCAGGTCGGTGTCGTCACCGGTCTGGCCTGGACCGAGGTTGGTGGTGAGTTGCTGACGATCGAAGGCGTCATGATGCCGGGCAAGGGTCGCATGACCGTCACCGGCAACCTGAAGGACGTGATGAAGGAATCGATTTCTGCGGCGGCGTCCTACGTCCGCTCGCGCGCTGTCGATTTCGGCATCGAGCCGCCGCGCTTCGACAAGTCGGACATTCACGTCCACGTGCCGGAAGGTGCGACGCCGAAGGACGGCCCATCGGCCGGCGTCGGCATGGCAACCGCGATCGTCTCGATCATGACCGGTATCCCTGTTCGCAAGGACGTGGCGATGACGGGCGAAATCACGCTTCGTGGTCGCGTCCTGCCGATCGGCGGATTGAAGGAAAAGCTGCTCGCCGCACTGCGCGGCGGCATCAAGACTGTTCTGATCCCGGAAGAAAACGCCAAGGACTTGGCGGAGATCCCGGATAACGTGAAGAACAACATGGAGATCATCCCAGTGTCCCGTATGGGCGAGGTGATCAAGCATGCTCTGGTCCGCAGACCGGAGGCGATCGAGTGGGATGGCACGGTGGAAACGCCTGTTATCGCAACGGTCGAAGGGCACGACGAAAGCGGCACTTCCATCGCTCATTGAGCCTTGTTTGCCACATTCGTGCCCTATTGCTTAAAAACCCTGAAAAGGCTGGCATTTTTGCCAGCCTTTTTTTGTGAAAACCGTACGGAGACGCTTGCTTTTCCTTTATTTGCAGGCTCTTTGGGGTGCGGCGGGCCTGATGCACCATATTCCGTGCCCGGCTATAGATTTGAGTCGTTTCGAACCATTTGAAAGGGGTGGAAACATGAACAAGAATGAACTCGTGTCCGCAGTTGCCGAAAAGGCAGGACTCTCGAAGACCGATGCCGCTTCGGCCGTCGACGCTGTTTTCGAAGTTGTCCAGGCTGAACTCAAGGGCAAGGGCGACGTTCGCCTCGCTGGTTTCGGTAGCTTCACCGTTTCCCATCGCGCTGCCACCAAGGGCCGCAATCCGTCGACCGGCGCTGAAGTCGACATTCCGGCACGCAACGTGCCGAAGTTCACGCCCGGCAAGGGCCTGAAGGAAGCCGTCAACGGCTGATTGGATTTGCTTGGCAGCCGGGCAACGAGACCGGCAGCACAAGTATTCGAAGGGTTCGGCGAAAGCCGGACCCTTTTCGCATTTGCGAGACTTGCCGCGATCGCGGCTTTCAACTACGCATGGATCATTCTCAGGGCGGGGTGCAATTCCCCACCGGCGGTAAGAGCGCAAGCTTGAGCCCGCGAGCGCCTTTTCACCTCAGGTGAGAAGGGTCAGCAGATCCGGTTGAATTCCGGAGCCGACGGTCATAGTCCGGATGAAAGAGAATGAGCAGGGTATCGCGGGGCGGGTCGTCCGCCGCGTCGGCACCCGCGTTCATGCGTCCTGATTTATGTTGGTCCTTTTGTTCGGATGAATGACATGAATCAGACTACCCCGATTTCCATATCAGCATCGCGTGCACTCGCCGGCGCAAGCTGGATGGTGCTTGCCGGCATCGCCTTTGCCGTTCTCAACGTCGTCACCCAATGGCTGACGATGACCCTGGCCTTTCCGTCGGCCTCAGTGGCCTTCTGGCAATATGCCTTCGCGCTCGTCTTCTCGCTGCCCTTCCTGTGGAAGACCGGCCTTGGCGCAATGCGCACCCAATACCCCTGGCGCCACATCGTTCGCGTCGTGCTGGCCGCCCTCGGCGTCCAGACCTGGGTCGCGGGGCTTGCAAGCGTGCCGATCTGGCAGGCGATCGCGCTGGTGATGACCTCGCCCTTCTTCATCATCCTCGGCGCCCGCCTGTTCCTCGGTGAAAGGGTAGGGGCGGTGCGCTGGGGCGCCACGGCCTGTGGCTTCGCCGGCGCCATGATCATCCTGCAGCCCTGGTCGGACAGTTTCAGCTGGGCGGCACTGTTGCCGATCCTGTCGGCACTGCTCTGGGGCGCCTCGTCGCTGATCACCAAGAGCCTGACGGGGATCGAGAAGCCGGAGACGATCACCGTGTGGCTGCTCGTGCTCCTCACGCCCGTCAACGGCGGTCTCGCCTTTGCGGCAGGCTTTGCGATGCCAACAGGCACGGTGTTGATGCTGCTCGTCGCGGCTGGCCTGCTGACGGCGATCGCCCAGTATCTTCTGACGCTCGCCTACAGCGCCGCCGATGCCGCCTATGTCCAGCCCTTCGACGATCTGAAGCTGCCGCTCAACGTTCTCGCCGGCTGGCTGGTCTTCGGCTATGCGCCGGCTGGCTATTTGTGGCTCGGCGCCGCCCTGATCCTCTGCGCCTCGCTGTTCCTCATGCGCCACGAGATGAAGCGCGAGCGCGGAACCGCATAAGCGCTGCTTCGGGCGCTCACGCGATTGTCATGTGGATGATCCCGAGCGCCCGGCATATGTCACATCGCTGTAATGCAAACCCCATAGGCGAAGGGCGTTTCTTCGCAATGCCAATTGGGGGTATCTCTTATGAAGACCATTATTTCCGCGGCCGCTGCCGTTCTCTTCACGGCCGGCGTCGCCGCCGCTTCCGACTACGTTTCCTATCTCGACTATCCGCAGCCGAAGGACGACAGCAAGGAGTTCTTCACGGCGATCGAAATTCCGCAGGGAAGCTTCACCAAGTACGAAATCGACGCCAAGACCGGCCACATCGTCGTGGACCGCTTCCAGTCGATGCCGGTCATCTACCCGGCCAACTACGGCTCGATCACCAGCTCGCTCGGTGGTGACGGCGATCCGCTCGATGCGCTGGTCTACACCCGCGAGCCGGTCGTTCCGGGCGCCATCATTAAGGTTCGTGCCATCGGCATGCTGAAGATGATCGACGGCGGTGAGCAGGACGACAAGGTCGTTGCCGTTCCGGCCAGCGACATCGATCCGAGCTACGACAAGATCAAGGAAATCTCTGATCTTCCCGAGATCGAGCAGGAGCGCCTGCAGGCCTTCTTCCGTGTCTACAAGCAGCTGCCGGCCAAGCGCAAGGTTGTCGAACTGAACGGCTTCGAAAACGCCGAGAAGGCACAGGGCGAAGTCGCCGCCGCCATCAAGGCTTACGCTGAAAAGAAGTAATCCGGGCAAAGCCCAGATAAGGAAATGGCCGGGTCGATGCCCGGCCATTTCTGTTTGGTGAAATAGTTACAGCTGTTACCAGCGCTGATGCACATGCGGCGCGATCAGCCGGTCGTAAATCTCGTGGCTTGCGGCCATCACCTCATGCGTCAGCGGCGCCAGGCTGGCGGCCGCAGCATTGGCCTTCGCCTGCTCTGCATTGCGGGCGCCGGGAATGACCACCGTGACGGCGTCGCTCATCAGGATCCAGCGCAGCGCGAACGCCGCCATCGTGGCGCCCTCGGGAACCAGCTTGCGAACCTCTTCCACCGCCTGCAGGCCGACTTCAAAAGGAACCCCCGCGAAGGTCTCGCCGACATCGAATGCTTCGCCGTGGCGATTGAAGTTGCGATGGTCGTCGCTCGCGAAAGTCGTCTCGCGGCTGATCTTGCCGGAGAGCAGACCGCTTGCCAGCGGCACGCGGGCGATAACGGCAATGTTCTTCTGCCGCGCCTCCTGGAAGAACAGATGGCTCGGGCGCTGGCGGAACATGTTGTAGATGATCTGGATGCTGACCACGCCGGGGAACTCGATCGCCTTCAGCGCTTCCTCGACCTTCTCGACGCTGACGCCATAGCCGCGAATCTTGCCGGCCTTCTGCAGCTCGTTCAGTCCCTCGAACACCTCAGGGCGATAAAGCACCTCCGTCGGCGGGCAGTGCAGCTGCACGAGGTCGAGGCTGTCGACCTTGAGGTTCTTCAGGCTGCGGTCGATGAAGCCCTCGAGATTGGCCTTGGTGTAACCATCCGCCACATGCGGATTGAGCCGCCGGCCGGCCTTGGTCGCGACCATCGGCCGCTCGCCGCCACGGCTCTCGAGCACATCGGCGATGATCTTTTCCGAACGGCCGTCGCCATAGACGTCGGCGGTGTCGATGAAGGTGATGCCGGCATCGAGCGCCGCATTGAGTGCTGCGCGTCCATCAGCCTCGCTGACATCGCCCCAGGCGCCGCCGATCTGCCATGCGCCAAAACCGATATTGCTCACCGTATGGGGCAGGTGGCCGAAAGAATGCTGCTTCATGAAAAATCCTCCTCGTGATCGTCGACCACGGCACTAGCAGCCGACAACAGCGGCGACAAGCGCCCAGAGGAACAGATAGGGCAGCGTGCGGCGCCTGTCGCTACCGCTGCCGGGTAAAGTCGACCCGCACCTTGGCCACCGGAAATCCGAACTTGCTGACCCACGCGGTGTTGAGCAATGTTCCATCAGGCATCAGCCGCAAAGTGTCGTGGAACCTCACGATATTCTCTTTGGCGCTTGGATCGATATCGACCAGATAGCTGTACCGCGCCACATTGCCGTCGATCTTGACCATCGCCTTTCCAACGACGTCCTCCCGGGTTCCCGTATAGGCGCTCGGCGCCGTCTTGGTGAAGCGCCAGGTCTTCCGATCGCGCTCACCATCGGCATAGGCGAAATCCTCCCTAAGGGTCAGGATTTTGCCGTTCCAGCGACCGGTCAGCCTGACCTTGAAGCTGCGGTCAACGCCGTTGATCGCCTGGAAACGGCCAACAGCAATGCTCTTTCCGGCAAAGAAGTCCTCCAGTCGAAAGTCGCGAGCCGCGGCACCGGTTGCGGGCAGGCTCGCCAGAGTGAGGAGGACGGCAAGAAGAGGCGCGTTGCGCATGATCGATCCCTTCGCTGGCCGTAAATCGGCCTGTCAGCGCTTACGCCTGCGCGAGGGGAACGGATCAATGCCGACGATCGCCGGGCGACTCAGAGCCGCTTCAGGCAGAAGGAGAAGTGCGCATGCGATTCGACGGTCAGGAATTCGAACTGCCAGCCATAATCCTTGCAGAACTTGGTGACGGCCTCGACGACGCCATAGACGATCGGCTTCACCGTATTGCCGGTGCAGAAGTCATGACCAGCGATGCGGCCGGTCCGCTTGACCTTGCGGTCGCAGAGCAAAAGCTCCTGCCAGGTCAGTTCGAACGAGTGATCCGTGTCGATATAGGCCCAGTCGAGAAAATCGTCCTCGAACTCGGCGAGCTTTTCCAACGATGTGCCCTGCATCAGGTGCAGTTGCCCGCTTTCGATCTGCTTGCCGAACTGCGTATGGATCTGGTCGAGGCCGGAGCTGTAGCGGTCCATGCTCCAGGGATCGATGAGATAAAGCTGAGCCGGGCGATTCTTTTCGAGAATCTCCGCCGTGTACTCCCCGAAAGCCGCGCCGATCTCGACGCCGACGCCGCCATTGGGAATACGATAGAGCAATTCGCCACGATCGGGCAGCAGGCGCGCGTTTTCCATGTGGTGGGCGCTGAGCTGTGCGCGCGGCATGGCTGCCCGCTGTGCCTGGCGATCTTCGCGTGTTTTCATGATTCTATCTCCGCCTGAAGCACATGAGGTGCCGTTCGATTTGGCCGGAACCTAATCGCCGGAAACGGGATTAGCAACCGCAGCAAAATCAAAGCTGCCGGTCGATCAATCACATAAAGGGGAGAGAAAATGGTGGGCGATGAGAGACTCGAACTCCCGACATCCTCGGTGTAAACGAGGCGCTCTACCAACTGAGCTAATCGCCCTCCGCGGTGCGGATCATGTCCGCCGCGTCGATGGCCGTGATCTATGCGGATCGCGGACAAACCGCAAGAGCGTTTGTGAAGATTTTTTGATTTTTTTCGATCGGCCTCCGCCAATGCCCCGGTTTCTCGGTAATTCCGTCTGTGGAAAAGAAAAATCGACGAGGGGAGGGCCAAGGGGAGCTCGTGATAGGATCGTTCGCTAGCGGATATTTGGAGCGGCAGCGCCGGAAACGGTTCTTATATGCAGGCGATTTTCGATCTGATTTCATTCACCCACAAACAAATCGCAGGCTGTCATCGTTTTGTCTCCAAACCTGCTTGACACTCAAATGCGAACCCCGTAGTTAGCCGCTCATCGAAGCGGCAAGCTGCTTTGACACGGACGCGAAAGCATCCGGATTGCTTGAAATGAATGCGGGTGTAGCTCAGTCGGTTAGAGTGCCGGCCTGTCACGCCGGAGGTCGCGGGTTCGAGCCCCGTCACTCGCGCCATTTCATGTAAGTGCTGAAAAGCACAGTCCGGAACAACGCAGTCTGAAAATGCGCGGGTGTAGCTCAGTCGGTTAGAGTGCCGGCCTGTCACGCCGGAGGTCGCGGGTTCGAGCCCCGTCACTCGCGCCATTCTCTTCCAGAATGTCTCCATAATATACATCACCCACAAGGTGCGCTTGCGCCCCTTTCGGCCCATCGGCTGCGTGCCGCGCCTTGCACTCTTTTGGTCTGGTGCGCATCTCCATGCCTTTGCGTGGCGCTAGTGCTGCCAAGAGGGTAGGCGGCGCTGCGTGGCCCGCCAATAGCCGCCTCAGATGCCCTTCCAATGTCTCCCGATGTCCGGCTCGACCTGATGCGTCTTCGGATGCGGATAAAGCGGTTTATCCCTGTCGCACTCAATCCGCTGCTTGCCGATAAATAGATGTCGGAATGGTCTTGATCGGTGAGGCGCTACCGCTCAACTCCTGGCTTTAAGTAGCGTTTGCGCATGTCCGGAATCGCGGGTCTCAGGAGTGTGTCTGAAGCGCTCGTCGCACACCCGCCTTATCACCCTGCGCGGCCTGCTCGGTGACGCGGAGGCAGGCATTATCGACTGGCCGAAATGCCCTTTATTTAGCCGTTGGGCCTGCGACATAGCGACCCGATTGGCGCAGCTTTGCTATCGAATCGCAGCCGATCCTCCGGCTCATCCGCATTTCACTGCCTCACGATGCGGAAACGCGCGCCCAGCTGCCGCAAAATCACCGATTTTGCCCCGCCGCCCTGCGCTCAAGAGAAGTGCTTCGCGCGTTCCGTGCGGCTTTTGAACGGAAATGATGATTGCATATCAGATAGATAGGGATGGGACGGTTCTGGCTTCCTTCCGCGCGCCGATTGAGGGCGCTCAGTGGATATGCCTTAGTTTTCAGGCTGTTCGGCGGCGTGAGTTCGTGGCCGGGCCTCGCCAAATCCTTCGTTTTTCACTCATAAAAGCCCCTCAGTCATGCAATAAATGCTTGGCTGGCATGCAAGATCGCGCGCCGTGCGTTGATTTGTCGCAAAAACAATGTGCGTGGCTAATAATGTCGCACGTGTGCAATTGGAATTGACACGCTAAAACTCTTGCGCATTGGCTGTGGCTGCGCTAACCACGGCTTGTTGCAACGCACGTTCGCTTGCCGGGCAAATGCTCAGGCCGCGCCTCCCGGCGCAGGCGGCAAGCAGGGATGAACCTGATGACTGGACTTCTCAGTTCCTATATTCCGATCGCCATTTTCATTGCCATCGCCCTTGTAATCGGCTTGTCGCTGCTCATTGCGCCGTTCGCCGTTGCCTACAAGGCGCCTGATGCTGAAAAGCTTTCGGCTTTCGAATGCGGCTTCAACGCGTTCGACGACGCCCGCATGAAATTCGATATCCGCTTCTATCTGGTGTCGATTCTCTTCATCATCTTCGACCTCGAAGTCGCCTTTCTGTTCCCGTGGGCCGTTTCTTTCGGCGCGATCGGCTGGTTCGGCTTCTGGTCCATGATGGTCTTCCTTCTCGTGCTGACCATCGGCTTTATTTATGAGTGGAAAAAGGGAGCCCTGGAATGGGAGTAGCCCCAAGCGACAAGGCGCTCGTCGCGCCGCATCCGAAAGGCATCATCGACCCTGCAACGGGCAAGCCTGTTGGCAGCGACAGTGCTTTCTTCGGTGAGATCAATGACGAGTTGGCCGACAAGGGCTTTCTGGTCACGTCCACTCGCGATCTGATCACCTGGGCCCGCACCGGCTCGCTGATGTGGATGCAGTTCGGCCTGGCCTGCTGCGCCGTCGAAGGCCTGATGCAGGTTTCCGGTCCGCGGTACGATATGGAGCGCTTTGGTGTTGCTCCGCGCGCTTCGCCGCGCCAGTCTGATGTCATGATCGTCGCTGGTACGCTGACCAACAAGATGGCGCCGGCGCTCCGCAAGGTCTATGACCAGATGCCGGAGCCGCGTTACGTCATTTCGATGGGCTCCTGCGCAAACGGCGGTGGCTACTATCACTATTCCTACTCGGTCGTGCGTGGCTGCGATCGTGTTGTTCCTGTCGATATCTACGTGCCGGGCTGTCCCCCCACGGCAGAAGCGCTGCTCTACGGGGTCTTGCTTCTGCAGAAGAAGATACGGCGCACCGGAACGATTGAGCGCTAAGGGCGGAGGACTGTCATGAGTGAAGCCTTGAGCGAACTGTCGTCGTATCTCCGCGAGATGCGTGGCGATCTGATTGTCGATGCATCGATCAGCTATGGCGAATTGAACGTAACCACGACGCCGGAAACGATTGTCGCGCTGCTGACGTTCCTGCGCGACGATCCGCGTTGCGGCTTCGTCAGCATGATCGACATTTGCGGCGTCGACTGGCCGCAGCGCGAAAAGCGTTTCGATGTCGTCTACCACCTCCTGTCGCCAAAGCAGAACCTGCGCATCCGCGTCAAGCTTGCCGTTGCCGATGGCGTATCCGTTCCGTCGGCGACGTCGGTCTATATGGGTGCCGAGTGGTTCGAGCGTGAAGCCTGGGACATGTACGGCATTCCGTTCTCCGGCCATGCCGACCTGCGCCGTCTGCTGACGGACTATGGCTTCGAAGGCCACCCGCTGCGCAAGGATTTCCCGACGACAGGTTATGTCGAGGTACGTTATGACGATGCCGCCAAGCGCGTTGTCTACGAGCCCGTCGAACTGAAGCAGGAATTCCGCAATTTCGATTTCACGTCCCCGTGGGAAGGCACCGATTACGTACTTCCGGGAGACGAGAAGGCTGCGAATTGAGATGAGGCTCGACTGTCTTGAAGCCTCTCCGTTCGCCGTCTCATGCCAATTGCCAGCGCGGAGCGCGTCGCTATGACTGAACATAACGTTCGCAACTTTACGATCAACTTCGGACCGGAGCATCCATCCGCGCACGGCGTTCTGCGTCTGGTGCTTGAGCTTGATGGCGAAATCATCGAGCGCGTCGATCCGCATATCGGCCTCCTGCACCGCGGCACCGAGAAGCTGATCGAATCGAAGACCTATCTTCAGGCCGTTCCTTATTTCGATCGTCTCGACTATGTCGCGCCGATGAACCAGGAGCATGCTTTCGCGCTCGCCGTCGAAAAGATGCTGAAGCTGGAAATTCCGATTCGCGGTCAGCTCATTCGTGTTCTCTACTCCGAAATTGGCCGAATCTTGTCGCACATCATGAACGTGACGACGCAGGCAATGGACGTCGGCGCGATGACGCCGCCGGTCTGGGGCTTTGAAGAGCGCGAAAAGCTGATGGTGTTTTACGAGCGCGCCTGTGGCGCCCGTATGCACTCGGCCTATTTCCGTCCGGGTGGCGTCCACCAGGATATCCCGCAGGAACTGGTAGAGGATATCGGCAAGTGGTGCGATCCATTCCTCAAGGTTCTAGACGATATCGAAGGCCTTCTGACCGACAACCGCATCTTCAAGCAGCGTAACGTCGATATCGGCGTCGTCTCGCTGGAAGACGCATGGTCCTGGGGCTTCTCGGGCGTCATGGTTCGCGGTTCGGGCGCTGCCTGGGACCTGCGCCGCTCGCAGCCCTACGAGTGCTACAACGATCTCGAATTCGACATCGCCATCGGCAAGAACGGCGACTGCTACGATCGCTATCTGATCCGCATGATCGAAATGCGCCAGTCCGTCCGCATCATGAAGCAGTGCGTCAACCGCCTGCTCGGCGATGCCAAGGTAGGCCCGGTCTCCTCGATCGACGGCAAGGTCGTGCCGCCGAAGCGTGGCGAGATGAAGCGCTCGATGGAAGCGCTGATCCACCACTTCAAGCTCTACACCGAAGGCTACCACGTTCCGGCTGGCGAAGTGTACGCAGCCGTCGAAGCGCCGAAGGGCGAGTTCGGCGTCTACGTCGTCGCCGACGGCAGCAACAAGCCCTACCGTTGCAAGATCCGCGCCCCGGGCTATGCCCACCTGCAGGCGATGGACTTCCTCTGCAAGGGCCACATGCTTGCCGACGTGACCGCCGTTCTCGGTTCGCTCGACATCGTCTTCGGCGAGGTCGACCGCTAATGAAGCTGCCGTCGCTCGTTACCGTCGTTCTCCTCCTGGCTTCTGGCGCATACGCGCAGGAAGCCGGTGGACTTGGCCCCAAGCTGGGCCAGGAAGACGTGACACCGCCGGCAAACAAGGCGTCCATGGGCGAACTTTTGTCCAAGGGCTATCAAATCAAGGCTGCAGTCCCCAACGGTGGAAAGTTCTTCGTTGTGTTCCTGCAGAAAGACCAGTCGGCCTACGCTTGCGAGATGAAGTCTCTGACCTCGTCGCAGTGTGGCGCCCTAAACTGACAAGGCGTGAGGAAGAATGTCCGTTCGTCGATTAGCCGAAGATCAATTCCAGCCTGCCGCGTTCGCCTTCAATGACGAGAACGCGGCCTGGGCGGATAAGACGATCCAGAAATACCCTGCGGGCCGTCAGCAATCCGCGGTCATTCCGCTGTTGATGCGAGCGCAGGAACAGGACGGCTGGGTCACACGCGCGGCGATCGAAAAGGTCGCCAACATGCTCGACATGGCTTACATCCGCGTTCTCGAGGTCGCGACCTTCTACACGCAGTTCCAGCTCGGCCCGGTCGGCACGCGCGCCCACATCCAGGTGTGCGGCACGACGCCCTGCATGCTGCGCGGTTCGGAAGGCCTGATGTCGGTCTGCAAGAGCAAGATCCATCACCATCCGTTCGAGCGTAACGCCGAAGGCACGCTGTCCTGGGAAGAAGTCGAATGTCTCGGGGCTTGCGTCAACGCGCCCATGGTCATGATCGGCAAGGACACATACGAAGACCTGACGCCGGAGCGCCTGGCCGAGATCATCGACACGTTTGACGCCGGCAATGGCGCAAGCGTCACGCCCGGCCCGCAGATCGACCGTCACTTTTCCTCTCCGGAAGGCGGCCCGACGTCGCTGACCGACGAAGAGCCGAAGAAGAAGGCTTCCGCCAAGAAGGTCGTTACCGAAGCCGCGACCGCAACGGTCGACGCCGCACCGGTTCCCCCGTCGGAAGCAGCCCGCGCCAAGAGCACGGACGCTGAGACCAACGCCGCACTGAAGACGCCCGTAACGGCGCCGAAAGCCGCTGCAAAAAACGCAAAGGCCGTTGAAGAACAGCCGGGCGTCGCAGCACCGGTTCCGGCAACGGCAAAGCCGTCGCTGACAGACAAGAACCGTCCCGCCGGCATCGAAAAGCCTGCGACCCCAGACGATCTGAAACTGATCTCGGGCGTTGGCCCGAAGATCGAAGGCACGCTGCACGAACTCGGCATCTTCACCTTCGCGCAGGTCGCGGGCTGGAAGAAGGCCGAGCGCGAGTGGGTCGATGGCTACCTGAATTTCAAGGGCCGCATCGATCGCGACGACTGGGTCAAGCAGGCCAAGGCGCTCGCCAAGGGCGGCGAAGCCGAATACATTAAAGTCTTCGGCAAGAAGCCGCGGTAAGAGGTGAAGCATGTTACAAGATAAAGATCGCATCTTTACCAATATCTACGGCCTTAAGGACAAGTCCCTGAAGGGCGCGATGAGCCGCGGCCACTGGGATGGCACCAAGCAGATCCTCGAAAAGGGTCGCGACTGGATCATCAACGAGATGAAGGCCTCCGGTCTTCGCGGTCGTGGCGGCGCAGGCTTCCCGACAGGCCTCAAGTGGTCCTTCATGCCGAAGGAAAACGACGGCCGTCCGCACTACCTCGTCGTCAACGCCGACGAATCCGAGCCCGGCACCTGCAAGGACCGTGACATCATGCGTCACGATCCCCATACGCTGATCGAAGGCTGCGTCATCGCCTCTTTCGCCATGGGCGCCAACACCGCCTACATCTACGTTCGCGGCGAATACATTCGCGAGCGCGAGGCGCTGCAGGCTGCGATCGACGAGTGCTACGATTTCGGTCTGCTCGGCAAGAACAACAAGCTCGGCTACCCGATGRACATCTTCGTCCACCACGGCGCCGGCGCTTACATCTGCGGCGAAGAAACCGCGCTGCTCGAAAGCCTGGAAGGCAAGAAGGGCCAGCCGCGCCTGAAGCCGCCGTTCCCGGCCAACATGGGTCTCTACGGCTGCCCGACCACGGTCAACAACGTCGAGTCGATCGCTGTTGCTCCGACCATCCTCCGTCGCGGCGCCGGCTGGTTCTCGGCACTCGGCCGTCCGAACAACGTCGGCACCAAGCTGTTCATGCTCTCTGGTCACGTCAACAAGCCGTGCACCGTCGAAGAAGAAATGGGCATCACCTTCCGTGAGCTCGTCGACAAGCACGCCGGCGGTATCCGCGGTGGCTGGGACAACCTGCTTGCGGTCATTCCGGGCGGTGCATCGTGCCCGATCGTTCCTGCAAAGGACATGATCGACGTGCCGATGGACTTCGACGGTCTGCGTTCGGTCGGCTCGTCCTTCGGTACGGCAGCCTCGATCGTCATGGACAAGTCCACCGACGTCATCAAGGCGATCGCCCGTATCTCGGCCTTCTTCAAGCATGAGAGCTGCGGCCAGTGCACGCCGTGCCGCGAGGGTACCGGCTGGATGTGGCGCGTTATGGAGCGCATGGCCAAGGGCAACGCCCAGAAGCGCGAAATCGACATGCTCTTCGCCGTCACCAAGCAGATCGAAGGCCACACCATCTGTGCGCTTGGCGATGCTGCCGCATGGCCGGTGCAGGGTCTGATCCGCAACTTCCGTCATGAGATCGAAGCGCGCATCGATCAGTATACGGCAAGCGCCATGGATCATGGCGCGGTTCTCGAGGCTGCTGAGTAAGACGATGGCAAACGCATCCGACAGCAAGAACAAGGAAGGGGTCGCCGATTTCTCGGCCGACTTCGGCCGTCTTGCCGCCGAGATGCTGGAAAATGCCAGCGCCTTGCCGATCGCGCCGATGATGATTAATCCGGCAGCTGCCATGGCTGCCGCGACCGCAATCGGTTTCGGCTTCTCCACGCAGATGGCCGGCGCCTTCTTCGGCGCCCTCCAGGGAGCGATGGAAGCATCGAACAAGCTGGCGGCTGTTCTCGACGAGACGCCGCCGGAAGAGCCGAAGCCTGAGATCGACGTGAAGCCGGAAAACATTCGTCCGGCCGCACAGAAAAAGCCGGCGGCTCGCGTCAAGCTGGCCGTGGTTGCCGACAAGGCCGAGCCGGTGGCGAAGACGAAGACCGCAGCAGCCGCCAAGCCGGCGGCGCGGGGCAAGAAGGCGGATGATCTCAAGCAGATCTCTGGCGTCGGCCCGAAGCTCGAGCAGGTGCTGAACGCCAAGGGTGTTCGCACGCTCGCCGAGATCTCTGGCTGGTCGGATGCCGATGTGGCCCGCCTGGAAGCGGAGCTTGGTTTCGACGGCCGCATCGCCCGCGATGGCTGGGTGGCGCAGGCAAAGCTGCTGACGGCAAAGGGCCGGAAGCGGACGTGATGATGTCCGGTCGCGGATCGCGATCGGAGGAGAGACAAGACTGAGCGGCGCGGGGAGGGTCCCAATGCCGCGATGTCGCAGGCCGGTTCCCGGGCCTCGGGGGGCGGAGACGAAAATTTGGATGACACCAGTGTCAGCGGGATAAAAATCCGGCCTGGCAGTGGAAACGTTGCAGAATAGGTTTGTTTACCGGCTTCCGGTGAACGGGAAACAGGACTGAGTGACGATGGCAAAACTGAAGATTGACGGTAACGAGATCGAGGTCCCGGATCATTACACCCTCATTCAGGCGTGTGAGGAAGCCGGTGCTGAAGTTCCGCGCTTCTGCTTCCACGAACGCCTTTCGGTTGCCGGCAACTGCCGCATGTGCCTCGTCGAGGTCAAGGGTGGCCCGCCGAAGCCGCAGGCATCTTGCGCCATGGGCGTGCGCGATATCCGCGGCGGCCCGAACGGCGAACTGCCAGAGGTCTTCACCAACACGCCGATGGTCAAGAAGGCCCGCGAAGGCGTGATGGAATTCCTGCTGATCAACCATCCGCTGGATTGCCCGATTTGCGACCAGGGCGGCGAATGCGACCTGCAGGACCAGGCTATGGCCTTCGGTATCGCCGGCTCGCGCTATCAGGAAGACAAGCGCGCCGTCGAGGACAAGTACATCGGACCGCTCGTCAAGACGGTCATGAACCGCTGCATTCACTGCACGCGCTGCGTTCGCTTCACCACCGAGGTCGCCGGCATTGCCGAGCTCGGCCTGATCGGTCGTGGCGAAGACGCCGAGATCACCACTTATCTCGAGCAGGCGATGACCTCCGAGCTGCAGGGCAACGTCGTTGACCTTTGCCCGGTCGGCGCGCTGACCTCCAAGCCCTTCGCCTTCACGGCCCGTCCGTGGGAACTGAACAAGACCGAAACGATCGACGTCATGGACGCGCTCGGCTCGGCGATCCGCGTCGACACCCGTGGCCGCGAAGTCATGCGCGTCATGCCGCGCGTCAACGACCAGATCAACGAAGAGTGGATCTCCGACAAGAGCCGCTTCATCTGGGATGGCCTGAAGACGCAGCGCCTCGACAAGCCTTACGTTCGCAAGGACGGCCGCCTGCAGGTCGCAAGCTGGCCGGACGCGTTCGCAGCCATCAAGTCGGCTGTCGCCTCGACCTCCGGCGACAAGATCGGCGCGATCGCCGGTGACCTCGCTTCCGTCGAAGAGATGTACGCTCTGTCCGAACTGGTGAAGTCGCTCGGTTCTGAGAACCTCGACTGTCGCCAGGATGGGACGGCACTTGATCCGTCGCTCGGCCGCGCAAGCTACCTCTTCAACCCGACGATCGAAGGCATCGAACAGGCCGACGCGCTGCTCATCATCGGCGCCAACCCGCGCTTCGAAGCCGCAGTTCTCAACGCCCGCATCCGCAAGCGCTGGCGCCGCGGCAACTTCCCGATCGGCGTGATCGGCGAAGCCGGCGAACTGCGCTACGATTACGAATATCTCGGCTCCGGCCCAGACACGCTGAAGGATCTGGTCGACGGCACGCACAGCTTTGCCAAGGTTCTGACCGACGCGAAGAAGCCGCTGATCATCATCGGCCAGGGCGCTCTCTCGCGCGCTGATGGCGCAGGCGTTCTCGCCAGCGCTGCCAAACTCGCCGGCACTGTCGGCGCTGTCGTCGACGGCTGGAACGGCTTTGCCGTTCTGCACACGGCTGCTGCCCGCGTGGGCGGTCTCGATCTCGGCTTCGTACCGGGCGCCAAGGGCGTCAATGCCGCCGAGATGCTGACCTCGATGGACGTTCTCTTCCTGCTCGGCGCCGACGAAATGAACTTCGAAGCCAAGAAAGCGAAGTTCACCGTCTACATCGGCTCGCACGGCGACCAGGGCGCACAGAACGCCGACGTCATCCTGCCGGCCGCAGCCTACACGGAAAAGTCGGGCACCTGGGTCAACACCGAGGGCCGCGTTCAGATCGGCAACCGCGCAGGCTTCGCACCGGGCGATGCCCGCGAGGACTGGGCGATCATCCGCGCACTCTCTGACGTGCTCGGCAAGAAGCTGCCGTTCGACTCGCTGAGCCAGCTGCGCGCCAAGCTTTACCAGGCGTTCCCGCACTTCGCGGCCGCCGACGAGATTGCCGAAAGCGACAGCGCCAAGATTGCTGCCGTCGCTAAGAAAGCCGGCAAGATGAACAAGGCCGGCTTCGCATCGCCGGTGAAAGACTTCTATTTGACGAACCCAATCGCGCGCGCATCGGCTGTCATGGCCGAGTGCTCGGCATTGGCCCGCAACAACTTCAAAGTCGCGGCAGAGTAAGGGCAGGGGACTATGGAATCGTTTCTTTCAACATATGTCTGGCCAGGCCTCCTCATGGTCGGTCAGTCGCTTCTCGTCCTCGTCTGCTTGCTCGTCTTCATCGCCTACATCCTGTTGGCCGACCGCAAGATCTGGGCGGCCGTACAGCTGCGTCGCGGACCGAATGTGGTGGGTCCTTTCGGCCTTTTCCAGTCCTTCGCCGACCTTTTGAAGTTCGTCTTCAAGGAGCCGATCATTCCGGCTGGCGCCGACAAGGCGGTTTTCCTTCTGGCCCCGTTGGTCACCGTGCTTCTGGCACTTTCGACCTGGGCCGTGGTTCCCTTCGCTGATGGCTGGGTCATCGCCAACATCAACGTCGGCATCCTCTACATCTTCGCGATTTCGTCGCTTGAAGTGTATGGCGTCATCATGGGCGGCTGGGCTTCGAACTCGAAGTATCCGTTCCTCGGCGCGCTTCGCTCGGCGGCACAGATGGTGTCCTACGAAGTCTCGATCGGCTTCGTCATCGTCACCGTTCTTCTCTGCGTAGGTTCGCTGAACCTGACGGATATCGTTCACGCGCAGCAGAGCGGCATCGGTACGCGTCTCGGCATGCCGTCGTCCTTCCTGGACTGGCATTGGCTTGCGCTGTTCCCGATGTTCATCATCTTCTTCATCTCGGCACTGGCTGAAACCAACCGTCCGCCCTTCGACCTTCCGGAAGCTGAATCCGAACTCGTCGCCGGCTTCATGGTCGAGTATGGTTCCGCCCTCTACATGATGTTCATGCTCGGCGAATACGCGGCCATCGTCCTGATGTGCTCGCTGACGACGATCCTGTTCCTCGGAGGCTGGCTGCCGCCGGTCGACGTCTGGTTCCTGAATTGGGTTCCCGGCATCATCTGGTTCATGCTGAAGTCGTGCCTGGTGTTCTTCATGTTCGCGATGGTCAAGGCATTCGTGCCGCGCTACCGCTACGACCAGCTGATGCGCCTCGGCTGGAAGGTCTTCCTTCCGCTGTCGCTCGCCATGGTCATCATTGTTGCATTCGTGCTGAAGCTGACGGCAGGGGCATGATCATGCCGGCCCTGGTTTCCAGCAATATTGGAGGTTGAAGATGGCAGGCTTGTCCAACGCTGTCAGCTCGTTGTTCCTGAAGGAATTCATCAGCGCTTTCTGGCTGACGTTCCGTTACATTTTCAAGCAGAAGGCAACGGTGAACTATCCGTTCGAAAAGGGACCGGTCAGCCCGCGCTTCCGTGGCGAACATGCTCTGCGTCGTTATCCTAACGGCGAAGAGCGTTGCATCGCCTGCAAGCTGTGTGAGGCTATCTGTCCTGCTCAGGCGATCACCATCGAAGCCGGCCCGCGCCGCAACGATGGCACCCGCCGCACGGTCCGTTACGATATCGACATGGTGAAGTGCATCTATTGCGGCTTCTGCCAGGAGGCTTGCCCCGTCGATGCGATCGTCGAGGGCCCGAATTTCGAATTTGCGACGGAAACGCGCGAAGAGCTTTACTTCGACAAGCAGAAGCTCCTCGAGAACGGCGACCGTTGGGAGCGTGAAATCGCTCGCAACCTCGCACTCGACGCTCCGTACCGTTGATTGAAATTGAAATGCCGGGCGGTGCTTGAAGCGTCGCCCAGTCAACATGCACCAGAGCTTCGCGGCAACCAATGCGAAGCTTCATCGGGCGGGGGGAGTACCCGGCAGCCCGTGGGAAGATGAAGAAGGCACGAACATGGGTCTGCAGGCTCTATTTTTCTATATTTTCGCCTTTATCGCGATAGCGTCGGCGTTCATGGTCATCTGGTCGAAGAACCCGGTTCACTCGGTTCTGTTCCTGATCCTGGTTTTCTTCAACGCGGCCGGTCTCTTCCTGCTGCTCGGGGCTGAATTCCTCGCGATGATCCTGCTCGTCGTTTATGTCGGCGCCGTGGCGGTTCTCTTCCTCTTCGTGGTCATGATGCTCGACATCGACTTCACGGAGCTGCGCGCGGGCGTTCTGGAATACGCGCCGATCGGGGCGCTGATCGGGGTGATCCTCGCGGCCGAGCTGATCGTCGTCGTCGGCGGCAGCGTGATCTCGCCGGAGATCGCCAAGACGGTCGCCATGCCGATCCCCGCGATCACCGAGCGCACCAACACCGCCGCCCTCGGCGACGTGCTCTATACAAATTACGTCTACTTCTTCGAAATCGCCGCTCTCGTCCTGCTGGTCGCGATGATCGGGGCAATCGTGCTCACGCTCAAGCATCGCACGACGGTCAAGCGTCAGAACATCGCAAACCAGGTTGCCCGCAACCCGAAGACCGCCGTCGAGGTGATCTCGGTGAAGCCGGGGCAGGGGCTTTGAGGCAGGCGCGAGCTTAAGGAAACAACACAATGGTCATCGGACTTTCCCATTACCTGACGGTCAGCGCCATCCTCTTCACGCTCGGCGTCTTCGGCATCTTCCTCAACCGGAAGAACATCATCGTCATCCTGATGTCGATCGAGCTCATTCTACTCGCCGTCAACATCAACATGGTCGCCTTCTCGTCGTTCCTGAACGACATCGTCGGCCAGGTCTTTGCATTGTTCATTCTGACCGTCGCTGCTGCTGAAGCGGCCATCGGTCTCGCAATTCTCGTCGTCTTCTACCGCAACCGCGGCTCCATCGCCGTGGAAGACGTCAATATGATGAAGGGCTGATAAGGCTATGTTTTTATATAAGGCTATCGTCTTTCTTCCCCTGATCGGCGCGATCATAGCCGGCCTTTTCGGCCGCGCGATCGGCGCCAAGGCGTCGGAATTCGTCACGACGGGTCTAATGATCATCACGGCGGTCCTGTCGTGGTACGTCTTCATCTCCGTCGGCATGGGCCATGTCGAAGGCGGCCCGATCAAGGTCGAAGTCCTGCGCTGGATCCAGTCCGGCGGCATCGACGTCTCCTGGTCGCTGCGCATCGACACGCTGACCTCGGTCATGCTGATCGTCGTCAACTCGGTTTCGACGCTCGTCCATCTCTATTCGATCGGGTACATGCACCATGACCCGCATCGCCCGCGCTTCTTCGCCTATCTGTCGCTCTTCACCTTCGCGATGTTGATGCTGATCACCTCCGACAACCTCGCCCAGATGTTCTTCGGCTGGGAAGGCGTGGGTCTGGCGTCCTACCTGCTGATCGGCTTCTGGTTCAAGAAGCCGTCGGCGAACGCCGCCGCCATGAAGGCCTTCATCGTCAACCGCGTTGGCGACTTCGGCTTCATCCTGGGTATCTCGAGCGTTTTCGTTCTCTTCGGCGCCATCAACTTCGACACCATCTTCGCCAATGCCGCGAGCTTCGCGCATGAAGGTGGTGAGGGCGGCGAAGTGGTCCTGAACCTCTTCGGCATGCACCTCGACAAGGCACACGCGCTGACCGGCGCCTGCCTGCTGCTCTTCATGGGCGCGATGGGTAAGTCGGCGCAGTTCCTGCTGCACACCTGGCTGCCTGATGCCATGGAAGGCCCGACGCCTGTGTCGGCGCTCATCCATGCCGCAACCATGGTTACCGCCGGCGTCTTCCTCGTCGCCCGCATGTCGCCGCTGTTCGAACTGTCTCCCGATGCGCTGACCGTCGTCACCATCATCGGTGCGATCACCGCCTTCTTCGCGGCCACCGTCGGCCTCGTGCAGAACGACATCAAGCGCGTCATCGCCTACTCGACCTGCTCGCAGCTCGGCTACATGTTCGTCGCTCTCGGTGTCGGCGCCTATGGCGCGGCCATCTTCCACCTTTTCACGCACGCCTTCTTCAAGGCACTGCTCTTCCTTTGCGCCGGCTCGGTCATCCACGCCGTCGATGGTGAGCAGGACATGAGAAACATGGGTGGCCTGCGTCCGCACATCAAGGTCACGTTCCTGATGATGCTGATCGGTACGCTCGCCATCACCGGTGTCGGCATTCCGTTCACGCCGTTCGGCTTCGCCGGCTTCTTCTCGAAGGACGTGATCATCGAGGCGACCTACGCATCGCATTCGCCGGTCGCTGGCTTCGCCTTCGCCATGCTGGTTATCGCGGCTCTGTTCACGAGCTTCTATTCCTGGCGCCTGATGTTCCTCACCTTCTTCAACAAGCCGCGCGCTTCGCACGAGGTCATGCACCACGTGCACGAATCGCCGCAGGTCATGCTGATCCCGCTCTATCTGCTGGCGATCGGCGCGGTCTTCGCGGGCTGGTTCTTCGAAGGGCACTTCTACGGCGAGGAATATGCCGAGTTCTGGAAGGGCGCGCTCTTCACCTCGGAGCACAACGAGCTGGTCCACGAGTTCCACCATGTTCCGGCGCTCGTTGCCCTCAGCCCCTTCATCGCCATGGTCATCGGTTTCGTGACCGCCTGGTACATGTACATCAAGTCGCCATCGACGCCGGCCGTGCTCGCACGCCAGCATCGGGTGCTCTACCAGTTCCTCTTGAACAAGTGGTACTTCGATGAGCTCTACGACTTCCTCTTCGTCCGTTCGGCAAAGGCCCTTGGCCGGTTCCTGTGGAAGAAGGGTGACGTCGGCGTCATCGACACCTACGGCCCGAACGGCATTGCCGCCCGCGTCGTCGATGTCACCAACCGCGTCGTGCGTCTGCAGAGCGGTTACCTCTATCACTACGCGTTCGCCATGCTGATCGGCGTTGCAGCGCTCGTTACCTGGATGATGCTCGGGAGTGCCCTCTGATGACCGATTGGCCTATTCTTTCCACGGTCACCTTCCTGCCGTTCGTGGGCGTGGTGCTCTTGCTTTTGATGAATGAGAACGGCCCGAACGGCCGCCGCAACGTCMTCAACATTGCCCTGTTGACGACCGTCGTGACCTTCATCCTGTCGCTCTTCATCTGGATCGGTTTCGACAATGCGAACCCGGGCTTCCAGATGATCGAGAAGCACGGCTGGCTCGGCACGGGCATCAGCTACCATCTCGGTGTCGACGGCATCTCTATGCTGTTCGTCATCCTCTCGACCTTCCTCATGCCTTTCTGCGTGCTCGCCAGCTGGTTCTCGGTGGAGAAGCGCCTGAAGGAGTACATGATCGCCTTCCTGATGCTGGAAGTGATGATGGTCGGCGTCTTCGTGTCGCTCGATATCGTTCTCTTCTACGTGTTCTTCGAAGCCGGCCTCATCCCGATGTTCCTGATCATCGGTGTCTGGGGTGGCAAGGATCGCGTCTACGCCAGCTACAAGTTCTTCCTCTACACGCTGCTCGGCTCCGTGCTGATGCTGCTCGCCATCATGGCCATGTACTGGCAGGCCGGCACGACCGATATCTCGGCGCTGCTTGCCTACAAGTTCCCGCCGCACATGCAGACCTGGCTATGGCTGGCTTTCTTCGCCTCGTTCGCGGTCAAGATGCCGATGTGGCCGGTTCACACCTGGCTTCCCGACGCCCACGTTCAGGCGCCGACGGCTGGTTCCGTCATCCTGGCGGGTGTCCTCCTGAAGCTCGGCGGCTACGGCCTGATCCGCTTCTCGCTCGGCATGTTCCCTGTTGCCTCCGATTTCTTCGCGCCGATGGTCTTTGCCATGTCCGTCATCGCCATCATCTACACCTCGCTGGTGGCGCTGATGCAGGAAGACATCAAGAAGCTGATCGCCTACTCCTCGGTTGCCCACATGGGCTACGTGACGATGGGTATCTTCGCGGCCAACGCGCAGGGTCTGCAGGGCTCGATCTTCCAGATGCTGTCGCACGGTATCGTCTCGGGCGCGCTCTTCCTCTGTGTCGGCGTGGTCTATGACCGCACCCACACCCGCGAGATCGCGGCCTATGGCGGCCTCGTCAACAACATGCCGAAATACGCTGTTGCGATGATGGTCTTCACCATGGCGAACGTCGGTCTTCCCGGCACCTCGGGCTTCATCGGCGAATTCCTGACGCTGATCGGTGTCTTCCGGGTCAACAGCTGGGTTGCTCTCTTTGCCGCCACCGGCGTCATCCTCTCGGCCGCTTACGCGCTCTGGCTCTATCGCCGGGTGATCTTCGGCACGTTGGACAAGGAAAAGCTCAAGGCTCTCCTCGACCTGTCGCCGCGCGAGCAGCTGATCCTCTACCCGCTGATTGCTCTGACGATCTTCTTCGGCGTCTATCCGGCTCCGGTCTTCGATGTGACCGCTGCCTCCGTCGACCATCTGATCAACAGCTATTCGGCCGCAGTCCAGGCAGCGCATGACGTCGCGCTGTCGATGAAATGATGACGGGACTTTTGTGATATGACCTCTGAAACACTACTCGCAAGCCTGCATCTTTCGATACCGGAACTGATCCTCGCGATCGGCTCTCTGGTCCTGCTGATGATCGGCGTATTCTCGGGAGAGCGCTCCGGCCGCATGGTCAGCGTTCTCGCGATCATCCTTCTGGCGGTCGCAGCCCTCTGGCTGGTCTTCGCTCCGAGCGAAGGCCTTGCCTATGGCGGCGTCTTCCTGGCTGACGGCTTCGGCCGGTTCATGAAGGTGACGGCGCTGGTCGGCTCCATCGTGGCGCTGTTCATGTCGCTCGGCCTTGCCAAGGAAAACCAGCTTGACAAGTTCGAGTTCCCGGTTCTGATCGTGCTCTGCACGCTCGGCATCCTGCTGATGATCTCGGCCAACGACCTGATCTCGCTCTACCTCGGCCTCGAGCTGCAGTCGCTGGCGATCTACGTCATTGCCGCGATCAACCGCGACAGCGTCAAGTCGACGGAGGCCGGCCTCAAGTATTTCGTGCTCGGCGCTCTCTCCTCCGGCATGCTGCTCTACGGCATGTCGCTGGTTTACGGCTTCACCGGCCACACCCACTTCGCCGATATCGCCCAGGCGCTGACGGTGGATGGCGCTCGCTCGCTCGGCCTGATCTTCGGTCTGGTCTTCATCCTCGCCGGTATCGCCTTCAAGATCTCGGCCGTTCCGTTCCACATGTGGACGCCTGACGTTTACGAAGGTGCGCCGACCCCGGTCACAGCCTTCCTGGCAAGCGCGCCGAAGATCGCCGCCATGGCCATGATGACGCGTATCGTCATCACCGCCTTCCAGCCGGTGATGGCGGACTGGCAGCAGGTCGTGGTCTTCATCTCGATCGCCTCGATGCTGCTCGGCTCGTTCGCCGCGATCGGCCAGAAGAACATCAAGCGACTGATGGCCTATTCGTCGATCGGTCACATGGGCTACGCGCTGGTCGGTCTTGCCGCCGGCTCGCAGACGGGCGTCTCGGGCGTCATGCTCTACATGCTGATCTACATGGTCATGACGCTGGGCTCCTTCGCGATCATCATGTCGATGCGCCGCAAGGATGGCACCGTCGTTGAAAACGTGGCCGATCTCGCAGGCCTTTCGACGACCAATCCGATGATGGCGACGGTCCTTACCATCCTGATGTTCTCGCTGGCTGGTATTCCGCCGCTGGCAGGCTTTTTCGGGAAGTACTTCGTCTTCGTCGCCGCCATTGAAGCCAAGCTCTATGCGCTTGCCATCATCGGCGTCCTCGCATCGGTTGTCGGCGCCTACTACTACCTGCGCGTCATCAAGCTGATGTGGTTCGATGAAGCCACCGGCGAATTCGCCCGCGTCTCGGGCTCGCTGCGCCTCGTCTTCGGCGTCTCCGGCCTCTTCGTTCTCGCCTATGTCCTCATCGGCGGTCCGATCGGCGGTGCTGCTGAACTCGCAGCCGCGACGCTGTTCTGATGAGCTTCGACCCACGGCGCCTGAAGTCTCTCGATGACTTCAGGCACGAGGCTCTGTCGGAGACATTGTCCACCAATAGCGAATGCCTTGCCCGTGCCAGGGCAGGGGACGCCGGTCGCCTCTGGGTGACCGCGGAAAGACAGACCGGCGGCCGCGGCCGCCGTGGTCGCCCTTGGGTGTCTGAGCCCGGCAACCTCTACGCCTCTCTTCTCTTGATCGACCCCGCGCCGATGGAGCGCATCTCGTCCCTGCCGCTGGGAATTGCGGTGGCCGTGCACGAGGCGGTGCGGATGGTGCTGCCGCCAAGCGCAGAGCCGCTCGAGGTGAAGTGGCCCAACGACATCCTGATCGGCCGCAAGAAGACATGCGGCATTCTGATGGAAGGCGAGGCCTTGGCCGACGGCCGCTACGCCCTTGTCATCGGCATCGGCATCAACGTCGCCTTCATGCCCGACAATCCGCTCTATCCCGTGACCTGCCTGCGCGAGCAGGGAAGTTCCGCCTCTCCACAGGAACTCTTCGCGCATCTGTTCGCATCCATGGCCGATGTGCTATCAGCGTGGGACCGCGGCCGCGGTATTCGCGATATCACCGCCCGTTGGCGCGATGTCGCTTGCGGTATTGGCGAAAAGATAACCGTGAATCTGCCGGACCGTTCGATTTCCGGCCACTTCAGCGGAATTGATGATAATGGCCTGTTGCTGCTCGATACGGGGGCAGGCAGGATGATGACGATCGCCGCCGGCGACGTCTTCTTTGGATGATTGGAAAAACAAGCAGTATGGCGAAGCAGGACGAACTGGTATTTCTGCCTTTGGGCGGCGTTGGCGAGATCGGTATGAATCTCGCCCTTTACGGCTATGGCCCGTCCGCGCATCGCCAGTGGATCATGGTCGACTGCGGCGTGACCTTCCCGGGTCCGGATCTGCCGGGTGTCGATCTGGTTCTGCCCGATATTCGCTTCCTCGCCAAGGAACGCAAGAACCTGAAGGCGATCTTCATCACCCACGCGCATGAGGATCACTATGGCGCGCTGGCCGATCTCTGGCCGGGTCTCAATGTTCCCGTCTACGCATCGGGCTTCACGGCCGGGCTTCTGGAAGCCAAGCGTAACTACGAGAAGTCGACGATGGTCGAAATCCCGATCACGCCGTTCACGGCCGGCACCGTGGTCAATGTCGGCCCCTTCAGCGTCGAAGGCGTGGCCGTCAACCACTCGATCCCCGAGCCGATGTCGCTGATGATCCGCACCCCCTTGGGCAACGTCATCCACACCGGCGACTGGAAGATCGACCACGAACCGTCACTCGGCCCGCTCACCGATGAAGCCCGTTTCCGCCAGCTTGGCGATGAAGGCGTGCTCGCCCTGATGTGCGATTCGACCAATGCGCTGCGCGACGGCGTTTCGCCGTCGGAAAAGGACGTGTCCGAAAGCCTGCGCAAGATCATCGAGAATGCCGAAGGCCGTGTCGCCATTACCACCTTCTCCTCGAATGTCGGCCGTATACGCACCGTGGCTGAAGCTGCCGAAGCCGCCGGACGCGAAGTCCTGTTGCTCGGCAGCTCGCTGAAGCGGGTCGTCAACGTCTCCCGTGACCTCGGCCTGCTCGATGGAATCAAGCCGTTCATCGCCGAAGAGGAGTACGGTTATATTCCGCGCGAAAACGTCGTCGTCATCCTCACCGGCAGCCAGGGCGAGCCGCGCGCAGCGCTTGCCAAGCTCTCGCGTGACGAGATGCGCAACGTGGCGCTTGCGGCGGGCGACACGGTCGTCTTCTCCTCGCGCGCCATCCCGGGCAACGAGAAAGCCATTCAGGACATCAAGAACGGTCTCGTCGAGCAGGGCGTTCACATCATCACCGATAGCGAAGCGCTTGTTCACGTCTCCGGCCACCCGCGCCGCAACGAGCTGCAGAAGATGTACGAACTGACGCGGCCGACCGTTGTCGTTCCCGTACACGGCGAAGCCACGCATCTGACCGCTCACAAGGAGCTCGCGGAGCAATCCGGCATATCCACCGTTCCGCGCGTGCGCAACGGCGATGTCCTGCGCCTGGCGCCCGGTACGGTGGAAGTGATCGATGAAGCCCCGCATGGCCGCATCTTCAAGGACGGCACGCTGATCGGCGATTTCGACGAAATGGGCATCGGCGACCGCAAGAAGCTGTCCTATGTCGGCCACGTCGCGCTGAACGTCGTGATCGACGCCCGTTTCGACATCATCGGCGAACCCGACATGGTGGCGATCGGCCTGCCTGTCTATGACGATGAGGGGGACGAGTTCGAAGACACGCTCTATGACGCCGCTCTGAGCGCCTTCGAGAGCATTCCGCGCGCACGCCGCAAGGATCTGGACCTGCTGCAGGAATCAATGCGTCGCGCGGTTCGCTCGACAGCCAACCAGATCTGGGGCAAGAAGCCGCTGGTCACCGTGTTCGTCACCAAGGTCTGATCCGATGCTCGGCCGCGTCAACCATGTCGCCATAGCCGTTCCCGATCTTGCAGCCGCCACGGCCGCATATCGGGATACGCTGGGCGCCACGGTATCAGCGGCCGAGGCATTGCCGGAACACGGCGTCACCGTCGTTTTTGTCGAACTGCCGAATACTAAGGTCGAGCTGCTTGAGCCGCTCGGCCCGCAATCCCCGATAACGGCCTTCCTGGAGAAGAACCCATCCGGTGGCATGCATCACATCTGCTATGAGGTGAGCGATATCATCGCAGCCCGCGACCAGATGCTTAGCTCCGGGGCGAGGGTGCTTGGCAATGGCGAGCCGAAGATCGGCGCTCACGGCAAGCCCGTGCTCTTCCTGCACCCCAAGGATTTCTTCGGCACGTTGATTGAACTCGAGCAGGTCTGATCGCTGCGGCAGAGTGACCCAAACGCTGCCAAGACTGCACAAGCCTCTCAACACCGCTTTGTATCGTCGCTGTTCCGTCTTATAAGGGCGGTGGCCCGATGCGGCCGCTTGGGTAGGAGATCTTATGCTGCAGACATTTCTACAGGGCTTTGCCGTCTACTTCATCGTCTGGTGGATGACGCTCTTTGCCGTCTTGCCGATCGGCTTGCGGACGCAGGCGGAGGACGACGATATCGTGCTCGGCACCGTGCACAGCGCACCAACGCGTTTTCGGCCGCTCTTCACCTTCTCGCTGACGACGCTGGTCTCCGCCGTCATCTACATCCTCTGGTATGTCTCTTCGACTTATTTCGGCTGGGGCTTCGACGCTCTCCCGCAGATCGGCCCGTCATTCTCGAACGTCTGAGGGCGTTTGCTCAGCAATTGAGCAGATGCGAGAGAAGTGGCGTCATACGCGTGTCATCAAGTTGCGGCATGGAGGTGCCGTAACGGAATGGGCAGCTTACGTTGCGGAAGTCGGGCCTTTCGAGCTAGGGACGCGGTGTCGAAAAGCCAAAAAAAAACAAGGCTAAAAGCCTTGTTTTAAGTATCGCGTGATCCTTAACCGTTACCGGGGCTGCGACAAGCGCGCCTAAGATCTGATCCTCCCAAGACTTGACCGCGAAAATGGTAGGGATTTGAACTCCCTGCCTGTTTTGTGGGCTAAAGCTAGCTCAAAGATTGTGCTTTGTCATCAGATTTTTTTGCATTTTTGCTACACTCGAGTAAATTTTTTCTGTTGATAAGAGTTTCGCGCAAGTCATTATAATTTCGCCGCTTTCTTGGTTTCTTCGGTTTGCGGGCCTGAACTTGCTCTAAGAGAAGCCTGTGGAAATCCCTCGCGGGTTTCCTTCCTGCCGCGAAGCGGTTATGAACGCTGCCAACATTGTGATTGCCTTCGATTCCGCTATTTGGCGGCGTCTCAACAGCTCTGGAATTCGCTATGCGTCTGTCTCGCTACTTCATGCCCATCCTCAAGGAAAACCCCAAGGAGGCTGAAATCGTCTCCCACCGGTTGATGCTGCGTGCCGGCATGATCCGGCAGCAGTCGCAGGGGATCTACTCCTGGCTGCCGCTGGGCAAGCGCGTGCTCGACAAGGTCAACAACATCATCCGCGAGGAGCAGAACCGCTCCGGCGCCATCGAGCTGTCGATGCCGACCCTGCAGTCGGCCGAGCTCTGGCAGGAAAGCGGGCGCTACGACGCCTACGGCAAGGAGATGCTGCGCATCAAGGACCGCCAGGACCGTCCGATGCTGTACGGCCCGACCAACGAAGAGATGGTCACCGATATTTTCCGGTCTTCGGTCAAGTCTTACAAGGACTTGCCGCTGAACCTCTATCACATCCAGCTGAAGTTCCGCGACGAGATCCGTCCGCGCTTCGGCACCATGCGCTCGCGTGAGTTCATGATGAAGGACGCCTATTCCTTCGACATGACCCGCGAAGGCGCCGAGCATTCCTACAAGAAGATGTTCGCAGCCTATCTGCGCACCTTCGATCGTCTCGGCCTGCGCGCCATCCCCATGCGCGCCGACACCGGCCCGATCGGCGGCGATCTCAGCCACGAGTTCATCATCCTCGCCGACACCGGGGAATCCGAAGTCTACAGCCACAAGGATTTCGTGAATTTCGATATCCCCTCGGTCGACACCAACTTCGACGACGTCGCCGGCCTGGATGCGATCTTCAAGAAGTGGACCTCGGTCTACGCCGCCACCTCCGAGATGCACGACGAAGCCGCCTTCGACGCCATCCCCGAGAGCGATCGCCTGTCCGCACGCGGAATTGAAGTCGGCCATATCTTCTACTTCGGCACGAAATATTCCGAGCCGATGGGCGCGAAGGTGCAGGGACCGGATGGCAAGGAACACGCCGTCCACATGGGATCCTACGGTATCGGCCCGACACGCCTTGTTCCCGCCATCATCGAAGCATCGCATGACGAGAACGGAATCATCTGGCCGGCCTCGGTTGCGCCTTTCGATGTCGTCGTGATCAACATGAAGGCCGGCGACGCCGCTTGCGACGCTGCCTGCGAGAAGATCTACGCGGAGCTCTCGAAGGCCGGCGTCGATGTTCTCTATGACGATACCGACGATCGCGCCGGCACCAAGTTCGCAACCGCGGACCTGATCGGTGTGCCCGTACAGATCATCGCCGGCCCGCGCGCGGTCGCGAACGGCGAAGTGGAAGTCAAGGACCGCAAGACCGGTGCCCGCGAAACGATGACCATCGACGCGGCAATCAATAAGCTCTTGGGCTAAGAAGAAGGCGGGAGGCGAAATGGCAGACGCAGCGGTGAGCCAGCAGGGATCCAAATCCGGCTCGGCTGCGGCCAGCAGGCCATTTTCCGCTTTCGAGCGACTTGTGGCGTGGCGCTATCTGCGCGCACGCCGCAAGGAAGCCTTCATCTCGGTGATCGCAGGCTTCTCCTTCATCGGCATCATGCTCGGCGTTGCGACGCTGATCATCGTCATGGCGGTGATGAACGGTTTCCGCACCGAGCTGATCTCACGTATCCTTGGCATCAACGGCCACATGATCGTGCAGCCAGTCGATGGCCCGTTCACCGATTATCCGGCGTTGACCGATCGCCTGGGCGCCGTGCCCGGCATCAAGGTGGCGCTGCCGCTCGTGGAAGGCCAGACGTTGGCCTCCGGTGCCGGCGGCGCTGGCACCGGCGCTCTGGTTCGCGGCATTCGCGCCGAAGATCTGGGCAAGGTGAAAACCGTCTCCGACAACATCAAGTCCGGCGACCTCGTCGGCTTTGCGGCTGGCCAAGGCGTTCTCATCGGCTCGCGCATGGCCGACCAGCTCGGCCTGCAGGCGGGCGACACCATTACGCTGATATCACCGGAAGGTGACGTGACGCCGATGGGCATCAATCCGCGCGTCAAATCCTACAAGGTCTCGGGCATCTTCGAGATCGGCATGTCGGAATATGACGCGACGATCATCTATATGCCGCTCGAGGAAGCGCAGCTCTATTTCAACGCCGAAGGGCTGGTGCAGTCGATCGAGCTCTATGTCGACAATCCGGACAATATCGACGAGCTCCGCCCCAAGGTGGAGCAGGCAGCCGGCCGCCAGATCGCGATCACCGACTGGCGCCAGCGCAACCAGACCTTCTTCTCGGCGCTGCAGGTCGAGCGCAACGTCATGTTCATGATTCTGACGCTGATTGTTCTCGTCGCCGCGCTCAACATCATCTCCGGCCTCATCATGCTGGTGAAGGACAAGGGCAGCGATATCGCTATTCTACGCACGATGGGCGCGAGCTCCGGCGCCATCATGCGGATCTTCTTCATGACGGGTGCTGCGATCGGCCTGGTCGGCACCTTCGCCGGCGTGCTGCTCGGAGTCATCGTTTGCATCAACATCGAGAAGATCCGCGCGTTCTTCTCCTGGCTGTCGGGCACGGTGCTGTTTGACCCGCAGCTCTACTTCCTCAGCCAGCTCCCGGCCAAGATGGAGGTCGGCGAAACGGTCTCCGTCGTCGTCATGGCGCTGACGCTGTCTTTCTTCGCGACAATCTTCCCCGCATGGCGCGCTTCCAAGCTCGACCCCGTGCAGGCCCTGCGCTACGAATAAGGAATGCTGATTACATGAAGCGGAATACCGTTCTCAAGCTTTCCGGCGTCGAGCGTCACTATGGCCAGGGGGAGACCCAGCTTTCGATCCTGAAGAAGGCCGACCTCACCATCAACAGCGGCGAGATCGTCGCGCTTGTGGCTCCATCAGGCACCGGCAAGTCGACCCTGCTGCATCTGGCAGGCCTGCTCGAGCATCCCGATGGCGGCGAAGTCACCATCAGCGGCAATGCCTGCAATGGCCTTTCCGACGGTAAGCGCACGGCGATCCGCCGCAGCGAAATCGGCTTCGTCTATCAGTTCCACCACCTGCTTCCCGAATTCTCGGCGCTTGAGAATATCATGATGCCGCAGATGATCGCCGGTCTGCCGCGCAACGAAGCCAAGGTGCGGGCAGGGCAGCTGCTCGACTACATGCGCATCGGCCACCGTGGCGCCCATCGTCCTGGTGAACTCTCTGGCGGTGAACAGCAGCGCGTGGCGATCGCCCGCGCCGTCGCCAACGCGCCGAGCCTTCTGCTCGCTGACGAACCAACGGGCAACCTCGACCCCGAGACGGCGAGCTATGTCTTCGAAGCATTGGAGGCATTGGTGCGCCAGTCCGGCCTCGCGGCGCTGATCGCCACCCACAACCACGAACTCGCGGCCCGCATGGACCACCGCGTCACCATCGCCGACGGCAAGGTCGTGGATTTCTGAAATCTCACTGTCGGGTCAGGACCAATCTAACCGCCGCAGATCGACTGCCCGGTTTCGTCCTTCCAGTCGGCAATCGTGATCGTGCGCGCCTCGGCCTTCGCATCCTTACCGTCGCGCTGCAGCTTGCCGGTGAGCGCATTGTAGTCGCACGAGCCGCCGCCATCCGGATTTAGCGTATCGTAGTGGCTGTAGGTGTAGCCGGCGACCACGAACTGGTTGTTGCGGTAGGCAAGCGTCAGCGTCTGTTCCCAGCGGTCGCGGCCGATGGCGCTGTTCTGCGAATGGATGGCGATCGAGCTCTTGCCCGCAGCCTTGATCGACGGCTCCTGGCCGTAAATCCCCTCAGCCACCGTGGTTCCCCAGATCTTGCCGGGTGCGCTCGTCGCGAGCCGCAACAGGTCGTGGTCATCCCGCAGATAGATGTAGACGCCGAGCTGGTCGTCGGCGGCATCATCTGGGGCCTCTGCCAGCAACGCCAAATCCGGCTTGCCATCGCCGTTCCAGTCGCCGACCGCCACATCGACGATGCGCGCCGGATCAGGATCCGCGCCGAAGGCCGCGCTGGCTGAAAGCAGGATTGCCACAAAGATGAATCGACGCATGCTCGTCTCCCGTTTGCCGTTAACCAAACAGAAAACAATCCTGTTGACAACGGAACAAGAGCGGAACAAAATAAAAACATAAGAGCACAGGAGAGCCAAATGACTGACATGATCCGCGATATCGCAGCATTCACCTCCATCGCAATGTTCATTGCCAGCTTCTCTTTGATCTGCATGGCAATGTAAGAATAACGGGGACCGCATGGCTGTCATGCGGTCCGATGGTACCCGCCTCTCTGGACATCGACGTCCCCAAATCCGACAATGCATCCGATTCATACGGATGCGCGGAAAGGCATATCATGGCGGGCACTGAAAACGGCGCGAGCGACTTCATCGGCGGTACGCCGGGCTTCGTTCACCTGCGTGTGCACTCCGCCTTCTCGCTGCTTGAGGGGGCGCTGCCGCTCAAGAAGATTCTCTACAAGGCATCGGGCGATAGCCAGCCGGCGATCGCCATCACCGATACCAACAATCTATTCGTCGCACTGGAATTTGCGCAGAAATCGATGGACGAGGGCCTGCAGCCGATTATCGGCTGCCAGGTCTCCATCGATATGGAAGACGGGCTTGAGACCGAGCGCCGCGGCGGCCAACAGCAGCTGGCGAAACTGCCGTCGATCGTGCTTCTGTCCGCCACCGACGCCGGCTATGAACGGCTGGTGGATCTCGTCAGCCGTGCCTATCTCGGCGGCGAGGGCGCCGGGCAGGCGGTCCACATCAAGGCCTCGTGGCTCGATGAGTTCGGCACCGAGGGCCTGATCGCGCTGTCAGGCGCATCGACCGGCCCGATCGACATGCCGCTGAAAGAGGGCCACATCGCGCCGGCGACCGCGCGCTTGCTGTCTCTGAAGGACAAGTTCGGCGATCGGCTCTACATGGAACTGCAGCGCCAAGGCACCTACGACAAGCGCCATGAGCAGCGGGTGATCGGCCTTGCCTATGAACACGAGATCCCGCTGGTTGCGACCAACGAAGCCTTCTTCCCGACGCGCGACGATTACGACGCGCACGATGCGCTGATGGCCGTGGCGCACAATGCCATCGTCTCCGACGACACGCGTTTTCGCCTGACGCCGGATCACTATCTGAAGAGCCGCGCCGAGATGGTGAAGCTTTTCGCCGATCTGCCCGAGGCGCTTGAAAATACGGTGGAGATCGCCCGCCGCTGCTCCTTCGTTTTGAAGACCCGCAAGCCGATCCTCCCGCGCTTCACCGGCGCCACGGCCGACCCCGAAGAGGCGGAGCGTGCCGAATCGCTGGAGCTTCGCCGCCAGGCCGTCGAAGGTCTCGACATGCGCCTTCAGACGCTCGGCATGTCTGCGGGCTATGAGGAGAAGGACTACCGCGACCGCCTGGAATTCGAGCTCAGCGTTATCGAGCGCATGAAATTCCCCGGCTACTTCCTGATCGTTGCCGACTTCATCAAGTGGGCCAAGCTGCAGGATATTCCCGTCGGCCCCGGCCGCGGCTCCGGCGCGGGCTCGCTGGTCGCCTATGCGCTCACCATTACCGACGTCGATCCGCTGCGCTTCTCGCTGCTCTTCGAACGCTTCCTCAATCCGGAACGCGTCTCGATGCCCGACTTCGATATCGACTTCTGCCAGGATCGCCGCGAAGAGGTGATCCGCTATGTGCAGAAGAAATACGGCCGCGAGCAGGTGGCGCAGATCATCACCTTCGGTTCGTTGCAGGCGCGCGCCGCCCTTCGTGACGTCGGTCGCGTGCTTGAAATGCCCTACGGCCAGGTCGACAAGATCTGCAAGCTGGTGCCCAACAATCCGGCCAACCCGACGCCGCTGTCGAAGGCGATCGAGGAGGAGCCGAAGCTGCAGGAAGAGGCCGACAAGGAGCCCGTCGTCGCCCGCCTGCTCGATATCGCCCAGAAAATCGAAGGCCTCTACCGTCACGCCTCGACGCACGCCGCGGGCATCGTCATCGGCGACCGCCCGCTGTCGAAGCTGGTGCCGATGTACCGAGATCCGCGCTCCGACATGCCGGTCACCCAGTTCAACATGAAGTGGGTCGAGCAGGCCGGTCTCGTCAAGTTCGACTTCCTCGGCCTGAAGACGTTGACGACGCTGAAGGTGGCTGTCGACTTCGTCGCCAAGCGCGGCATCAAGGTCGATCTCGCCGCGATCCCGCTCGATGACAAGCTGACCTATGAGATGCTGTCGCGCGGCGAAACGGTCGGCGTGTTCCAGGTGGAAAGTGCCGGCATGCGCAAGGCGCTGATCGGCATGCGGCCGGACTGCATCGAGGACATCATCGCGCTCGTGGCGCTGTATCGCCCGGGTCCGATGGAGAACATCCCGACCTACAATGCCCGCAAGCATGGCGAGGAAGAGCTCGAATCGATCCACCCGACCATCGATTACCTGCTGAAGGAAACGCAGGGCGTTATCGTCTACCAGGAGCAGGTCATGCAGATCGCTCAGGTGCTGTCGGGCTATTCGCTCGGCGAGGCCGATCTTCTGCGCCGCGCCATGGGTAAGAAGATCAAGGCGGAGATGGATCAGCAGCGCGAGCGCTTCGTCGTCGGCGCCGTCAAGAACGGCGTGTCGAAGCCACAGGCAGACAACATCTTCGAGCTTCTGGCGAAGTTCGCCAACTACGGCTTCAACAAGTCGCACGCGGCCGCCTACGCCATCGTCTCCTATCAGACGGCCTACATGAAGGCGCATTATCCGGTCGAGTTCCTCGCCGCCTCGATGACGCTCGACATGTCGAACACCGAAAAGGTCAACGACTTCAGGCAGGATGCCAAGCGCCTCGGTATCGAGGTGATCGCGCCGTCCGTGCAGACCTCGTTCCGCCACTTCCAGACAGGCGACAACCGCATTTATTACGCGCTCGCTGCGCTGAAGGGTGTCGGCGAATCGGCCGTCGATCATATCGTCGAGGTGCGCGGCGACACGCCATTCGCCAGCCTCGAGGATTTCTGCCTGCGCATAGATCCCAAGCAGGTGAACCGGCGCGTGCTGGAAAGCCTGATCTTCGCCGGTGCCTTCGATTGCTTCGAGCTTGATCGCGCCCAGTTGTCCGGCGGCATCGATCGCATCATGGGCTATGCCCAGCGCGCCCAGGAAAACAAGCTGAGCGGCCAGTCGGATATCTTCGGCGGCGTGTTGTCATCGGGTCCGGAAAAGATTTCGATGCCGCCTTTCTCGCCCTGGCTACCCTCGGAGCGCCTGCTCAAGGAGTTCCAGGTCCTCGGTTTCTACCTGACGGCCCATCCGCTCGATAGTTACAGCAGTGTGCTGGAGAAGATGCGCGTCCAGACCTTCGGTGATTTCGCGGCCGCCGTGAAGCAGGGCGCCAGCAATGCGCGCCTTGCCGGAACCGTCATCTCCAAGCAGGAGCGTAAGACGCGCACCGGCAACAAGATGGGCATCATCGTTTTCTCGGATTCATCCGGCCAGTTCGAAGCGGTGCTCTTCTCGGAGATGCTGAACCAGTATCGCGACATGCTGGAATCGGGAAAATCCTTCGTCATCACTGCGACCGGCGAAGAGCGACCGGAGGGCATCGGTCTGCGCATCCAGACGATCCAGTCGCTGGAGGAAAAGTCGTTGCAGATGCAGAAGGCGTTGCGCGTCTATGTCCGGGATTCCGGCCCGCTGCGCGCCGTTGCCGCCCATCTCAACGCCAGGGGCGACGGCCTCGTCTCCTTCATCGTCATCAAGGAGGATGGCAAGCGCGAGATCGAGGTGGAACTGGCGCAAAAATACAGGATCACGCCCGAAATCGCCGCCGCCATGCGCTCGGCACCCGGGGTGATCGATGTGGAGCTGGTTTAGCCTCGCGTCAGCGTGATGAAGTCGGTGCCCTGACCGGTCTCCGGGCCGACGCCTGTGTCGGAGATCGTCAGCGTCGATCCCGGCGTCAGCATCGAGTCAATCCGCTGTCTCGTGTCATCCGGAATGGTGATCCGGCCGAGCGCGTTCAGGATCGGCGTGCCTGATATGATCGAGCTTTCCATCGTGCTGATGCCCAGCCGCTTCATCGTCTGGCTGGTCAAGGTGTTGGGCAGCGTCACGCCCAGCCACTCGGTGGTGCCGTCTTCGAAGTTTACTTCGTGCGCGCTGAAGAAATGGGTCCCGAGCGCCAGTTCCGGTTGGGCGATCGTCACTGGCGCCTCGAACACCTGCTGGAATCCCTGCCGCACCATGATCACGCCATTCGGTGGTTCACCCTTGCCGGCAGCGCTATAGACCGCGCGCAGAAGGTCATCACTGATGAGTGACTTGGCGGCATCAGGGCTCATCGGATGCTGCTTCTTGAACTCGCCGATCGCCTGAACCGTCGCCGGCCCGAGATAGCCGTCGGCGTTGCCGACTGCAAGTCCGAGCTCGGCGAGATAGGTCTGCAGATCGATGATCGTCTCGCGCTGCGCCCGGCGGGTGATCAGGATCTTCACCGGCTGGTCGTTGACGGGCGCCACGATCGGCTGCACCTGCAGCCGCGGCATCGCCACCTCGTTCATCGCCACCTGCACCGGCAGCGAGCCGATGGCCGGCCTAAGTTCGACATCGGATAGCAGTGGCGCCGGGGCCGGCGCGTGTGGGCTAAACAGCAGCGGATGATCGACCGGTTCCGGCGCAAGCTGCGCGTCGGTGATGATAACGGGCACGCCCATCTCGGTCATCTTGTAGAGTTGCTTTGCGAATGCATCGGGCATGCGCACGCAGCCGTGCGAGGCGGGATAGCGCGGCACGGAGTTCGACTGGTGGAGCGCGATGCCCGACCATGTCAGCCGCTGCATGAACGGCATCGGCGCGCCCGAATAGATGTTGGATTCGTGGTAGGTCTGCTTCTCGATCACGGAAAAGATGCCGCTTGGCGTGGTGTGGCCGGATTTGCCGCTCGATATCTTCGACGTGGCGATGACATCGGCGCCGTCATAGACGGCCAGCGATTGCTTGCTCTTGGAAACGAAGATCTGCAGCGCCCGCGCGTCCGTGGCGAACGCGGGGTGCACGAGGGCGGTGGCCGACAGCAAGCCAAGCCCGAAGACGAGACGCGAGAACATTTGAACCCAACCGATACGCAATACTACGCGCCGGAGGGTAATGCTCGAAACTTAAGGAAGATTTGAAATGAGCGATCTCGAGTAGGGCTCACATATTATTGATTGCGCTTGCTTCCGAACGTATAGCCGGTCTCGACCGTGCCTTTTCCGAACTTGTCGCGCAATTTGTCCATCGCGGCCTCGGCCGCGGCACGACGTCCGGATTGAACGTCGATCAGGTCGGGCGGATCCGCCCGCGTCGGGTCGCAAAGGTCGGTCACGCCGATGCCGATCAGTCGGAACTTGGTTCCGTCGGTCTCCTTCTGCAGCAGTTCGATGCCGGTGCGGAAAATCCGGTCGGCAAGCTGCGTCGGGTCCTCCAGCTTGCGGTTGCGCGTGCGCGACTTAAAGTCCGCCGTCTTCATCTTCAAGACAACGGTGTGGCCTGCGATGTCGCCTTTTTTCAGCCGCCAGGCGACTTTCTCGGAGAGATTGCGCAACACTGGAACGAGTTCCTCATATCGCGAAATGTCGTCGAAGAAGGTCGTCTCGGCCGAAACGCTCTTGGCCGGATCGTTCAGATGCACATCGCGGTCATCGATCCCGCGCGATAGCCGCGACAGCCGTTGTCCCATGGTGCCGTAGCGGCGCATCAGGTCTGTCTCGTCCATGGTCTGCAACTGGCCGATGGTGCGGATGCCGTCGGCATCGAGCGTCGCGGCGAAGGCCTTTCCCACGCCCCAGATCGTCGTCACAGGACGCGGCGCCAGGAACGAAACCGCTTCCTCGCGACCGATAACCGAGAATCCGCGCGGCTTCTGCAGGTCGGAGGCCACCTTGGCCAGGAACTTGCAGTAGGAGAGCCCGATCGAAACGGTGATGCCGATCTCCTTCTCAACGCGGCGGGCGAATTTCGCCAGCGTGCGCGCCGGCGGGTCGTTGTGCAGCCGCTCGGTGCCGCCGAGTTCCAGAAACGCCTCGTCGATCGACAGCGGCTGAACGAGCGGCGTCAGCTCCTGCATCATCGCCCGCACCTCGCGGCCGACCTTGACGTATTTCTCCATGTTGGGAGGGATCACCACCGCCTGCGGGCAGGCCTCAAGCGCCTTGAACATCGGCATGGCCGAGCGCACGCCATAGATCCGCGCGACATAGCAGGCCGTCGATACCACGCCGCGTTTTCCCCCGCCGATGATGACGGGCTTATCGGCCAGCTCGGGATTGTCGCGCTTCTCCACCGAGGCATAGAAGGCATCGCAGTCGATATGCGCGAGCGTCAGGCCATAGAGCTCGTCGTGGCGCACGAGGCGAGGGCTGCCGCAGGCGGCACAGCGTCGCCCCTCCGCCTTCTGCTCGGCAAGGCAGTCGCGACAGAAGCCGGGTGTCTTGGCAGGATTGGCGATCATCGACGGGAACAAAGGTTGAACATCGCGACATTACGCTCTAAGTTCGAGAGTCTCAAGAGGATGTCGGCGCTTATGCGCTGGTTTTGCTGGATGACGTCGTGGTCGAGAAATGCCGCCGCATCAGCTCGGCCGCATGCGTCCAGTCGGACGCTTGGACGATTGTGCCGGTGGGCGGCGGCGCGAATGGCTTGAAATCGGCATTCGCCATCATGTTGAGCAGCAGGCAATCCGGCACATGGTCGGCAACGGAAAGGAGGTTGCGTTGGATATCGTCGATAAAGGCGACGGGCAGCTCCCGGCGGTCGTGCAGCGCAGCCACGATCGGCCCCTTGGGCTGTTCCGAGGCGATCATGTCGAAGCACAGATCGAACCGGTCGAGAAGCTTGCGGCGCACCTCGTGGTGGCGCGGCGGCATGGCCGTGAGAAAGACGATGTCGGCATCGGCAGCCAGCGCATGAAGCGTTTCGACGGCGCGCTCCGCCGGCTCCTGCCACAGGTCCTGGGTCTCAAAGAATATCTCGTGGAAGCGGTCGAATTGGTCCCGGTCCATCTCCGCCCCATCGAGCAGCGACACGATATTGCCGTGCAGCCGGAAGGAACGTGGCAGGAGATCGTAATCATGCGAGCGCAGGAAACGGGTGAGGGGCGAGAGAAATTCCAGCACCACCTCGTCTATATCGCAGACGATCAGCGGGCGATCACCGAGGCGCACCTGAGAGGGATCGGTGACCACGCTCATGATCAATACTCGCCCGAGCAGAGGCCGGCCGGAGAGAAATGCTGCCAGGCTGCATTCAGCACCTCCGGCGGCGTCCCGTTTGCCTGGCAAAACGCCAGCGCCGTCGGCTCATGCTGCATCAGAAAGTCCATCATGCCGGATAGGAACCCCGGATCATTGATCGCGTTCCTTACCTGCGCCGGTTCGACCCCCGTCAGCGCCAGAAAGCGGCCAAACAGATCGGGTTCGTTTGCGAGCCAGGCGAGAACTGCGATTGCCGTCTCTTGCGGGTCGGCGGCGTGTTGCTTTGAAGTCTTGAAGTTGCTCTGCATTTCTTGCGGTAAATTACCTATTTTTCAACCAAATACCGATAGCGTGCCGCAATCGGTTTCATGGCGGCCGGTGCGCCAGCGGGTTCATTCTCGCCAGGCGAAACGGTTTTCATGACGGACTTAGGATCGCGTTCGATGCCCAAACAAGTGATGATTGTAGAGGATAACGAGCTCAACATGAAGCTCTTTCGCGACCTCATCGAGGCGTCCGGCTACAGGACCATCCAGACCCGCAACGGTATGGAAGCGCTGGATCTTGCCCGCAAGCATCGCCCGGATCTCATCCTCATGGATATCCAGCTGCCAGAAGTTTCCGGGCTCGAAGTCACCAAGTGGCTGAAAGAGGACGACGAGCTCCACGTCATTCCCGTCATTGCCGTCACCGCCTTCGCGATGAAGGGCGACGAGGAGCGTATCCGCCAGGGCGGCTGCGAGGCTTATGTCTCCAAGCCAATCTCCGTTCCGAAATTCATCGAGACGATCAAGACCTACCTCGGCGACGCCTGATAGATCGGAAAGAAGCTTATGACCGCGCGCATTCTCGTCGTTGATGATATCCCGGCAAACGTGAAGCTGCTTGAAGCGCGGCTGATCGCCGAATATTTCGACGTGCTGACGGCGTCCGACGGTTATCAGGCTCTGGCGATTTGCGACCGCAACCAAGTCGATCTCATCCTGCTCGATATCATGATGCCGGGCATGGACGGCTTCGAAGTCTGCGAGCGACTGAAGTCCAACCCGAAGACATCGCATATTCCCGTCGTCATGGTGACCGCGCTCGATCAGCCGGCCGACCGCGTGCGTGGCCTGAAAGCCGGCGCCGACGACTTCCTGACCAAGCCGGTCAACGATCTGCAGCTGATTGCTCGCGTCAAGAGCCTGCTGCGCCTGAAGACGCTGAGCGACGAACTGCGCATCCGCGCCCAGACGGCGCACACGATGGGCATCGACGAATTGCTGCGCGCCGATCAGCGCGGCGAGGAGGGTGGCCAGATCATGCTGGTCGATGGCCGCGCCAATTCGCAGGAGCGGATCATCAAGGCGCTGAAGCCGATCGGCAATGTCTTTGCCATTTCGGATGCCCAGGCTGCTATCTTCGAAGCATCCGAAAATCCATTCGACCTCGTGATCGTCAATTCCAATATCGACGACTACGACCCGCTCAGACTTTGCTCGCAGCTCCGCTCGCTGGAGCGCACCCGTTTCCTGCCGATCCTGATCATCACCGAGCAGGGCGATGACGAGATGGTGGTGCGGGCGCTCGATCTTGGCGTCAACGACTACATCGTCCGCCCCGTCGATCCGAACGAACTCGTGGCCCGCAGCCTCACGCAAATTCGCCGCAAGAACTACAATGACCGCCTGCGCGCCAATGTGCAGCAGACGATCGAGCTTGCGGTCACCGATCCTCTGACGGGCCTGAGCAATCGCCGCTATCTCGACAATCATATCAGCACGCTCTTCAATCGCTCGATGGCGCGCGGTCGCCCGCTGTCGGTGCTGATCGCCGATATCGACCGCTTCAAGCAGATCAACGACACGCACGGGCACGATGCCGGCGACGATATCCTGCGAGAGTTCGCCAACCGCGTTCGCTCGACGGTTCGCGGCGCCGATCTCGCCTGCCGCTATGGCGGCGAGGAATTTGTCGTCGTCATGCCCGACACCTCGCCGGAGATCGCAGCCTCGGTGGCCGAGCGCCTGCGCGGGGTCATCGAGAGCGTACCCTTCGTGGTGAAGGGCACGGGGCAGGAGCTGCAGGTGACGGCATCCTTCGGCATAGCCTCGCGCACGCCGCAGGTCATCACGCCGGGCCATCTGCTGAAGCAGGCCGACGTTGCGCTCTATGAAGCGAAGAACGGCGGTCGCAACCGAGTCGTCGCCGCGGCCTGATATTGGCATCGACCATTTAGCGCCCAAGACCGGCAGCGCATTGATCATCCACAGAAAGTTGAACGGGCGCCGATCCGGCCCTGTGTGCGGATTAGCCGCAAGTGGTAGTGTCGGCTTTTGACCTCGGCGCTGCCTGGCGAGGCCGATCTAGGCCAGCAGAGATGATGTCGGCCTCAGAAGAAAATATGAGGCGCCATCACTTTGCTTGATCTGATTGGCGGATTTTGATGGTTTTGAGGCGGTTTCACAGGCCTGCAAGCGGCAAGACTACTCGCTTGTATTGTCCGTCTATTCTTGGTGCCGGATCTTATTCTAGCGCGACGTGGCCGAAAATTATGCGAAACGGCGTCCCAAATCGGGACTTTTAACCATAAAATCAAGCTAATAAATCTCATCATTAAGAATTTGTTGATTTTCTTTCGTTTTCGCGCGAATGATCAATACATAGAAATAAAGCACTCCCTATGCGGGGTGCGCTGATACCCCATGATGCTCAGGTCCGCCGCATCTCCTGGGTCGTGGGGTCGGTCGGTCGGCAAGCAACATCTGCGGTTCCTCGTGCCGCGTTGCCTGTTGACCGACCCCCTTTCGCAAAACGCCGTCCTCTCCGTTGAAACGGGCAGGGCGGCGTTTTCATTTGTCGGCCGCTCATCGTGCCTGTCGCAAGCCGTGTCGCAGACAACAAAAAAGCGCGCAGCCTGGTGGCGCGCGCTTCTAAGCGGTCTACAGGATCAAGAAATTACTTGATCTTGGTTTCCTTGAACTCGACGTGCTTGCGAGCAATCGGGTCGTACTTGGTCTTCGTCATCTTGTCCGTCATCGTACGGCTGTTCTTCGTCGTGACGTAGAAAGAACCTGTGTCGGCTGTCGACAGCAGCTTGATCTTGATTGTTGTAGCCTTGGCCATGGTCGTCCTGCCTTTAATGAAATGAAAGCCGTTGGAATCCGTCTAGGCGCCTCGGCTAATTCTGGCGCGAAACTACGAATCTAGCTTGAAAAGTCAACCCCGCTTTCGAATGAAAAGCAGTCTGCCTGCCGAAAGCACTGCATAAACGCCGAAGAAGCCGGCAATCGCCCAGGCAAAGCCGTTGTTTCCGGCCACGTCGATAGCCGCGCCGATGACTTGCGGGCCCGCAACGGTGCCAACGGCATAACAGAAGACGAAGGCGGCGTTGGCGGCGGCAAGGTCCGAACCGGTGAGGCGCGAGCCCAGGTGGCTCAATCCGACCGTATAGAGCCCGGCCACGCAGCCGCCCCAGAAGAGCAGGACGCCGGCCATCAGCACCCAGCTGTGCGAGAGCACGGGCAGCATCAGAGAGCCGATCAGGCCCATGAAGGCCATGCCGGCGAGCAGGGGGCGCTTGTCCTTCATCTTGTCGGACAGCATGCCGACGGGGATCTGGAAGATCATGTTGCCGATCCCCATGACCGTCAGCAGCAGGGCGGCTTGAGTCTCGGTGAAGGCAGCGCGCACCGCGTAGATAGGGAACAGCGCCAGTCCGCCGGCTTCCACCGCGCCGAAAATGAAGACGGCAGCCGTGGCGCTCGGAACCAGGAAGACATAGCGCATGAAATGCAGCTCCGGCTTCTCTTCAAGCACCGGGCTTTCATGGCGCGCGACAAAGATAGGAATCGCCGCCATCAAAATGGCGCAGGCGCCTACGGCGAAGGGCAGGATACCGTCGCTGCCGAGAACGGAGAAGAGCAAGGGGCCCGCCGCGAAGCCGAGTGAGAGCACGGTCGCATAGATGCCGAGCACGAAGCCGCGTTTCGATGGCGGCGAGGCGGCGTTGATCCAGAACTCGGAGAGAATGAAGAGTGTGGTCGTGGCGCCATGAAAGGCGAAGCGCAGCGGGAACCACATCCAGAAGTCCTGCGCATAGTAGAAACTGACGGCGCTGATTGCCGAGACCACCACCGCCCAAAGCATCGTCTGCGCCACGCCATAGGCATGGGCGAGCTTCGTCGTGATTGGAGCGGCCACCATCGCCGCGACGCCGGCCATCGCCGTATTGAGACCGATCAGGGTCGAGGGGATGCCGCGCTTCTCGAGGATAATGCTCAGAAGCGGCAATCCCAGCCCGATCGCAATTCCGACCGCTGAGATCGACGAAACGGCGGCTACCAGAGACGGCCAATGGATCTCTTCGACATCGCCCGGTGTGCCGTTTCGCGGCTGAGACATATATCCACCCCTACAGAACTGCTGCGCACAAACGCGACCCGAAAGCCACATCTGCCCCCATGGTCATACCAGCCTCAGATGACGGGCCAGACCCAGATGACGTGTGTGCTTTACTAGATGAACAAGGTTGGCTGCAATGATCTGATTGCGGTGGACGAGATTCAGTCAAATAAGCCTACCATCGCGCGCGTTGACATCGTGCCTGAAACAGAGTTCGCAGCACATCCGGCGCTGCTACACGCCAAATATGTCGTGACGGTGAAGGTTCAAGGAAAGTCTTCAGCCTTGATGCCGGCGGCCGGGGATTTCGTACTGATCCTGCTCGTCGCTATGGCCGCCGAAACCATGCATCTTCAGCGCCCATTGCAACCCGATGACCCCGCCCTTGATCGGCTGGATGATCAACAGCGTGGCGAGCAGCGTCAGCGGCGTCCAGATGGCGAAGGTGAGCCAGAGCGGCATCGGCCAGATCAGATCGGTCATCATGTAGCCGGCGATGATCACGTGCCCGACGATGACGATGGTGATGTAGGGCGGCAGGTCGTCCGCGCGATGGTGGTGCATGGCCTCGCCACAGGCCGCGCAATTGTCCACCGGCTTCAGATAGGCGCGGAACAGCTTGCCGCTGCCACAAGCCGGGCAACGGCCGAGAAGGCCGCGCTTGATCGATTGGCCGAGCGGGCGCTTGGTTTCATCGACATCGCCGTATTGGATCGCCTGGCTGTTCGAGGTGGTCGTCATGACTGCACTTCCTTCCCGGCGTCCCAAAACGCCTATCGACGCCCTCTCGGGGGTCTTGTCCCGGCCTGCTTGCGCGCGCGGCTTGCGTCGCGTCGGCCGCCCTTGTGGAATGAACGCACGGCGGTGGGCATCTTGCGCCCCTCGCTTACCATCTCGAACCGAAGCGCGCCGGCCAGCGGAATGGCGTCCACCAGCTTGACCTTTACACTGTCTCCCAGGCGGTAGCCGAGGCCGGTCTTTTCACCGGATAGTGCCTGATGCGCCTCATCATAGATGAAGTAGTCCATTCCCAGTGTAGATATAGGAATGAAGCCGTCTGCTCCATAGTCCGGCAGGGCGACAAATAGTCCCGATTTCGTCACACCTCCCACGCGTCCATCGAATTCCTCGCCGATACGGCCGGCAAGGTGATGGGCGATGAGACGGTCGACCGTTTCGCGTTCTGCCGCCATGGCGCGGCGCTCGAAGGTGGAGATCTCGGCCGCGATATCGTCGAGCGCGGCTTCCTCGTCCGGCGTGATCCCGCCTTCGCCGAAGCCGAGCGAGCCGACGAGCGCGCGATGCACGATCAGGTCCGCATAGCGGCGGATCGGCGAGGTGAAGTGTGCGTACTTCATCAGGTTCAGGCCGAAGTGCCCGATATTCTCGGGGCTGTAGATCGCCTGGCTCTGCGAGCGCAGCACCATCTCGTTGACCATCGTCTGGTGCGGCGTGTCCTCGGCCTTGGCGAGAATGCCGTTGAAGTTGTTGGCGCGCATGTTGCCGCCCTTGGCGAGCGTGATGCCAAGCGTCGCCAGGAACTCGCGCAGGATTTCCTGCTTGGAGAGCGACGGGCCGTCGTGCACGCGATAGATCAGCGGCTGCTTCTTCTTTTCCAGCGTCTCGGCGGCCGCGACGTTGGCCTGGATCATCATCTCTTCGATCAGCTTGTGCGCATCGAGGCGCGGCGGTACGACGACGCGGTCGACGGTGCCGTCGGGCTTCAGCTGGATCTTGCGCTCGGGCATGTCGAGTTCCAGCGGCTGCCGGCGCTCACGGCCACGCTTCATCACCTCATAGGCATGCCACAGCGGCTTCAGGATCGGCTCCAGCAGCGGCCCGGCCTTGTCATCGGGATTGCCGTCGATCGCGGCCTGCGCCTGTTGGTAGGAGAGCTTGGCAGCACTCTTCATCATCACGCGGTGGAAGGTATGCCCCGCCTTGCGTCCTTCCTTGGAGAAAGTCATGCGCACGGCCAGCGCCGGCCGGTCCTGTCCCTCGCGCAGCGAGCAGAGATCGTTGGAAATCCGCTCCGGCAGCATCGGGACGACGCGGTCGGGGAAGTAGACGGAATTGCCGCGCTTCAGCGCCTCGCGGTCGAGCGGCGAATTCGGGCGCACATAGTAGGAGACATCGGCGATCGCCACGGTGACGATCACGCCGCCCTCGTTGTCGGGCGAGGGGTCGCGCTCGGCATAGACGGCGTCGTCATGGTCCTTGGCATCGGCTGGGTCGATGGTGATGAGCGGCACGTCGCGCCAGTCCTCGCGGTGCGACATGGTCGCGGGCTTGGCGTCATCCGCCTCGGCAACCACGGCCGGCGGGAAGATATAGGGGATGCCATGGGCATGGATGGCGATCATCGAGATCGCTTTTTCCGAGGCGACCGAGCCGACGATCGAAAGAACCTTGGCGCGCGGCAATCCGAAGCTGCGCAGGCGCGCGACTTCGACCTCGACCAGATCGCCGTCCTTGGCGTCGCCCTTGTCATCGGGGTCGATCAGCATTTCCTCGCCGCGCCGCTCGATCGGCAACAGCCGCCCGCCGCCGCCAGGCGCGTCCTTGAATACGCCGAGCAGCGCGCCGCGGCGCTTGTCGAGGATCTTGATGATACGCGCCGTATAGGCCGGGCCGCCGCGATCGGTGGCGGCGAATATCTTCGCAAGAATGCGGTCGCCCATGCCGGCAACCGGCGCCTTGCCCTTGCCGTTGCGGCCGGCAGGCGAGGAGGACTGCCGAATGGAGACGGCAGGCGCCACACCCATCTCGTCCGACCATTCCGCCGGGCGGCCGATCAGGCCGCCGTCCTTGTCGCGCGTGGTGATGTCGAGCACGGTGACCGGCGGCAAAGCTCCAGGGCGGATCAGCGACTTGCGCGTCTTTTGCAGCATGCCTTCCTGCTCGAGATCGCGCAGCAGGTGCTTGAGCTCGACCCGGCTATCGCCCTTCAGCCCGAAAGCCTTGGCGAGCTCGCGTTTCGATGCCTTCTGCGGGTGATCGGCGATGAAGCGCAGGATCACTTCTCGCGAGGGAAGCGCGCCGTGCTGAATGTTGAGTGGCTCGACGGCGGGCGCCCTGCTGGGGCGTCCCGTCTTGTCGGGACGCTTGCCCATGCCCTTTGGTTCCCGCGGAATTCTGGTCACTCTTCGCTCTTTTTCTTCTTTGCGGGTGCCGCAGCTTTCTTGGCGGGCGCCTTGGCTTTTGCCTTCGGCTTGGCGGCTGCCTTTGCAGGCTTCTCGTCATCGCTCGCCGCAGCCTTGGCCTTCGCTTTCGGCTTCGCCTTGCCCTTGGCCGCCGGCGCCTTGCCGGCCTTGGCGGTGATCAGCGCCACGGCTTCCTCGACGGTCAGCGCCTGCGGATCGGTGCCCTTGGGCAGCGTCGCATTGACCTTGCCCCAATTGACATAGGGGCCGTACTTGCCGTCGCGCACGGTGATCGCACCGCCGCCATCGGGATGCTCGCCGAGCTCCTTCAGCGCCGCCGCTGCCGTGCGACCACGTCCGCCGGGACCCTTCGCAGCCTTCTCGGCGATCACGGTGACCGCGCGATTGAGGCCGATGCTGAAGACATCCTCGACGGTCTCGAGATTGGCGTAGCCGCCGTCATGCAGCAGGAACGGTCCATAACGGCCGATGCCGGCCGAGATCATCTTGCCCGATTCCGGATGCTTGCCGATATCGCGCGGCAGCGAAATCAGCGCCATCGCCTTTTCATAGTCGATATCCTCGGGCTTCCAGCCCTTCGGCAGCGAGGAGCGCTTAGCCTCCTTGCCGTCGCCACGCTGGACGTAAGGCCCGAAGCGGCCGGAACGCAGCGTCAGCTCTTCGCCGGTGACAGGATCGGTACCGAGCGCCTTCGGCTCGTTCAGCGCAGCACCCTCGGCTTCCGCGCCGCCCTCTGAAGAAAGCTGACGCGTGTAATTGCACTCGGGATAGTTCGAGCAGCCGACGAAGGCGCCGTACTTGCCGAGCTTCAGCGACAGGTTACCCGTGCCGCAGACTTGGCAGATGCGGGGATCGCTGCCGTCCTCGCGCTTCGGAAATACCAGCGGCGCGAGCGATTCGTTCAGCGAATCGAGAACGTTGGTGACGCGCAGTTCCTTGGTGTCTTCGATCTGCGCGAAGAAATCCTTCCAGAAATCGCGCAGCACCTGCTTCCAGTTCAGCTCGCCGGCCGAAATCCGGTCCAGCTTCTCTTCGAGATCAGCCGTGAAGTCGTACTCGACATACTTGGTGAAGAAGCCTTCGAGGAAGGCCGTCACCAGCCGGCCCTTGGAATGCGGGATCAGCTTGCGCTTGTCGATGATGACATATTCGCGGTCGCGAAGGGTCGCCAGCGTTGCTGCATAGGTGGACGGGCGGCCGATGCCGAGTTCTTCCATCTTCTTGATCAGCGACGCTTCCGAGTAGCGCGGTGGCGGCTCGGTGAAGTGCTGGCTCGAATTGATCTTTTGCTTGGCGAGGTTTTCGCGCGCATTGATCTCCGGCAGGCGGCCATCCTCGTCGCCGTCGTCACTCTGCTCGCCGTCTTCCTTCTGGTCCGTATAGGCGGCGATAAAGCCGTCGAAGCGGATGACGGAGCCGACTGCGCGCAGTCCAGCCTTCTCGCCGTTGTTGTCGGCGATGATCTCGGCGGTCGTGCGCTCGATCTCGGCCGATGCCATCTGACTGGCGATACCGCGCTTCCAGATCAGGTCGTAGAGCTTGATCTGGTCGGCGTCGAGATACTGGCGAACCTTGTCCGGCGAACGGTTGAAGTCCGTCGGGCGGATGGCTTCGTGCGCTTCCTGGGCGTTCTTCGCCTTGGTCGAATAGAGACGGGCCTTCTCCGGCAGGTAGCGCTGGCCGAACTGGTCGACGATGGCGCCACGCGCCGCATCGATCGCCTCGGGCGCCATCTGCACGCCATCGGTACGCATATAGGTGATCAGACCGACTGTCTCGCCGCCGATGTCGAAGCCTTCATAAAGCTTCTGCGCCACCTGCATGGTGCGCGATGCCGAAAAGCCAAGCTTCGAGGAAGCGGCCTGCTGCAGCGTTGAGGTTGTGAAGGGTGGTCCCGGGTTGCGCTTGACGGGCTTTGCCTCGACGGTGTCGACGACATAGGACGCACCTTCGAGCAGCGCCTTCAGCTTGCCGGCCTCGTCGCCGTTGCCGATCGCGCGCGCCTGCAACCGCTTGCCATTCGCCGCAACCAGCTTGGCTTCGAACTCGTCACCACGCGGTGTCTTCAGCAGCGCCGAGATGTTCCAGTATTCCTCGGAGACGAAACGCTCGATCTCGGATTCGCGGTCGCAGACCAGTCGCAGCGCCACAGACTGCACGCGTCCCGCCGAGCGGGCGCCGGGCAGCTTGCGCCAAAGCACCGGCGAAAGATTGAAGCCGACGAGATAGTCCAGTGCGCGGCGCGCCAGGTAGGCGTCGACCAGCGGCACGTCGATATCGCGCGGCTCGGCCATTGCGTCGAGCACGGCCTTCTTGGTGATTGCGTTGAAGACGACGCGCTTGACGGTCTTGCCGCCGAGCACGCGCTTCTTGTTCAGCATATCGAGCACATGCCAGGAGATCGCTTCGCCTTCGCGATCAGGGTCGGTTGCGAGGAACAGGCCGTCGGAGGACTTCACCGCGTCGGCGATGTCCTTCATACGCTTGGCCGAGGCCCCATCGACCTCCCACAGCATTTCGAAATCCTGGTCGGGCAGCACGGAGCCGTCCTTGGCGGGGAGATCGCGGACGTGGCCAAAGGAGGCGAGCACCTTGTATCCGGGTCCCAGATACTTGTTGATCGTCTTGGCCTTCGAGGGCGATTCCACCACTACAACATTCATGATGATTCTCTAAAAATGGATGCCAGCCGGCCTATATCAGGGCAGAGGACCTGCCGTGTCACGGTCGCCGGTTCTCCGACATGGACAGGGAATTCGTTTCGGTCAAGTACTTTGAGTGCATTTTTACGCATTGCAACGCGTTGCAACCAAAAGACGATATACCGCATATTGCAATTTCTGATTATTGCGATATCGTTTTTCGCGTGTGGTTCAGGCTGCGACGATCAACCCTTCCCAATTGGGGCGCGAGTGCTTTCATGACGGCTAAGTACGCAAAGAAGGATACCGGCCGATCCGGCTCCCGCGAGAACATTGCCTTCATCCGCCAGATGCTCGCCGAGTTGCGTCAGGTGGCGGAAAAGGAAAAGGCCGACATGCTCTGCTATCTGATCGAGATGGCATATGTCGAAGCCGGCGATCTCCAGGCTCGTATGTAAGTCGTCACACCTCCATTGCAATGGACACCATCCCGCCGGGGTGCCGATGCAGCCGCCCGGCGATGTCGAGCTCCAGGAGCACGAGATAGACAGCCGAGGCGCTGAGCCCCGTATGCCGGATAATATCGTCGATCTCCACGGGCGTCGGCCCAAGAGCGTCGACGATGCGAGCCCTGTCGGTCTCGTCAGGCGGCAGCAGCGACGAGCCGCCGCCGCGTTCCGGCTCCTCGGCAAGCGGTGCGGTAAACAGGTCGAGCTGCGATAGCGGCGCAAGCGCGCTGATCACATCGTCAGGCGCGGTGACGATCATCGCGCCATCCTTCAGCAGCCCGTTGGTGCCGTGGCATCGTGGATCGAGCGGTGAGCCTGGCACCGCAAAGACCAGCCTGCCGAACTCGCCTGCGAGCCGCGCGGTAATCAGCGAGCCGGAGCGCGTCGCTGCCTCCACCACCACCGTCCCAAGCGAAATGCCGGCGATCAGCCTGTTGCGTCTCGGAAAGTCACGCGCCCGCGGCTCCCAGCCGAACGGCATTTCGCTGACGGCCAGGCCGTTGCCGTTCCAGATTTCCTCAAGCAGTCCGGCGTTTTCGGGAGGGTAGGGCTGATCCAGCCCACCGGCCATGGCGGCGATCGTGCCGGTGTCTAGGCTGGCGCGGTGGGCAGCGGTATCGATGCCGCGCGCAAGGCCGGAGATAACAGCATAGCCGACGCGTCCGCATTCGCGCGCGATCATCGCCGCGAACTTCGCGCCTGATATCGAGGCATTGCGCGAACCGACGATGCCGACGGCCGGCTGCGCCGTCGCCGCGAGATTTCCCTTTACCGCGAGCAGTGGCGGCGCCCCGTCGATCTGCTTCAGCGCCTGCGGATATTCCGGCTCGCCGATGCCGACAAAGCGCGCGCCGAACCTGTGCGCCGCGTCGAGTTCCTTCAGCGCTTCGCTTTCGGTGGCGATCCGGATCGCGCGCGTTGCGCCGCCGCGTGCCGAAAGGCCGGGCAGGGCGGCAAGCGCCGCCTCGGCCGAGCCGAAATGATTGATGAGGTCGCGAAAGGTGGCCGGGCCGACATTGTCGGATCGGATGAGACGCAGCCAGGCAACACGTTGCCGGTCCGTCAGCGCAATTCCTTTTGGCCTTGCGCTGCGTGCGTCCATTCAGCCTATCCCTTTGCCCCGATCTTGCTTTCCGTGCCGCTGAAGAGGCGGCTGATATTGGCCTTGTGCTTCCAGTAGGAGATCACGGTCATGATCGCCATGATCGCTGCAACCTTCTCTGCACCCAGTATCCACAATGCAACCGGAATGACAAGCATTGCAACCAGTGCGGAAAGCGAAGAATAGCGGCTCACGAAGGCAACGCCGAGCCAGACCGCTGCGAAGCCAAGAACCATCAGCGGCGCGACGCCGAGCAGTGTGCCGATATAGGTGGCGACACCCTTGCCGCCCTTGAAGCCGATCCAGACCGGGAAGAGGTGGCCGATGAAGGCGAAGAAGCCGGCGATGACGGCGGCTTCCGGGCCGAAGAAGTAGGAGACGATCCACGCGGCCGCCGATGCCTTCAGCGCATCGAGGAGCAGCGTCGCGGCCGCCAGCTTCTTGTTGCCGGTTCGAAGAACATTGGTCGCACCGATATTGCCCGAGCCGATGCTGCGCACATCGCCGAGCCCGGCGGCGCGCGTGAGGATCAGCCCGAACGGAATGGATCCCAGCAGATAGCCGATGGCGGCGGCCGCCAGCGCGATTTGCCAGGTGATCTGCCACGTCATGAGATCAGCGCCCATGTTCCCCCACTTGTCTTCTTATCCCCATCTGTCTTCTTATAATGTGCGCACGCAGTTTACGACGTATGCACGCACTGGCCGGCGACGTATGTCGCGACCGCACGCCCGCTGAAGCGCGCGTCTTCGAACGGCGTGTTCTTCGAGCGCGAGAGAAGCATGTCCTTGGCGACAATCCAAGGCTCTTCGAGATCGATCAGCACGATATCCGCCTTGGCGCCCGGCTTCAGCGTACCGGCATCGAGACCGAAGATCTGCGCCGGCCGCGTCGACATGGCATCGATCAGCCGCATCAGGCTCACATGCCCACTGTGGTGCAGGCGAAGGGCGGCCGCCAGCATGGTCTCGAGCCCGACGGCACCATCGGCCGCCTCGCCGAAGGGCAGCCGCTTGGTGTCGACGTCCTGCGGGTCGTGCGAGGAGACGATGATGTCGATCGCCCCGCGGGCCAGCGCATCCACCATCGCCACGCGATCGTCTTCCGAGCGCAGCGGCGGATAGAGCTTGAAGAAGGTGCGGTACTCGCCGATGTCGTTTTCGTTGAGCGCCAGATTGTTGATCGAGATGCCGCAGGTGACCGTCGCGCCACGGCTTTTCGCCAGTTCGATCGCCTCGACGGATTCGGGCACCGAGATCATCGCCGCGTGGTATTTGCCGCGCGTCAGCTTGGCGATGCGCAGGTCGCGTTCCAGCGGGATCAGTTCGGTTTCGCGCGGGATACCACCGAGGCCGAGCCAGCTTGCGAACAGCCCCTCGTTCATCACGCCGCCGGCGGCCAGATGCTGGTCGCGCGTCTCGCAGGAAATCACCGCGCCGAATTCGCGCGCATAGGTCATCACCCGGCGCAGTACCTGCGCGTCGTGGATGCTGGAGTGGCCGTCGGTGAAAGCCACCGCGCCGGCTTCCATCAGCATGCCGATCTCGCTCATCTCCTCGCCGGCGAGCCCACGGGTTATCGCAGCTGCCGGGTAGACATTGACAACGGCCTTGTCGCGAGCGGTCTTCTTGACGAATTCGACCAGCGCGATGTCGTCGATCACAGGATCTGTATCGGGCATCATGATGATCGAGGTCACGCCGCCCGCGGCCGCCGCCCGGCTGGCGGATTCGATCGTCTCGCGATGCTCGGCCCCCGGCTCGCCGATATGGACGCGTGCATCCACGAGACCCGGTGCGGCGATCAGGCCGGCGCAGTCGCGCACCATCGCGCCTGCGGGCACGGCTTCGTTCAGCGCATCCTTGCCGGAAGCGACGATCACGCCGTCCTTGACGACGATCGCTCCGACCTCGTCGAGATTGCGCGAGGGGTCGATGATGCGAACGTTCTTGAAGACGATCGAGTTGCTCATGCGCCGGCTCCTTCGCTGCGGGGACCCTGGTTCTGCGAGATCAGCAGCGTTTCCATGACAGCCATGCGTACGGCGACACCCATTTCGACCTGTTCGGCAATCACGCTCTGCGGTCCGTCCGCGACCTCGGAGGCGATTTCCACTCCGCGGTTCATCGGTCCAGGGTGCATGACCAGCGCATCCTCCTTCGCCGCCTTCAGCGTTTCCGCGTCGAGACCGTAGAAGTGGAAGTATTCGCGCACCGACGGCACGAAGGCGCCGGACATGCGCTCGCGCTGCAGCCGGAGCATCATCACGACGTCGGCGTCCTTCAGCCCTTCCTTCATCGAATGGAAGACCTCGACGCCCATGTCGGCGATCCCAGCCGGAAGCAGCGTGGCCGGCGCCACGACCCGAACCCTGGCACCCATGGCGTTGAGAAGCAGGATGTTGGAGCGCGCCACGCGCGAATGCAGCACGTCACCGCAGATGGCGACGATGATGCGCGAGAGCTTGCCCTTGGCGCGGCGGATCGTCAGCGCGTCGAGCAGCGCCTGCGTCGGATGCTCGTGCTGGCCGTCGCCGGCATTGACCACCGAGCAGGAGACCTTCTGCGCGAGAAGGGCGGCGGCGCCTGCGCTCGAGTGGCGGATAACCAGCACGTCGGGGCGCATCGCGTTCAGCGTCATCGCCGTGTCGATCAGCGTTTCGCCCTTCTTCACCGAGGAATTGCCGACCGACATGTTCATCACGTCGGCGCCGAGGCGTTTGCCGGCGAGCTCGAAGGAGGCCTGCGTGCGGGTGGATGCTTCGAAAAACAGATTGATCTGCGTCAAACCTCTAAGGGTCGACGTCTTTTTCTCTCGCTGTCGACTGATCTTGACGGCCTCGTCGGCCTTGTCGAGGAGAAAGGTGATATCTTGCTCTGTGAGCCCTTTGATACCGATGAGGTGGCGGTGGGGAAAGAAGACCATGAACCTGCCTCTATGCTGTCGTCAGCGGCTCTATAAAGAGTGCGTGCGGCGGCGGCAAGCATGCGCTGTGGGCAAACCGCGCTCTCCCCCTGCAATTTTGTCGCAATTGGGCTAAAGCACAAGGAGTGCCAAACTTCCGGTTTCCCTTTGCCCGCCTCATACTCTAGAAGCGATTCATGACATCCGCTGAAGAAAAACTCGCCGAACTCAACCAGCCGAGCCTGTGGTCCGGCATCAACGCCTACAGGTCCGATCCGCTGATCGTCGACCTCACTGGTGCGTTGCCGCGCGGCATTCGCGATGATCTCGACAATATGGGCCGTTACGTCACCTCGCCGGAAGCGCAGGAGCTGGCGCGCATGGCAAACCAGGGTGTGCCGCAACTGCGCACCCATGGCCCGCGCGGCGAACGGCTCGATGTCGTGGAGTTTCACCCGGCCTGGCACGCGCTGATGCGCCGCTCCATGTCCGTCGGCCTTCATTCGTCCGTCTGGGACCCGCAGGCCGATGCCGAGGCGAAGGATCAGGCCCACAAGATCCGCGCCGCTCGCTTCTATCTGTCGGCGCAGCTCGAGACCGGCCATCTCTGCCCGATCACCATGACGAGCGCATCCGTTGCCGCTCTCTCCGCGTCGCCGGCGGTCCAGAAGGACTGGGCGCCGAGGATACTGTCGCGCAAATACGATTCGGCGAACAAGCCGGCCATGCAGAAATCCGCCGTGACCATCGGCATGGGCATGACCGAAAAGCAGGGCGGAACCGATGTCCGTTCCAACACGACGTCTGCCGAAAAGGTCAGCGAGGGCATCTACCGCCTTTCCGGCCACAAGTGGTTCATGTCGGCGCCGATGAGCGACGCCTTCATCATGCTGGCACAGACCAAGGAGGGCATGGGCTGCTTCCTGGTGCCGCGCCTGCTCGAGGACGGATCGGCCAACGGTCTGCAATTCCAGCGCCTGAAGGACAAGGTCGGCAACCGCTCGAATGCCTCTTCCGAGGTCGAGTTCAGCGATACTTTCGGCTTCCTGCTCGGCGGTCCGGATGCCGGCGTCCGCACCATTCTCGACATGGTCACGTTGACGCGCCTCGATTGCGCGCTGGCATCATCCGGCATCATGCGCGCCTCGCTGGCCGAAGCCGTGCACCACACCCGTGGCCGCAGCGTCTTCGGCAAGATGCTGGTCAGCCAGCCGATCATGACCCGCGTGCTTGCGGACATGGCGCTCGACGTCGCCGCAGCCACAGCACTCTCCTTCCGTCTCGCCGACGCCTTCGACCGCGCCCGCGGCAGCGCCGAAGAGGCCGCCTATGCCCGCGTCATGACGCCGGTCGCCAAATACTGGTGCTGCAAGATCGCGCCGGCGCTCATCTATGAAGCGATGGAGTGCATCGGCGGCAGCGGCTATATCGAGGAACGCCCGATCGCTCGCCACTACCGCGAAGCGCCTGTCAATGCGATCTGGGAAGGCTCGGGCAACGTCATGGCGCTCGACGTCCTGCGTATCCTGAACCGCGGCAAGGATCTCTTCGAGACCGTCTTCGCAGGCCTTGCGAGGGATCTCGGCCCGGCCGGCAAGAAGACAATCGACGTGCTCCGTGCCGCCATGGCGCTTTGCGAACGCGACGAGGGCGCTGCCCGCCTGCTCGTCGAGCAGCTGGCGCTCGCGGCCGGCGCCGCAGAGCTCTATCGCCTGGGGGCAGGGCGCATCGCCGATGCCTTCATCGAAACCCGTCTCGCCGGCGGCTGGCGCTCTACATACGGCATGCTCGATAGCCGTTTCGACGCCAGCTACATCGTCGACCTTCTCTATCCGCCGGCATCCTGATGACGACAATGCTGCGCCGCGCGCGCCTCGACGATCTCGATCAGATCTACAACATCTCGCTGGTCACGGGTGACGCCGGCCAAGATGCAACGTCACTGCATGATGACGGCAAGCTCATCGGCCACATCTATTCCGCGCCCTATGTGACGCTCAGCCCTGAAACGGCCTTCGTGGCCGAGGATGCCGAAGGCGTTGCCGGCTATATTGTCGGTGTCTACGATACGCTTGCCTTTCAGGCAGAGCTTGAGCGCGACTGGTGGCCGGCGCTGCGCAGCGCCTACGCTGACCCTCAGGGCGATCCCGACCTCTGGAATGCCGACGAGAAACGCATCGCCGCGATCCATCATCCCTCGTCGGCGCCATCGGCCATCATCGAGGCGTTTCCGGCTCATATCCATATGAACCTGCTGTCGCGTCTGCGCGGGCAGGGGATGGGAACGAAGCTGCTCGACATGTGGCTCTCGCAGGCGAGAGACGCGGGCGTGAAATCCGTGCATCTCGGCGCCAGTGCGACGAATGCCAATGGTATCGGCTTCTGGGGCTCGCGCGGCTTCACGCGCCTCGGACCGCCGCTCGTCGAGCCGTCCGAGCGCACAGTCTGGTTCGGGCAGACGCTCTGATCGATGTCGCCGATCGGCGACATTAGGCTGCCCGGCGAGAATGGCCTGAAAACAATCCACAATCTTTCAAGGGGTTCGCCGTTGCCGGTTCGGAGCGGTGTTGTTACTCACCGATGAGTGACACCTGAAATCCGAGTCCCTGATGCTGAATGACCCCATGCCTTTGACCCCCATCGCGAGCGCACCGCAGGCCGAACCGGAAAAGCGTGTGCGTGACCGTGGCGCGACTGAAAAGGCGATCCTCAACGCCGCCAAGGCGCTGCTTGCGGAAGAGGGGTTCCAGAACTTCGGCATCAACGCCGTGGCCCGCAAGGCCGGCTGCGACAAGCAGCTGATCTATCGCTACTACGGCGGCCTGAATGGCTTGGTCGACGCGATCGGCGCCGATCTCGGCACATGGGTGAAGGACCGCATTCCCGAGGACACCGGTGGCATGTTCCTGCTGACCTATGGCGACCTGATGGAGCGCCTGTCGCTGCTCTTCCTCCAGGCGCTGCGCGACGACCCGCTGATGCGCCGTATCGTTGCCTGGGAAGTGTCCGAAAACACCGAGCAGGTCCGCCGCCTCTCCGAAGCGCGCTCGAAAGCACTGGCCACATGGCTGGAGCGCATGCGCGGCTCGCTGACGCCACCCAAGGGCGTCGACGCCGTCGCCGTCAACGCGATTCTGATCGCCGCCATCCAGCATATCGTCCTTTCGGCATCGGCCGGCGGGCAGTGCGCCGGCCTGGCGCTGAAGGCATCGAAGGATTGGGAAAAGGCGGAGCAGGCGCTGAAACGCATCGTTCGTGGCGTTTACGGCTGATTGGGCCCGGACTTTCCCACAGCCTCCCGCTCGGCCGTTAACCTTAACAAATGGTTTACGTTGCGCCAGAGTGTTTAAGAAGTCAGGTTACCAGACAGTTTCAAAGTTTGAGTTGTCTGGAACCATGCGAACCAAAATCGCGAGAATCATGTTCCTCGTTGCCGCGATGATGTTCTTTGCCGTGCTCGCGCTCGATATCGCGGTGCCGGCCCTGGTGCTGGGTTTGATGGCATTATCGACATGGCTGGTCTCGCTTGATCTGCCATTCGCAAAGCGACAAAGAGGGGCGACCGCATGAAGTGGTTCCTGATCTTCTGGGCCGGTCCGATCGTGTTTCTGGCGGGCTGGTACTGGCTATCCTACTACGACATGAGCTTCGGCATCTTCATGCTCACGCGCCAGGCCCATGACCTGACGTTCCAGGTCTACGCCAACATTCTGGGCATTCCCGCCGAAACCATTCCGCCGTTGGTCGCCCGCGCCGTCGTTGTCGACAGCCTCGTCGTCTTCGCCATCATGGCCTTCCGCAGACGCAAGAAGATCGCTGCCTGGTGGCGGGGACGTCAGGCGTCAGGTTCTTCGAGTGCTGCCCTTCCAAGCAAGGACAGCCTGTCGAGAGCGCCCTGAAGAATGAAGCTCGCGGCTGCCGAATCGATGCGTTCGGCCCGCTTGGCGCGTGACACGTCCATCTCCAGCAGTGCCCGCTCGGCGGCAACCGTCGACAGCCGCTCATCCCAGTAGACGAAGGGCAGGGCAGTCTTCTGCTCCATGTTGCGCACGAAGGCGCGCGTGGCCTGGACGCGCGGACCAGCCGATCCGTCCATATTCATAGGCAGGCCGATAACGAAGGCCGTGACCTTTTCCTTCTCGGCAAAGCCCAGAAGCACCTCGGCATCGATGGTGAACTTTTCGCGCTTGATGACCGGGCGCGGTGTCGAGAATCGCCGGCCGAGATCCGACATGGAAAGCCCGATCGTCTTGGTGCCGAGGTCGAGACCGGCGATAGCCTGTCCCGGCTGAAGGGTTGCCGCCAGTTCCTCGATCGTCAACACCGTCATCGTCGTTTCATCCCGTCAAAAGAAATTGAAGCCTCGACCGCTTTTCTTTGCGGCGGTATCGGTTATCTCCATACCCATCGAAGCAGGCTTTTGCATCACTTAATAAAAGGACAGATTTCATGAAGATCACTTGGCTAGGCCATGCGGCATTCCGCATCGAGACCGCGAAGGCAACCATTCTCCTCGACCCCTTCCTGACGCATAACGGCTCGTTCGCCGGCCAGGACATCAAGGACGTAACCGCTGGCGTCACCCATATCCTGTTGACCCACGGCCACGGCGACCACGTTGGTGATACCGTCGCCATCGCCAAGGAAACCGGCGCCGTCGTCCTCGCCAACGCCGATCTCGCCTCCTGGCTCGGCACCAAGGGCGTCTCGAAGATCGAGATGGGCAACACCGGCGGCACGGTTCCGCTTGGCGGCTTCTCGGCCACCTTCACCAATGCGCTGCACTCCTCCGCCCAGGTCACCGAGGACGGCGTCTCCCACGCGCTCGGCAGTGCCAACGGCCTGATGCTGCATTTCGATGACGAAGCCTCGATCTTCGCCATGGGCGACACCGACATCTTCTCCGACATGGCGCTGATCAACGAGCTGCACCAGCCCGATATTGGCCTCGTCCCCGTCGGCGACCGCTTCACCATGGGCGGTGCCGTGGCGGCACTCGCCTGCCAGCGCTACTTCAATTTCAAGACCGCGATCCCCTGCCACTACGGCACTTTCCCGATCATCGACCAGACGCCCGAAAAGTTCGTCGCCGGCATGGAAGGGTCGAAGACCGATGTGAAGGCGATCAAGCCGAGCGAGACTCTTTCGGTTTGACATCCGGCATCTAGTATCTGCCTTTGTCCCGCGGTCGCTTTGCAATCGCGGGACATTTTTATGGACGTTCAAAAGAAGCACTCAATCCATTCGACTTTACGTGAAAATATTGTTGAGCATCTCTTCGCAGGCGAGCTTTTGCGTACCCTTTGGCGAAAAGACATCTTCGACGCAGAAATATTGAAGAGCGAGTTCGATGCCGGCGGTTATGATCTTGTCTTGAGCCGACAGAACATCACGCGGCATATCCAGTTGAAGGTAAGCCGGCAGGGCGGCTCAAGAGCCGAAGTCAATGTCAGCATGCGGCTGGCGGAGAAACCGAGTGGCTGCGTTATCTGGATCATCGTTGATGACGCCTTGGACGTTCAAGAGTTCCGATGGTTTGGTGATCTGGATGCAAATCCCTTGCCCGACATAGCGGACATGAAGATCGTAAAGCACACCAAGGGCAACGCCCAGGGCGTAAAGAGTGATCGTCTCGGGCATCGGCTTATCAAGCAAAGTAGCTTCACGAAGGTAGATAGAATGGAAGACCTGCTGGTTTGCCTACTCGGCGAGGCAATTTGAACTGACTCGACCGTTGCACACAGCGGGCATGGCCTTTATAGCGAGTGGGAAAATCCCATCCGGAGAATATGATGTCCGTCGACCTAGCCACCGTTAAGCGCGTTGCGCGCCTTGCCCGTATTGCCGTCTCCGAAGATGAGGCAAACCGCATGGTCGGCGAGTTGAATGGGATCTTGGGCTTCGTCGAGCAGCTCTCCGAAGTCAATGTCGAAGGCGTCGAGGCGATGACCTCGGTCACGCCGATGCTGATGAAGAAGCGGACCGACGACGTCACCGACGGCAACAAGGCCGCCGATATCGTCGCCAACGCGCCTGTTACCGATCAGAATTTCTTCCTGGTGCCCAAAGTCGTCGAATAAGGCCCTGTGCCGCTTTCCGACCTCGTTGCCATTCAAGATTTGAAGCGAACCATCATGAGCGAACTCACCAGCCTGACCATTGCCGAAGCCCGCACCAAGCTGCGCGCCAAGGAGATCAAAGCAACCGAACTCACCGAAGCCTATATCTCGGCGATCGAGGCGGCCAACGACAAGCTCAACGCCTATATCAAGGTGACGCCCGAGAAGGCGCTGCAGATGGCCGAAGCCTCCGACGCCCGTCTTGCCAGCGGCAAGGGCGGCGAGCTTGAGGGCATTCCGCTCGGCATCAAGGATCTCTTCGCCACTGAAGGCATTCACACCCAGGCCTGCAGCCACATCCTCGACGGCTTCAAGCCGCATTACGAATCGACCGTCACGCAGAACCTGTGGGACGACGGCGCCGTCATGCTCGGCAAGCTGAACATGGACGAGTTCGCCATGGGCTCCTCCAACGAGACATCGCATTACGGTGCGGTCATCAACCCCTGGCGCGCCGCAGGCTCGAACCAGCAGCTGGTTCCGGGCGGTTCCTCGGGCGGCTCGGCCGCTGCCGTTGCCGCACACCTTTGCGCCGGCGCCACCGCAACCGACACCGGCGGCTCGATCCGCCAGCCCGCCGCCTTCACCGGCACCGTCGGCATCAAGCCGACCTACGGCCGCTGCTCGCGCTGGGGCACGGTTGCCTTCGCCTCGTCGCTCGACCAGGCCGGCCCGATCGCCCGCGACGTCCGCGACGCCGCAATCCTGTTGAAGTCCATGGCATCGGTCGACGCCAAGGACACGACCTCGGTCGATCTGCCGGTTCCGGACTACGAAGCCGTGCTCGGCCAGTCGCTGAAGGGCATGAAGATCGGCATTCCGAACGAATACCGCGTCGCCGGCATGCCGGAAGAAATCGAAACGCTCTGGCAGCAGGGCATCGCCTGGCTGAAGGATGCCGGCGCCGAGATCGTCAACATCTCGCTGCCGCACACCAAATACGCCCTGCCGGCCTATTACATCGTGGCGCCTGCCGAGGCTTCCTCGAACCTCGCGCGCTACGACGGCGTGCGCTACGGCCTGCGCGTCGACGGCAAGGACATTGCCGACATGTACGAGAAGACCCGCGCCGCCGGCTTCGGCCACGAAGTCAAGCGCCGCATCATGATCGGCACCTATGTTCTCTCGGCCGGCTACTACGACGCCTATTACATCCAGGCGCAGAAGGTCCGCACGCTGATCAAGCGCGACTTCGACCTCGCCTTCCACGCCGGCGTCGACGCCATCCTGACGCCTGCCACCCCGTCGTCCGCCTTCGGCATCGCGGATGAGGACCTGGCATCGGATCCGGTCAAGATGTACCTCAACGACATCTTCACCGTCACCGTCAACATGGCCGGCCTTCCAGGCATCGCCGTCCCCGCCGGCCTCGACCACAAGGGCCTGCCGCTCGGCCTGCAGCTGATCGGTAAGCCGTTCGAAGAAGAAACCCTCTTCAAGACGGCCCACGTCATCGAACAAGCCGCCGGCCGCTTCACCCCCGCCAAGTGGTGGTAAGCGGACTGAAAATCAGAGACATGACGATCGCCGACCACATGCTGGTCGGCGAAGTCGGTTTTGGGGCTTGGGAATCCAGCGACGCCTTCAAGGGCCATGATCTCGCCCCTGAGATTGCCGAACGCGTCCGGCACGAATTTTCGATCTTCGCAGAGAGCACATCGGGTGACGTGCACGTTGCCGAAATTGATGGCGTAGTCGCCGGCTGGACGGCGCGGGACGGTGCGCGCGATTACGTGTCGGACCTTTGGGTGCATCCGGATTACCAGGGCAAGGGCGTTGGCCGAGCGCTGATGCTCCACATCGTCGAACTCATCTCGGCAGACGGCTATCCATTGGCCCGCATCGATACCCATGCCAGTAACACCGGCGCGATCCGGCTGTATGAACGTTGTGGTTTTGCTATCGTGTGGCGCGGGATCGAGTTTTCCAACAGCATGGGGATCGATCTCGAAAAGGTTCATATGGAGAAGGCGCTGCCTTAACAATCCACTGACAGGAGTAGGTTTATGGCATCGCAGATTTCAACGCTCGTCGAGGCCTTCGACCGCCTGGCCGCCGCGGATTTCGCGATGGGCGCGGAGTGGAAGGCCGTGCACGACATCTGCCAAGCCCATGAAGGCGAACAGGCTTTCGATTGGGGCCACGCGCTTTGTCACCGCGTCGAAGGCGATACATGGAATGCCGGTTACTGGTATCGGCTCGCGGGCAAGTCGGTTGCAAGAGGTTCGTTTGGTGATGAGTGGGCCGCCATGCGCCCGGCATTGCTGGCCAAGTGAAAACGGCGCCACCTGCGCGGCGCCGTTTCCCTGTCATCGGTTGTCCAGTTGCGAGCGCACGAGCCGCAGCCCGCGTTCGGTGATCCGATACGGTTGTCCGGTCTGCGACCTGATCGCCTTCAGCCGTTTGAGCTTTCGAAAGAGTTCGAGGTCGAAGCCGGGGTAGAGCCAGCCGTCGCGGGTAAGGCAGTTGACGGCCTCGATCTTCTTTTTGTCGTCGCGTTCGATTTCGATGCGGCCGCCTTGGGCCAGCAAGTGCAGGATGCGCTGTTCCGCGCGTGAAATATCCATGGAGATGTTGATCCGGTCTCGCGCCATTCAAGGCGCACAAAAACGATCTGGCGTCCGGAAGGGACGTCAGGGCTTCGTTCTCGTCGGGCCCATACGCGCAAGAAAACTTGCGGGCAGGGCCTTTACCGGGTCTCTGATTGCGAGCTCAACATCAGGATTTGATAGGCTTCGGCCCCGTCGCCGTCAAGCAGGCTCCGTCCAATGCAATGCGGGACAAAGCTCTCCTGACGTTACGGAAGGCTTTGATATGGCCTGATTCGGTGGTTTACTTTCCTCGGTGTTTCGGAGGTTCTGATTGATCACTATTCGCAATGCCCATGAGGGAGAGGCCGAGGTTCTGAGCGAGATCGGCCTGCGCGCCTGGCAGAAGGCCATGGCGCCGATTGGCGAGGCGGATGCGATGGCGTCGGCTGCCCGCAGCGCCTTCATGAATTTCGCCGAGACCCGCTGGCTCACCATTACCGTCATCGAATGGAACGGCCACACGGCCGGATGGGCCGCGCGCGAAAATCTCGACGAGACGATTTCCGACTTCTGGATCGACCCGTCGTTCACCGGCCATGGCCTCGGCTCGGCACTGCTGCAGTCGATCGAAAAGGAGGTGGCGGAGCAGGGGCTCGATAGCGTGATGATGCAGACGCACGCCGAAAACAACGAGGCGATCACCTTCTTCAAGAAGAACGGCTACGCCATCCACTGGCTCTCGGTCGCCTATAATCCCAAGCTCGACCGCGACGTTCCTTCCGTCGGGCTCTCGAAGCCGGTGTCATCGCAGGGTGAGGGGCCGTACGGCGCTTTCTAGATCAGCCTAAGCATCTTCGCCGCGATGGCTGCTATGAGCGCGATCACGGCAAGCAGATGAAAGCCGCAGATCGCCATCAGGTCCGAGCGAAACGGCTCCTTGCGGGTCTTGTGGCGCAGCAGTTGCTGGGCGCTCACGGCGCCGGGGCTGCCGGCAAGGAAGGCAAGCGTCAGAAGCGTTTTTTCGCTGATGCGCCACTGGCCATAGCGCGCGGCCTGCTTGTCGACGAAGTAGATCGTAAACACCAGCCCGTTCCAGGCTGTGAACAGTCCGATGATTTTGGCGAGATCAGTGAGAAGCATCGGCGAAGTTTAGCGGCGGCCCGTTAACAACCGAAAAATGCCGGGTGCGTGGCGCGCAATGGCCGAGACCATGCCGAAAGCCTTGCACCGGAAGGTCATTTCCGTTACCTCACCAGTTGAATAAGATAGCCTCAAAAGAGCATTTCCATGACCCTTGTCGACGTTCGCACGCCTGATCCGAAACGCTTCATTCCCGGCGCCACTGGCGATTGGGAAGTCATCATCGGCATGGAAGTCCATGCGCAGGTGCTGTCCAATTCGAAGCTGTTCTCCGGCGCATCGACCGAGTTCGGCAAGCCGCAGAATTCCAACGTCTCGCTGGTCGATGCGGCCATGCCCGGCATGCTGCCTGTCATCAACGAGGAATGCGTCGCCCAGGCGGTCCGCACCGGTCTCGGCCTGAAGGCGCAGATCAACAAGCGTTCGATCTTCGACCGCAAGAACTACTTCTATCCCGATCTGCCGCAGGGCTATCAGATCTCGCAGTTCAAGGATCCGATTGTCGGCGAGGGCCAGATCGTGATCTCGCTCGGCCCGGATCGTCAGGGCCAGTTCGAGGATATCGAGATCGGCATCGAGCGCCTGCACCTGGAACAGGACGCCGGCAAGTCGCTGCACGACCAGCACGCCACCATGTCCTATGTCGACCTCAACCGTTCGGGCGTCGCCCTGATGGAAATCGTCTCCAAGCCGGACATGCGCTCGTCGGATGAGGCCAAGGCCTACATGACCAAGCTGCGCTCGATCGTGCGCTACCTCGGCACCTGCGACGGCAACATGGACGAAGGCTCCATGCGCGCCGACGTCAACGTCTCGGTGCGCCGCCCGGGCGAAGGCTTCGGCACGCGTTGCGAGATCAAGAACGTCAACTCCATCCGCTTCATCGGCCAGGCGATCGAATACGAAGCCCGCCGCCAGATCGCCATCCTCGAGGATGGTGGCGTGATCGACCAGGAAACCCGCCTGTTCGACGCCGGCAAGGGCGAGACGCGCTCGATGCGCTCGAAGGAAGACGCGCACGATTATCGCTACTTCCCCGATCCAGACCTGCTGCCGCTCGAATTCGACGACGCCTTCGTGGCGGCGCTGGCGGCCGATCTGCCGGAGCTGCCCGACGACAAGAAGGAGCGCTTCGTGCGCGAACTCGGCCTGTCGATCTACGACGCTTCCGTGCTCGTGTCGGAAAAGGCGATCGCCGATTACTTCGAAGCCGTTGCCGAGGGCCGCGATGGCAAGATGGCTGCCAACTGGGTCATCAACGACCTCCTGGGCGCCTTGAACAAACTCGGCAAGGACATTGAATCGACTCCGGTTTCCGCCGCTCAGCTCGGTTCGATCATCGACCTCATCAAGGCCGAGACCATCTCCGGCAAGATCGCCAAGGACGTCTTTGAAATCGTTCTGACCGAAGGCGGCGACCCGGCCGAGATCGTCGAAAGCCGCGGCATGAAGCAGGTCACCGACACCGGTGCCATCGAAAAGGCCGTGGACGAGATCATCGCCGCCAACCCGGATCAGGTCGCCAAGGTGCAGGCCAAGCCCGCTCTCGCCGGCTGGTTCGTCGGCCAGGTGATGAAGTCGACCGGCGGCAAGGCCAACCCGCAGGCCGTCCAGGCGCTGGTCAAGGCCAAGCTCGGCATCGTCGAGGAATAGGTCATCCGGTATCGCCGAAAAGTGTGAAGCGGTTTTCGGATAGCCGATGCCGGAAGGAAGAAAATGGTCTACTTCGTCCGCACCGCCAGCGAGCGCGATCTCGACAAGGTTCGCGCTCTCCTGGTCGAAACCTTTCATGCGAGCTACGACGCGCAGCTTGGCGCGCCGAAGGTCGATGAACTGGTCGCGACGCTCTTCTCGCCTGCGGCGTTGAAGACGCGCATGGCAAACAAGAATGCCGAATTCCTGGTGGCCGATGACGGCAAGGAAATCGGCGGCGTTGGCTATGCCGCCATGTCCGGTGAGATGACGAAGACGGTCATGCTGCACTTGCTCTACGTGCGCCCCTCGTTGCAGCGCGAGGGTATCGGCCGTGATATCTTCGCCGAGCTGGAAACCTGCTTTCCGGCAGCCGAGATCATGCGGCTCGAGGTCGAGCCGCGCAACGAGGCGGCGATCAGCTTCTACCACCGGCTCGGTTTTGCCGATGTCGGCCAGAGCGAGAACAACGGCCCCGGCCAATCCGGCATTCCGGCGCTGATCCTCGAAAAACCGCTCGCCAGCTACTGAGGCATTTCCCGTGGCCAAAGAGATCATCATTCGCGAAGCCCGCCGGGACGATCTGAAGGCATTGATCGCCATGTTCGCTGCCGATGATATCGGCGGGCACGGCGATACGGTTTCAGAAGACGCGCTGCCGGATTACGAGCGCGCTTTCGCAGCCATCGCGGCCTCTCCCGACCAGACGCTCTACGTCGCCGAACTGGCCGGCGAAGTCGTCGGCACTTTCCAGATCGCGATCACCACGACGCTCACCGGCCGCGGCACCTCCTTCATGATCATCGAGGCCGTGCAGACGCGCAGTGATATGCGCGGCCAGGGCATCGGCGCCCGGATGATCGAATTCTGCATCGAAAAGGCGAGGACGCGTGGTCTGCCGCGCGTGCAGCTCATCTCCAATGCCAAGCGCAAGGATGCCCATCGCTTCTATGAGCGGCTCGGTTTCGAGCCCTCGCATCTCGGCTTCAAGATGGCGCTGAAATGAACCCTTTTGCCTTCGGAATCACTGGACAACAGGCGCTGCTGGCGGCATAAGCGAAGGATCGAATTCTGGTCCCGCTTGCTCCCAAGGCAGGCACAAGGAAAAGACATGAAAACTCTCCTCCTGCAAATCTTCACCTGGTGGAACGGTCAGACGATCGGTACCCGCTTTGCGACCTGGCGTTTCGGCAAGCGCGTCGGCGAAGATGAATTGGGCAACGTCTACTACGAAGGCGGCACGACCTCCTTCGGCCTTCCGCGTCGTTGGGTGATCTACAAGGGCTATGCGGACGCATCGGCGATCCCGCCGGGCTGGCACGGCTGGATGCACTACCGCACCGACGTACCGCCGTCCAAGGAGACCTATGTCGCCAAGGAATGGCAGAAGGGACACCGCGCCAACCCGACCGGTTCGCCGCAGGCTTACCGTCCGCCGGGCTCGCTCGCCGTTGCCGGCGAACGTCCGCGTGTCACCGGCGACTACGACGCATGGACGCCCGGCAGCTGATCGCAGCCAGTCCGGCCCGGTTTTTGGCCACAATTGACCTATACCCGCAGAATGGCCGCAGACACTGCGGCCTTCTATTTTTGAAATGCGGTGGAGACGGAAAGATATGAAGCTTCTCACGCGGAACCCCGTCCTGCGTGCCGCCGGCATTGCCCTGGCGCTTGGCTCGTCCTTCCTGCCGCAGACGGTTCTCGCCGCCCGCATCGACAATCCTGTCGCCGTCTTTTCCGGCCTGGACAAGATCACCGGCCGCATCACCACCTTCGATGTCTATGTGAACGAGACCGTCCAATTCGGCGCCCTGCAGGTGACGCCGAAGGCTTGCTATTCGCGCGACCAGAGCGAGGTGCAGAAGATCGATGGCTTCGTCGAAGTCGACGAGATCACACTGGACCGCAAGATCCGCCGCATCTTCACCGGCTGGATGTTTGCCGACAGCCCCGGCCTCAACGCCGTCGAGCACCCGATCTATGACGTCTGGCTGAAGGACTGCAAGGCGACGTCGGACGTGCCTGCGCCCGACGCCAAGACGAACTGACCCTTAACGTTACGCCGAGGGTTTCTTGCGGGAGAACATTCCCTTGAGGGCCCGCAATAGCGCGGCTCCCGCGACAAGAACAAGCACGCCGGCCTTCTTGAAGAAAACCGCTGCCTTTGCGAGCAGCCCGACTTTGGCCGCGACCTTCGCGCCGGCGCCAGCGGCGATCATGCCGGCCATGCCGTAGGCCGCCAGCTTGTCTCCGCTTTCGTAATCCTTGTAGGTCTTGCCGCTGTCGAATTTGACCATGGTCAGCACGTTGGGGACGGCGGACTGAATTTCCTTCAGTTGATCCATTCCCGCCACGAAATTGAACATGAAAACGCCTTCGCGCCCAAAGACGCGTACGGAATAGTTCAGCGTGTGCGCTTGGCTCATGTCGTCGCCGAAGATGAGATCGCGCGCCCAGTGCAGCGCATGCGCGGATTGGTCGTAATGCGGGGGTGAAGCCCAGCCGACGAGCGTGATCTTCTCGAAACCTTGCTTCTCGCGTTCCGGGTTGGTTTCCGCGATCGAGTCCTTGATGTTCTGGAGCAGTTCGTCGTAGTCGGTGGATGCGGCATCCACGTCGGAGACGTAGCCGTCAGCACTGTATTCGACGACGGAGCCCCACGACCCGCCTTCAACGGGAGCGTATTTGGCGGGGAAGACCATCCCCATCGTTCCTTCGCCCGCTTGTGGCGGATTGCCCCAGATGTCGACGATCACGCGGCGTGCGTCGGCCGGGCTGAGATAGTAGAATTCCTCGGGAATATTGAGGGTGGCGTTCGCGCCCGGAATCTTGATCGCGCCTTGCTGAAAGTCGATCTTTTCCAGGGTAGCCTTATCGGCATCTCCGAAACGATCCGCACCCGGAAACATCTCCTGATATGGTTTCGCCTGAGCCAGCGTTGCTGCCAGAACGAAGAGGGACGTCAGCGCGGCAATTTTCAACTTCATGAACAATACTCCCGTTAAAGGCGCGACAATAGGCGACCTGGGAGTAACGTCAACGTGAACGTGTATTTTATTGTGCAAAAGACAGATGCGGCGAAGCCATCGCCTTGGCCAGCATGTGCTCGTACTCGTCCTTCGGAACGTCGATGGCGCCGAAGGTCTTCAGGTGCTCGGTGGTGAACTGGGTGTCGAGCAACACGAAACCGTTCTCCTTCAGCCGCTCCACCAGATGCACGAGGCAGATCTTCGAGGCGTCCGTGCGCCGCGAGAACATGCTCTCGCCGAAGAAGGCGGCACCCAGCGACACGCCGTAAAGCCCGCCCACAAGCTGGTCGCCATCCCAGGCCTCGACGGTATGGGCATGTCCCATGCGAAAGAGCGATGCGTAGAGCGATCTGATCGTCTGGTTGATCCAGGTGCTTGGGCGCCCCGACGTCTCCTCAGCGCATGCCGCGATCACGGCCTCGAAGTCATGATCGAAGCGGATCTCGAACGGTTTGCGCCGGATGGTCTTGGCGAGGCTTTTGGAAACGTGGAAATCATTGAGCGGCAGGACGCCGCGAAGATCGGGCTCGACCCAGAAGATCTCGGGGTCGTCAGCCGATTCTGCCATCGGGAAGAGCCCGATGGAATAGGCGCGCAGGAGAATTTCCGGTGTGATGCCTGGAGATTTCCTGCGCGACCCTGCCATTGCGGTTAAGCCGGCTTGCTGGCCAGATAGTTTTCTAGCCAGTGGATGTCGTAGTCGCCGTTGGCGATGTCCTGGTTGTCGACCAGATCCTGGAAGAGCGGCAGCGTCGTCTTGATGCCGTCGACCACGAACTCGTCAAGCGCACGACGCAGACGCATCATGCATTCGACGCGGGTGCGGCCGTGCACGATGAGCTTGCCGATCAGGCTGTCGTAATAGGGCGGGATCTTGTAGCCCTGATAGACACCCGAATCGATGCGCACGCCAAGACCACCAGGCGCATGGAAATGCGTGATCGTGCCGGGCGAGGGCACGAAGGTGCGCGCGTCCTCGGCGTTGATGCGGCATTCGATGGCATGGCCATGGAAGTGGATCTCATCCTGGGTGACGGACAGGCCGCCGCCGGAAGCGACGCGGATCTGCTCGTGCACGAGGTCGATGCCGGTGATCGCTTCGGTGATCGGATGCTCGACCTGAAGACGGGTGTTCATTTCGATGAAATAGAACTCGCCGTTTTCGTAGAGGAACTCGATCGTGCCGGCGCCGCGATACTTCAGCTTCTTCATGGCGTCGGCGCATACTTGGCCGATCTTCATGCGCTGTTCGACGTTGAGGGCAGGCGAGTTGGCTTCTTCCCAGACCTTCTGGTGGCGGCGCTGCAGCGAGCAGTCGCGTTCACCGAGATGGATGGCATTGCCTTCGCCGTCGCCGAACACCTGGATTTCGATGTGCCGCGGCTTGCCGAGGTACTTTTCCATGTAGACGGCTTCGTTGCCGAATGCGGCAGCCGCTTCGGTACGGGCCGTCGACCAGGCCTCGATCACGTCGTCAGCGCTCTTGGCGACCTTCATGCCGCGTCCGCCACCACCGGCAGTCGCCTTGATCAGCACGGGATAACCGATTTCGGCGGCCGTCTTGATGGCCTCTTCCTCGGTCCTCACTTCGCCGTCGGAACCGGGAACCACGGGGATGCCGAGTTCCTGCGCCGTCGTCTTGGCGGTGATCTTGTCGCCCATGATGCGGATGTGTTCCGCGGTCGGGCCGATGAAGGTGATGCCGTGCGCTTCGAGGATCTCGGCGAACTTGGCGTTCTCCGACAGGAAGCCGTAGCCCGGGTGTACAGCGTCGGCGCCGGTGATCTCGCAGGCAGCAACGATCTGATGAATATTCAGATAGCTGTCGCGCGACGGCGGCGGGCCGATGCAGACGCTTTCGTCGGCCAGGCGCACATGCATGGCGTCGGCATCGGCGGTCGAGTGAACGACGACGCAGGGAATACCGAGCTCCTTGCAGGCACGAAGCACGCGAAGGGCAATTTCCCCGCGGTTGGCGATGAGGATTTTCGAGACCATGACGTCCGCCTTATTCGACGACCACGAGAGCTTGGCCGTATTCGACGGGGCTGCCGTCCTCGACAAGAATTTCAACGACCTTGCCCGACTTCGGGGCAGGGATCTGGTTCATCGTCTTCATCGCTTCGATGATGAGCAGCGTCTGGCCTTCCTTGACCGTCGCGCCGACTTCGATGAATGCGCGCGCGCCCGGAGCCGGAGCCATATAGGCGGTGCCGACCATAGGAGCGGAAACCGTGTTGGCCGGGTTGCGTGCCGGTGCGGCGGAAGCGGCAGGCGCTGCTGCGGCCGGAGCTGCAATCGCTGCCGGAGCGGCGGCGTAGGCAGGGGCACCCATCGGCGCCTGGATATACTGCGTGTTGCCGGCGCGCGAAACGCGGATGCGCAGATCGTCCTGCTCGACTTCAATCTCGGTCAGATCCGTGTCGTTGAGGATGTTCGCGAGATCGCGGATCAGTGCCTGGTCGATACCGTTCTTTTTTTCAGCCATGAGTTTTGCCCTGTCTTTTTATGCGGTGACGTTCTTTAGCGCGTGGAGCGCCAGAATGTAGCTATATGGTCCGAAGCCGGCGATGACACCCTTTGCAGCGGGCGCGATCATCGACTTGTGGCGAAATTCTTCCCGCGCATGCACGTTGGAGATATGGAGCTCTACAACGGGAATGGAAATGGCGCGGATCGCATCATGTAGCGCAACCGAGGTGTGCGTGTAGGCGCCGGCGTTGATCGCAACGCCAATGGCCTTGTCGCCGGCTTCGTGCAGCCAGTCGACGAGCTGACCTTCATGGTTGCTTTGACGGAAATCGACATCGACGCCAAGCTCTCGCCCGGCCGACTTGCAGTCCGCCTCGATGTCCTGAAGCGTCTTGCCGCCGTAAATGCCGGGCTCTCTTTTGCCAAGCATGTTCAGGTTTGGCCCGTTCAGGACGAAAATGGTTTGCGTCATCGAGTGTTCCGTCAAATGTGCGAGGGCAACCTATAGACTCACCAAAGGCTTAATGAAAGCCCTTTGGACAAGGCATCAGGAATCGCGCCACATTGTCCACATGGCTCAGGCACCGGGATTTTGGCAATTTGATGGGGGCCGGTTCAGCAGCTGGTCTTGCCGCAGGTCCGCATGTTCTTGACCTTGGTCTCGAGGTCGTCATAGCCGACCGCGCCCTGTACCAGCTCGTTGCCGATCACATAGGACGGCGTGCCTGTGATACCGAGGTTCTGCGCCAGTGAGTAGGTTTCCTGCACGGAAGCGTCGCTCGGGCTCTTGGCCATCTCCGCCCGGATCTGCTTTTCGCTGACACCGAGAGACTGGGCCGCTTCGATGGCGCTCGCCTCGTCGGCGCGTCCGTCGCTGCCGAGCAGGGCTACGTGGAACTTGCTGTACTTCTCCGGAGCGATCTTGCGGAAGGCGTCCGACACCTTGTGGGCGGCAACCGATTCAGGTCCGAGGATCGGGAATTCCTTGAGCACGAAGCGGACGTTCGGGTCCTTCTTCAGCATGGTCTGCATGTCGGTCAGCGCGTGGCGGCAGTAACCGCAATTATAGTCGAAGAACTCGACGATCGTAACGTCGCCCTTCGGGTTGCCGATCGTCATGTCGTATTTGGAATCGAAGATCGTCGCCTTGTTTTCCGAGATCGTCGCATTGGCCTTCACCAGGCGTGCGGTCTCCTGCTTCTTCTGCAGGGCGTCCTGCACGTCGAGCATGATCTCCGGGTTCTCGATCAGATACTGCTTGATGAACTCGCCGAACTCCTTCTTCTGCGCATCATCGAGCGCAGCGGCCGGCTGGGCGGAGACTACGGAGGCGGTCAGCGCGAGCGCCGTGAAGATTTTCGGGAGAATGGCCATGATATCCTCGTCTTTGTAGGTGATTTTGGTCGTTCAATGCTTCGGGTATCACAGTCCCATGATCGGAACGCAATGCGAAGCAACAAAAATACGGCGCATTCCGGCGTATTGAAACAGGAATTCTCGTGTTCGTTATCTGGTCGCGGGATTGTGAAGATCTCACTAATGCGGCATTTGTCTGGCCGCAAATCGAAGTCGAAAGAGCAGAGTAATTGTTTTCCATTTCCAAGCGCAGTGCAGTCGAGCCGTTTCACGCAATGGATGTTTTGGCGGAAGCGACGCGGCGGCGCGCAAGTGGCCGGCCGGTAATATCAATGGCCGTCGGCCAGCCCTCGCATCCGGCGCCTCGCGCCGCACTTGATGCGGCAAGGGCAGCGCTCGATGACGGCAGGATCGGCTACACCGATGCGCTGGGGACCGTGAGCCTGAAGCAAGCGCTTGCAGCGGATTACCGCGAGCGCCACGGCCTGGACATCGACCCCGCGCGCATCGCGATCACGACAGGCTCGTCCGCCGGCTTCAACCTCGCATTCCTGTCGCTCTTCGATGCCGGTGATGCGGTGGCGATCGCCAGGCCCGGCTATCCCGCATACCGCAACATCCTCGGCGCGCTCGGCCTGCGGGTCATCGAGGTGCCCGTCACCGCCGAAACGCATTTCACGCTGACGCCTCAAAGCATCGAGGCGGCCCAGAAGAAAAGCGGCATCCGCGTGAAGGGCGTTCTGCTCGCGAGCCCGGCAAACCCGACCGGCACCGTCACGGGCCGCAAGGCGCTCGCCGAACTGGCGGACTACTGTTCGGCCAATTCGATCGCCTTCATTTCCGACGAGATCTATCACGGCCTCACCTTCGCGGGCGAGGAGACAAGCGCGCTCGAACTGACCGATGAAGCCATCGTCATCAACTCGTTTTCGAAATATTATTGCATGACCGGTTGGCGCATCGGCTGGATGGTATTGCCCGATCGTCTCGTGCGTCCGATCGAGCGGGTGGCTCAAAGCCTCTACATCTCCGCGCCGGAGCTGTCGCAGATCGCCGCGACCGCAGCGCTTGGCGCTTCCGCCGAGCTCGATGTCTACAGGGCAAGCTACGCCGCCAACCGCGATTTCCTGATGCGGCGTCTCCCGGACATGGGTCTTACGATCGCCTCGCCGATGGATGGCGCTTTCTACGCCTATGTGGATGTGACGCGCTTCACCAACGACAGCATGGAATTCGCCAAGCGGATGCTGACCGAGATCGATGTCGCCGCGACACCGGGCCTCGATTTCGATCCGTTGGAAGGGCATCGCGCCATGCGCATGTCCTACGCCGGCTCCGAAGCCGAGATCGCCGAGGCGGTCGATCGCATGACGGGTTGGCTCAAAGCGAGCTGATTTCAAGGCACTGCAGGCGTTTCCGGACTCATTTTCTGAGCGCCTTGAAAGAGCATTGTGACGAGGGAGGCCGACCATTTAGGCCGGCTTGCAGTTCTCGCGATCGAGCTGCGAAACCATCGCAAGCAAGGTTTCCGAAACCGGCGTCGGCACGGAAGTCAGCCGGCCGAGCGCCACGACCATGCCGACCAGCGGCGTGATCTCAAGCGCCTTTCCGGCAAGCAGGTCCTGCAGCATCGAGGTCCGGACAGGCCCGATCTGGCTGGCCTGTTCGAGACGCTCTTCCACCGACATACCGACATTGGCACCAAGCGCCTCGCCAACCGCCTTGACCTCTTTCATCACCTTGCCGATCTGGTCGCTGACGGCGACGTCGGCCATGAGGCCGGACATGGTGGAGCGTGTCAGCGCGCTGATCGGATTGAACGATGCATTGCCCATCAGCTTGCTCCAGATGTCGTTGCGGATCTCCGGTGACAGCGTGATGTTGAGATCGGCCTTCTGCAGCAACGCCTGAATGGCCTCGAGATCAGCTGTGATCTCGCCGGAGGGCTCGCCCAGGATGAAGCGGCCCTTGTTGCTGAGCCTGATATGACCGGGCTGACTGACCTCCGCGCCCTGATGCGCGACGCAACCGATGACGCGGTGCGGGCCGACAAGGCGCCAGAGCGCACCGCCTTCATCGAGCTCCTCGAATTGCAGTTCGGCGAATTCAGGGTGTTCGTCGCGGTGGAAGTACCACCACGGAATACCGTTGAGGATCATCAAGACGCGCGTGTCGGCCTTCAACAGCTTCGCCATGCCCTCGGCGGCGGCGCTTAGCTGATGTCCCTTGAGCCCGGTGATGACCAGATCCTGCGGCGGAAGATCGGCCGGATTGTCCGTGGCCATTACCTTCACATTGACCGGCGTCTCGGAACCCGCTTCATGCAACGTCAGACCGTCGCGGCGGATGGCATCGAGATGCGCCCCGCGCGCGATGACCGACATCGTGACGTCGCTTCCTAGCAACGCTGCGATCTTCGTCGCGATCATCCCGCCAAGGGCGCCGGCGCCAAAAATGCAGATGGTCTTGATGGTCATGAAATCCTATCTCCGCAATCACTTGACCGCGTAGAGATAGGCCATCCGGCCTCGAAGGCGAATGATTTTTTGGTGTTCAGCGATCGCCCGGCAGCAACTCGCTGCGACGCAATTCGTCGATCGCGCTCACCGCGTCCTCTGCCGACCAGCCGGCCTTCAGAGCAGCGGAAATCATCCGCAACTCGGCCTCAGCCTCGATCTGCAGGAAGAGCGGCTCCAGCGCTTCCTGGGCGGTCACGACATGGTCTTTCGGAGGGGCTATCGACTGGCTGGAAGCGAGCATAGGCATCTGCGCGGTACTCCTCTCTTTATGGGCAGGCAGGCTTTCGTTTGAAAAGGTATTTTGACTGGCTTGAATCGACCTAATGCGCCAACCTTAAAAAAGGTTCCGGATAAACTTTAGAAAAGCCTGCATCTTGTTCTTTCGCCCCGCCTCTGCCTTCTTGCGCCCATAGGCTGATGCGCGATTCGGGTCCCGATAAAGCGGTGGAGCCCACGGAAGAATGCGCACGAAGGAGATTGCGATGACGAACGCCAAGCCCGGGATTTCCGAGATGCGGCCCAGAATTTCGGTGATCGGCGTTGGTGGTGGCGGCGGAAACGCCATCAACAACATGATCGCGGAAAGCCTCGAGGGTGTTGAATTCATTGCCGCCAACACCGATGCGCAGGTGCTCGCGACCTCTAAGGCCTCGCGCCGTATCCAGCTCGGCGCGCATGTGACCGAAGGCCTCGGCGCCGGTTCGCTGCCCGAGATCGGCCGCGCCGCCGCTGAGGAATCGATCGATGAGATCATGGATCACCTGGCCGGCTCGCACATGTGCTTCGTTACCGCCGGCATGGGCGGCGGCACCGGCACGGGTGCCGCACCCGTGATCGCCCAGGCGGCCCGCAATGCCGGCATCCTGACGGTCGGCGTCGTCACCAAGCCCTTCACCTTCGAAGGCAACCGCCGCATGAAGACGGCCGACGCCGGCATCGAGGCGCTGCGCCAGGCTGCCGATACCGTGATCGTCATTCCGAACCAGAACCTGTTCCGCATCGCCGACGCGAAGACCACCTTCGCCGACGCCTTCATGACCGCCGACCGCGTGCTGTTCGCCGGCGTCGGCTGCATCACCGACCTGATCGTCAAGGAAGGCTTGATCAACCTCGATTTCGCCGACGTGAAGTCGGTCATGCGCGGCATGGGTCGCGCCATGATGGGCACCGGCGAAGCCTCGGGCGAAGAGCGCGCGATGAAGGCGGCCGAAGCCGCGATCGCCAATCCACTGCTCGACGACATCTCGATGCGCGGCGCCAAGGGCGTGCTGATCTCGATCTCTGGCGGGTCCGACATGACGCTGTTCGAAGTCGATGAAGCCGCAAGCCGCATCCGCGACGAAGTGCAGGACGATGCCGATATCGTCGTCGGCGCGATCTTCGACCGTAATCTCGATGGCAAGTTCCGCGTCTCCGTCGTCGCCACCGGCCTCGATGGTGCAGGCGCGGGCGCCGCTTCTGTCCAGCAGGGCGCGACCATGGTCCCAGGCCTGCCGCCGCGCACGCTGCAGTAAGCCGCAACAACAAGCTCGTCTGATCCGGCCGCGTGCTCCTGCGAGCGCGCGGCCTTTTTGCGTCTATTGGCCGCAACGCCCCGTCAATTCTGGAAAAACCAGTTGGGCGACCCTAGATCAGAAGGTGCCCCAAGACGCGCCCAAGGGTATCCCAAAGGACACCAACGGGCGCTTTCAATTTCAGACGAACATTTCAGGAAAACACCATGTCTCAAGATAAAAATCCCGTCTGGTTCATCACCGGTTGCTCGACAGGCTTCGGGCGCGAACTGGCAAAACTCACCATCGCTCGTGGCTGGCCGACCATCGTCAGCGCCCGCGACAAGTCCCGCGTCGCCGATCTCGTGACCGGCCATGAGGACAACGCGCTTGCCGTCGATCTCGACGTGACCGATGCCGCGCAGATCACCGCCGCCGTGAAGGCGGCCGAGGAGCGCTTCGGGCGGATCGACGTTCTCGTCAACAATGCCGGCTATGGCTATCAGTCGACGATCGAGGAAGGCAGCGACAGCGAGATCCGCGATCAGTTCGAAGCCAATGTCTTCGGCCTCTTTGCCATGACCCGCGCCGTTCTGCCCGGCATGCGCACGCGCAGGCGGGGTCATGTGATCAACATCACTTCGGTGGCCGGCTTCATCGGCTTCCCGGCATCCGGCTACTACTCGGCCAGCAAGCACGCGGTCGAGGGCATGTCGGACGCGCTTGCCGCCGAAGGCGCGCCGCTCGGCATCAAGGTCACCTGTGTCGAGCCCGGCCCGTTCCGCACCGATTGGGCCGGCCGTTCGCTGCGGCAGACCGAGAGCAAGATCGCCGATTACGCGGAAACCGCCGCTGCGCGCATGCGCCAGACGGCCGGCTACAGCGGCCAGCAGCCGGGCGATCCCGTGCGCGCCGGTGAAGCGATCATCAAGATCACCGAGGTCGAGAAAGCGCCGCGCCACCTCGTGCTTGGCGAATTCGGCTATGGCGCGGTCACGGCGAAGCTGAAGGAGCGCCTGGCGCTGATCGAGGAATGGAAGGACACCAGCCTCGGCGCCGATTTCCCGAAATCGTGAGGCTCGCGTCCTAGCATGAGCAGGGCGCCGTGGAGGAAGATGTGATGGTGAAGCTGGTCTATGGCCTTGAAGGCTTGTTGATCCTGACCGGTCTGATCTGGATGGGGCAGGGCAGCGGTTATTTTCCGTATCCGGCTGAAAGCTTCATGATCGACCAGACGCCCTGGATCTATTGGGGCGCGCTTGCGGTTGCCGTCGGCCTCATTCTGATCGTGCTGACCAAGAGCCTGCGCGGCAGGCGCTGACACGCGCCCAAAACAAAATCGCCGGCTGGAGGGCCAGAAACCCCGCCAGCCGGCGATAATCGATCGCTTGAAAGCGTTCAAGCGCGGCGCAGACGCGCCTCGGGCAGTTCAGGCCGGGTGCCGTCAGGCGCGCGAAGACCGCGATGCTTGCTGACGAAAATCCACTCGACATTGCCGGGCTCGAACGGCCGGCGCGGATTGCGCAGCGCCAGGCGGCGCTCGGACAGGCTGCGGGGCAGGGTGTCGATCATGTCGTTCATGAACGTGTCGAGACACTCTTTCCAGCGGGGCGAAACGGCGACATCGACGCCGCCGTAGCGATGAAAATCGGGGTGTTTGCGGGAGTAGCATGCGCCGATCATCCAGGCATGCTGCTGTTTCAGAAAACGCTCTTTAATGGTCATTCGCAGTCTTTTTCATTCCTTGGCGCCAGCGACTCCCTAGCCGTCGAAGCGAGCGATGTTGATCGGCCGTTCCGCTGTCCAGGTGCCATCCGCACGCTGATATTTTGTTTGCAAACCGGCTGCCGATCAAACGATCGATAAGCGACCAGGGGCCGCCGCCGGTGCCTCTACACGAGTAGGAAAAAGGTGGCCGATTGAACGCCGTCGAAGCCTGAGCTGGGACGCCATTACGTTCGGCGACGTGCTACCTAGTCGACATTGATTGTTCCTTCAAGGATTTTCCTGAAACAATTTTGCATGGCTGCCCGTCACGACGAAAAAACGGTAGCAGCGCCCTCATCGGCTCGCGTCATGGGCGTGAATTTTGCCCGTAGCTGACTTGAGGCTGTATATGGTTGCCGAGGTCAGGGGATGCGACGCCGAATGCGCTTGCGCGGCGAGGGAACGCTTCATAGGCTCGCTGCGTTGATGGATTCGTTCAACGCTTTTCAGTAGGAATCACATGCGCGCTCAATCGAAGCCGTTCGTTGTTGAAATCAAGACATCCCGCCGTACCGATCGCAGCAAGGAAAAATCCATCTGGGGCAATCTCGACCTCTCCGCCGTCGCGCAGGAAGTGGCCGATGACGTGCCGTTGTCTGCGGCGCCTGCCACGGGTGTGGAGCAAAAAGCCGTCCGCTAACGGCTGAAGGGCGCGCGCCAATATGCAGCCGCGCGCCTCATCGAATTCTGTGAAAGCGCAGTCAGACCGGGTTGCAGGTCATGCCGTTGCGCTGGGCATTGGCGATGCAGTCGCTTCGATTGTTATAGCCTTCCGTCGACGCGCCAACGATCCGACCGTTTGGCGCCGTGCGCCGCCAGTGCCACTGACCATTCGTTTGGTAGATCTCCCAGATATCACCATTGCTTGCCTTACAACTCGCCATGTTTCCCTCCCTAGCTTTGGCACACCAGGGCTAGGCTATTCTTTCGCGGGTTTCCACGAACGGACTGCAATCAAAGATCGCACCTGATTGCGAGATTGGTTGTGCCGACAGTGAGATGGCTGCCAAAAGTGGCGAACCATCTGGCTCCTTGGGCGTTGTTTGAAAACACGCTGAAGGAGAAGATCGATGCCAATCAACGATGATGGAAAGAAGCCGCTGTCGCGCAGCGAGGACTATCGCGATTTCGAAGAGCGCAATATCGACGACGGCTGGCCCTATGCGGATACATCGGACGCCGCTTCCGCAGCGCCTGAAAATCGCGCCTATGGCGAAACGCCAGCCAATTTCGACAGTAGCGACAATCCGGGATTCCGCATCGACGGCATAGACCGCGATGGCAACGAGAACCGCCTGAAGGATTCGCTGCGCGCCGACACGATCGATCGCGATGACAGTGACGATCTCGAAGCGCGGGTCACCGAAAACATCGAGAACGTTCCCGAAGTCGACATCGACAACATCGAGGTCCACGCAGACGGCCATGTGGTCACGGTCGAAGGCTCCGTCGAAACAATCGGTATCGCCCGCAAGGTCGAACTCGCCGCCTCCTCAGTCGATGGCGTCCACCATGTGAGGAACAGGCTGCACACGACTGGCGTCGATGCGCATTGATAATTTGCGCCCTGCCTACAACGGAAAGGGCCGCCCGCTTGGATAAGCGGACGGCCTCTTCAATTAGCGTTCTCTAACCCGATCAGCTGCAGCCGCTGGTCGCGCCGCAAGTGTCGCACTTCTCGCAGGTGCCGTTGCGCACCATCGTGAAGTTCTGGCACTCCGAGCAAATGTTGCCGGTGTAGCCCTGCATGATCGACCGGGCGCGGCGCTCGGATTCGATCTTCTTGGCTTCCGTCTTGGCCGATGCAGCGTCAGCGGCGGCCTTGTCGGAGAACAGGGCCGTTGCCTGCTGGCTCTTGGTCGTGACTTCTTCCAGCACTTCCTCGGCGATCTCTTCGGCCAGTTCCTTGGCGCGCTCTTCGTAATCGCGCTTGAAGGCGACGATTTCGGAGGTCGAGATGGCGGTCGTCGGCTCGATCTTGCGGGCGGCAGCGCCTGCAAACGACGTTACCGTTGCACCGGACGAGGCACGGGCAGGGGCGGCCGTTGCCGAGCCCTTGGGCTCGCCGGCAGCCTGGCGTTCGCTGTTCGAAACGATCGTCGGCTTGTAGCCGCGGGTCCAGCCGGTCGAGACGAGGTTCGTCTTGCCTTCCTGGATGCCCTTGCCGAGAGCCGTGTTCGAGAAGTCCGACGTATCGACATGCGCCAGGTCGTGGCGGCCGAGGTAGGAGACGGCGAGTTCGCGGAACACGTAGTCGAGGATTGACGTGGCGTTCTTGATCGCGTCGTTGCCGATGACCATGCCGGCCGGCTCGAACTTGGTGAAGGTGAAGGCCTCCACATATTCTTCGAGCGGCACGCCGTACTGCAGGCCCAGCGAGATGGCGATGGCGAAGTTGTTCATCATCGCACGGAAGGCGGCACCTTCCTTGTGCATGTCGATGAAGATCTCGCCGATGCGGCCGTCACCGAATTCGCCGGTGCGCAGGTACACCTTGTGTCCGCCGACGGCGGCCTTCTGGGTGTAGCCCTGGCGGCGGTTCGGCAGCTTTTCGCGTTCGCGGGTCACGCGCTCGACCACACGCTCGATGATCTTTTCGGTGATGGTGACGGCCTGGGCGGCGACCGGCTGCTGCAGCAGATCGTCCAGTGCGTCCTCATCGCTTTCGTCTTCGATCAGCGAGGCGTTCAGCGGCTGCGACAGCTTGGAGCCGTCGCGGTAGAGAGCGTTTGCCTTCAGGCCGAGCTTCCAGGAGAGCATGTAGGCGCTCTTGCAATCGTCGACCGTCGCGTCGTTCGGCATGTTGATCGTCTTGGAGATCGCACCCGAGATGAACGGCTGGGCAGCAGCCATCATGCGGATGTGGCTGTCTACCGAGAGGTAACGCTTGCCGATCTTGCCGCACGGATTGGCGCAATCGAAGACGGCGAGGTGTTCGTTCTTCAGGAACGGCGCGCCTTCGAGCGTCATCGCGCCGCAGACGTGAACATTGGCAGCCTCAATGTCCTTCTTCGAGAAACCGAGATGCTCGAGGAGGTTGAAGCCCATGTCGCCGAGCTGTTCGTCGGAGACCTTCAGCGTCGTCTTCAGGAAGTCGGTGCCGAGCGTCCACTGGTTGAAGACGAACTTGATGTCGAAGGCCGACTTCAGCGCGCCGTTCAGCGCTTCGATCTTCTCGTCCGTGAAGCCCTTGGCCTTCAGCGAGCCGGGGTTGATCGCCGGTGCCTGGTTCAGGTTGCCGTGGCCGACAGCGTAAGCTTCGATCTCGGCGATCTGGCTCTCGGAGTAGCCGAGCGTGCGCAGAGCTTCCGGAACGGCGCGGTTGATGATCTTGAAGTAGCCGCCGCCGGCGAGCTTCTTGAATTTCACCAGTGCGAAGTCAGGCTCGATACCGGTCGTATCGCAATCCATGACGAGGCCGATCGTGCCTGTCGGCGCGATGACGGTTGCCTGGGCGTTGCGGTAGCCGTGCTTTTCGCCGAGCTCGAGAGCCTTGTCCCAGGCGCTCTTGGCGTGAGCCACCAGATCCTGGTCCGGGTTTTCCGAGTGGATGAGCGCAACCGGGTTGATCGACAGGCCTTCATAGCCCGACGTCTCGCCGTAAGCGGCGCGGCGATGATTGCGGATGACCCGCAGCATGGCTTCGCGGTTCGGCTTGAACATCGGGAAAGGTCCGAGTTCAGAGGAGATCTCGGCCGAAGTGGCGTAGGAGATGCCGGTCATGATCGCGGTCAGCGAGCCTGCGATGGCGCGGGCTTCGTCGCTGTCATAGGGAATGCCCGAAGACATCAGCAGGCCGCCGATGTTGGCGTAGCCGAGGCCGATCGTGCGGTATTCGTAGGAGCGCTCGGCGATCTGCTTCGACGGGAACTGTGCCATCATCACGGAGACTTCAAGCACGACCGTCCAAAGGCGAACGGCGTGTTCGTAATCAGCGATGTTGATGCGCTTGGTAGCCGCATCCTTGAACTGGATGAGGTTCAGCGAGGCAAGGTTGCAGGCCGTGTCGTCGAGGAACATGTATTCCGAGCACGGGTTCGACGCGCGGATCGGGCCGGCGGCCGGGCTGGTGTGCCAGTCGTTCATCGTCGTGTTGAAGTGCAGGCCCGGATCGGCCGAGGCCCATGCGGCGTAGGAGATCGATTCCCACAGGTCGCGTGCCTTCAGCGTCTTCATGACCTTGCCGTCCTTGCGGGCGGTCAGGTTCCAGTCGCCGTCGTTTTCGACTGCGCGCAGGAAGTCGTCCTTGATCGAGACCGAGTTGTTGGAGTTCTGGCCCGAAACCGTGAGGTAGGCTTCCGAATCCCAGTCGGTGTCGTAGGTCTTGAACTCGAGGTCCTTGTAGCCCTGGCGAGCGAACTGGATGACGCGGCCGATGTAGTTCTCAGGAACCTGGTCCTTCTTGGCAGCGCGCACTTCGCGCTTCAGGGCAGGGTTCTTGTTCGGGTCGTAGCAATCGTCATTGTCGCCGTCGCAATTGACGCAGGCCTTCATGATCGCCTTCAGGTGGCGATTGACGATCTTGGAACCGGTGACGAGGGCAGCAACCTTCTGCTCTTCCTTGACCTTCCAGTTGATGTATTCCTCGATATCCGGATGGTCGATATCGACCACGACCATCTTGGCCGCGCGACGCGTCGTGCCGCCAGACTTGATGGCGCCGGCAGCGCGGTCGCCGATCTTCAGGAAGCTCATCAGGCCGGAGGAACGGCCGCCGCCGGAAAGGCGTTCGCCTTCGCCGCGCAGATACGAGAAGTTGGAGCCGGTGCCGGAGCCGTACTTGAAGAGGCGGGCTTCGCGAACCCACAGGTCCATGATGCCGCCTTCGTTGACCAGATCGTCTTCGACCGACTGGATGAAGCAGGCATGCGGCTGCGGATGCTCATAGGCCGACTTCGACTTCGTCAGCTTGCCGGTGAAGGGATCCACATAGAAGTGGCCCTGGCCGGGGCCGTCGATGCCGTAGGCCCAGTGCATGCCGGTGTTGAACCACTGCGGCGAGTTCGGGGCGACGCGCTGTGTCGCGAGCATGTAGGCAAGTTCGTCGCGGAAGGCGGCCGCGTCTTCTTCGGAAGAGAAATAGCCACCCTTCCAGCCCCAGTAGGTCCAGGTGCCGGCCAAACGGTCGAAGACCTGGCGCGCATCGGTTTCAGAACCGTACTGCTGATCCTTCGGGAGCTCCTTCAGAGCGGCCTCATCGGCAACCGAGCGCCACAGGAAGGATGGAACGTCGTTTTCCTCGACCTTCTTGAGGCGGGCAGGGACACCGGCCTTGCGGAAATACTTCTGCGCAAGAATGTCGGCCGCGACCTGCGAAAACTGCGCGGGAACATCGATGTTCTCGAGGCGGAATACGATCGACCCGTCAGGGTTCTTGATCTCGCTGGTTGCCTTGCGGAATTCGATAGCCGCGTAAGCGCCCTGATCTGCCTTCGTAAATCGGCGTTCTATGCGCATTTGCCTTAACCTCTAGCTCGCGCGCCCCGTCCCCGTTGACCAAGGCGCAAGTTTCCACCTCCGGCGGCGCCGTAAGGAGCGCAGCCAGTTCTCGTTTCCGTATCGTCACAGGAGTGTCATCCGGAGATGGGTCATCCTGTATCTTGTGGTGATGGTGGCTGCAATCACTAAATATAGTATTAACAGCCTTTTTCCGCCAGCCCCGGATGTCGCTTTTTCAGGCGGCAAAAATCGCGCAGAACATACTCATGGCGGCTCACCCCTCATGGATCAACGCCCTGATTCAATGCTCGATTTCTGGTGAGAACCGGCCTCGTCATGTCCGGTTCAGCTGCCGCCGCAACATCGAAGTTCATTAAGTTGAAAACAGGCGATTCCGTCAAGGGCTTGTTCTTAACGAAGTGTTCACCACAAGATATTGTGGAGTGGCCTGTGGAGACTGGGGAAAAACCAGTTGGGCAAGAATTTCAATGGCTTGCTACGGGATGCGCAAGAGAAATGCCAAAGCTGGATTAATTTTGCCATATTTTGTCATTTGGCGGTGGCTTTCCGAGCGCAAATGAGCCTTGTGATTCGCAAGGCCGAACAAGGCGCTAAAGTGCGTCGATGGCGATGGTCACCGTAGCGCTTCCGATCGCCTGTCCACGCTCGTCGCGAACGGTGAAACTTGCCTGCGTTTCCAGCAATTGCGTGGCATCGTCGCGGCTGGCGCGATCGATGAAGACCTCGTCGGAGTCTCTGGCGAAGGTCTTCAGGAACTTGTTTTCGTCGCCCTGCCAGTAGTCGTTGGTCGGCACGCTCTGTGCGACATTCAGTCCGTTCCGGTCGGTCACGAATATTTCCACAATCGTTCCTTGCGAATCATCCTGCTTGGCTTTGAGGTATCGCGAGACCGGATTGTTGAGAAGGCGGGTGACCATCTGCCATTGCCCGCTCTTGATCTCCGAGCGGTAGCTGTTGTCGAGCACCTGGATATCAGTCGCGCTGACATCGCCGAACTTCCTGTTCTGCGCCTTGATAGCGGCCAGAACGTTCGGCTTTTTGATCATCGGCTTGACGAGCGTATCCACATATTCGCGCACGACGGAGATATAGGCGGGTTCGGCCGAAACCGCGCGCGGATGCACGTTCAAACACAGCCCGAAGGCCGCGATCAAGCCGATAAACCGCCAACGCTGCATCGTCGTTCCAGTGTCGCGCTAGCGACCGCCCTCTACCCAAACACCCTGCCGCGCCCTTGCCGCCTGATGCCATATGATCATACGGCGGACGGCGAGGGGCGGACAGCGAAATTGGTGATGTTAGTAAACAAAGATTGGAGCAATTTAAAGTTGCTTTCGTCTTCGTCTGCTAAAAGCTTGGAAAATCAGCCCTTGCTACCCTTGGAGATCGGTTCCTGATAGCTGAAACCCATATCCCACGGGAAGTAGATCCAGGTGTCCTGGCTCACTTCGGTGACAAAGGTATCAATCGTCGGCACACCCTGTGGTTTTGCGTAGACGCAGGCGAAGTGCGCCTTCGGAAGCAGCGTGCGGACTTCCGACGCCGTCTTGCCGGTGTCCGTCAGATCGTCGACGACAAGCACGCTTTCGCCGCCATCTTCAAGCAGTTCGGCCGCGATGCCCTTGAGAAGCATCATCTCGCCCTGGTTCACGTAGTCGTGGTAGGACGCGACGCAGACCGTCTCGATCAGGCGGATGTTCAGCTCGCGCGAAATGATGGCAGCCGGCACCAGGCCGCCGCGGGTGATGCAGACGATCGCCTTGAACTCGCGGTTGAGGCCGGCAAGGCGCCAGGCAAGCGCGCGTGCGTCGCGGTGAAATTGATCCCAGGAAACGGGAAAGGCTTTATCGGGAAGGGACATGGGCTCGCTCCGAGGCATGAATGATGACACGCCGTTTGCCGGCGGCCGGACGCTCTTCCGTTCACTCGGGTCAAACGCAAATCGCGCAGCCGAGACTGCGCGATGGAAGGACCGAAGCCGGAGCTCGTCGTCGGTCGTGGCAATTAGCGGAATTTGGCTGCAAAACGCAAGCCCCCGCTGATCGCGGCCCGCTAACGCGAAAGCAGCGTCATCGCCGTCATGGAGTGCAGGAGCGTCTTCGTCGTGCCGCCGAAGATCATCTGCCAGAGCCTCGAATGCGTGTAGGCACCCATGATGAGCAGGTCGATACTGCTGTCGGACAACCGGTTCTCGATGACGGCCGAAGTGCTCTTGTCCGCGGTCGTCGCCGTCGCAAGAGTGACGTTGACGCCGTGGCGGGCAAGCGTCGCGGCGATTTCCGCACCCGCGACCGCCGCTGATTGCAGCGCATTGTCGACTGGATCGACGGAGAAGATCTCAACCTCGTCGGCGGCCTTCAGGAAGGGCAGGGCGTCGAAGGTCGCCCGCGCCGCTTCCTTCGAGCCGTTCCAGGCGACCAGCACCCGCTTGATCGGCTTCGGCTGGCGAATGATGAAGGGGATCATCAGGACCGGCCGTCCGCTCTCAAGCAGGAAATTGTCGACATCGACATGACTGTCCGACGGCCGTGCCGGATCGGCCTGTGAGGCGATCAGGAGATCGGCGCTGCGCGCACTTTCGATCAATGGCGCAGAGCCATAACCGGTCGAGGAGGCAAAGCTGCGCCACTCGAACGACACGCCTTCGACTTCGGCCTTGCGGCGAACGATCGTCTCGATCTTGACCCTTTCGCTATGCGCCATGTCCTGCAGCGCCTGCACGGCGACGGGATCGGGGATCTCCATCGGCGCCACGAGTGGCACGACGGCGATCGTTTCCGCATGCAGCCCGATCACATGGGCACCGTGTTCCGCAGCCAGCGCAAACGCCAGGTCGGCGACTGCAGTGCAATTGTCTGAAGTATCGAGAATCGCAAGAATGGTTTTGTAAGACATGGGTATCTCCTTGCTCGGATGAAAAAGTCCGTAAGAGAAGCAATGCGCCTGGCCGGCATTTGTTTCCTTGACCGAGATCAAGTCCCGCAAGCCGGCTTCTATAAAGAAATTAGGCCTCCGCTGATGGGTTTTCCAGGATAGTCCGCTCGCGGCGAATGCCTTCGATCATCGCCGCGACATCCGCGCCGGCTGCATCGATCACCGCCTGTGAGCGACCACGAACGACGATCTCGGTCGAGAATTTCTGGCCGACATAGCGCGGATAGGAGCCGATGCTCGTTTCCGGATGCGCCTTCTGGATGGCGGCGAGCGGCGTGCCGATATCGCCTTCGCCATAAGGGCACGAGATCGCCAGCGACAACACCGGCGTTCCTGTCCGAAGCGTCGGGATCACCGCGTCGACCATCGCCTGAAACACCTGTGGTACGCCGGCCATGACATAGACGTTGCCGATATTGAAACCGGGTGCGGTGGAGACCGGGTTGGGAATGTGCGTTGCGCCGACAGGCATGCGCGCCATCCGCTGGCGGGCCTCGGTGAATTCCATCTCGCGGCGCTTGTACATATCGCCGAGCAGCGCCATCGCCTTCTCGTCATGATGGCAGGCAACGCCGAAGGCCTTGGAGACGGCGTCGGCCGTGATGTCGTCATGGGTCGGCCCGATGCCGCCCGAGGTGAAGACATAGTCGTACTTCGTCCTCAGCGCGTTCAGCGCCTCGACGATCGCGTCCTCCTCGTCCGCGACGATCCGGACTTCCTTAAGGTCGATGCCTGCAAGCAGCAGCATATCGGCGAGATGGCCGATGTTCTTGTCTTTGGTGCGGCCGGATAAAAGCTCGTCGCCGATTGCCAGAATGGCTGCAGTCACAATCTGTTGGGTCATCAAAGGTCTCTGTCTTCACTCAGTCTTTGGCGTCGAGCTTATACCAAATAGGGCGGACGGGAAGCCCGTGCCAACGCATACGGAAATGTGAACGCAAGGCAAAAACGTGCGATAAGATTGAACAGTCCGTCTCTGCCTGCGCGACTGGCCGCCGCAAAATGCATGCGCTAGCGTATCGGTCATACGCACGATAGCGTTGCGAGGCATTCTTTATGATACGCGAATTCATCAAACGGATTTTGGTCGGTGCGCCAACGCAAGCACCCGCCGCAACCCAGAAAGAGGAAACTTCCAAGATGGCTAAGGTTCTGGTTCTCTACTATTCGGCATACGGCCACATCGAGACGATGGCATACGCCGTCGCCGAAGGCGCGAAATCCGCTGGCGCCGACGTGACCGTCAAGCGCGTACCGGAACTGGTGCCGGAAGAGGTTGCCAAGGCATCGCACTTCAAGCTGGATCAGGCCGCACCGGTCGCCACCGTGGACGAACTCGCAGAATACGACGCGATCATCGTCGGCGCCGGCACCCGCTTCGGCACCGTCGCATCGCAGATGCGCAACTTCTGGGACCAGACGGGCGGCCTCTGGTTTGCCGGCAAGCTGGTCGGCAAGGTCGGCTCGGTCTTCACCTCGTCCGCCACGCAGCACGGCGGCCAGGAATCCACCATCCTCGGCTTCATCCCGACCTTCCTGCATCAGGGCATGGTCGTCGCCGGTCTTCCCTATGCCTTCCAGGGCCAGATGGGCGTTGACGAAATCAAGGGCGGCTCGCCCTACGGCGCGTCCACGATCACCGACGGCGACGGTTCGCGCCAGCCTTCGGCTATCGAACTCGACGCCGCCAAGTTCCAGGGCGCCCACGTCGCCAAGCTTGCTGCAAAGCTCGCCTGAGCCAAGGCACCTTGAGACAGTGAAGGCGCGACCTCGGGCCGCGCCTTTTCATGTGTGGCGTCGAAACGCCGTCATAATATCGAAGTCGTCGCTGCTGATTGCCGCGTTCGCCTAGCCGTAAAATCCGTGGAATTTTGCCGTGTAAACGAACAGCGGTACCCCAAATACCGCCAGTGCGATCAAGAATGCCGTGCCTGTTCTAAACAGTCTCAGGCGCCGTGTTCTGGCGCCATCCCAATCGTAAACCATCGTCTTACTCCCACAACAAGACAAGCTTTACAAATACACGCCCTAAAGCCGTAGCTTTGCTGACGGCGGGCATACAATCACATTCTAACGTTGCAAGAAAGAGATATTACTAATTAATTAAGCGATGTCTCATAAATGCATCGCAGCCGCTCGTTTTGTCTTGGGCTATTCTTCGAGCGGTGTGCAATGTGAGTGTTGCCACGCTCATCCGCTACACGATGCCTAGTGGCCGCCGTTTCGCCCTTGGCGGGTACATGCTTCGATTCTTCGCTGTTCGTGCAACCCATCCTTTACGTCTTTGCTGATATTTATGTCAGCATCTGGTGAATAGCATGGGATTCCAAGGTGTTGCGGCTGATACGAATAAGCGCATTGCTGACGATCTTGCTCGTCTGCATGTTTTTCCTCCCGCCTTTCAATGGATACATGAATGGGGGCGTTCAATATGCCCGGGACTATTTCGACAAGAGGCCAGAGCAGTCCGCGCTGTTCATCGGCAACAGCCGCACATTCTATAACAATATGCCTCAAATGGTGCGCGCGATCGCCGATTCCGCCGGCTATTCCAAGAAGCTGCGCATTGTGATGGATGCCGAGCCGGGCGTCAGCCTGGGCTATCACATCAAAAGCGAGAAAACCCAGGCGCTCCTTTCCCGACGTTGGGATCAAGTCGTGCTGCAGGTGCTGAGCAGCGACCAGTATAGCGCGCAGCAATCGGGCCCCGCATGGGATGATGCCGAAAACCTGATCCGGGAGGCCCAGGCGAAAGGCGACGTGCCGGTGATGTTCGTCACTTGGCGCTATACCGATCAGTGCATCAAGGATGCTGGCATGCCGAAGACAGCCGGCGATTATTCACCGGCGGGTTATGCCGACATGCATCTCAACATCCAGCGGCAGCATGCCCGTCTCGCCACGCTGACCGGCGTCGCTCTCGTCAATGTGGGCGTGATCTGGGAAGCGCTTCAAAGCCAGCCGAAGGATTTCAATCTCTACTATGATTGCAACCACCCCTCGATCTACGGCAGCTATCTCTCGGCGCTGATGTTCTACAGCTACTTTTCCGGAAACGACGTGCAGAACGTGACGTTCCGGCCGCGCGGGATGTCTTTAGAGGACGCGGCGATGCTGCGGAAGGCTGTGTCGGACTATCTGGCGAATTCCGCCAAGGCCTGACATATTGTGCAAGTCATATGCAATCAAGCCGATTAAATTAACCTATATTAAATTCCCTTGTGGTTGTATATCCCGGGCTTGGGGGCGGGATATATGTTGGGCGACAGGTTCGATGGACGGCGTCACGATCTTGATGCGTTGCGGGTTTTTTGCTTTGGCACGCTCATCATCTACCATTCGAGCCTTGTCTACGGGACGAAGACCTGGTGGATTAACACATCGGGTGCCACGAAGCTGATCGATTTGATCACGGTCGGGTCGCATCCATGGCGGATGAGCCTGCTATTCTTCATTTCCGGCGTGGTCACGGCATCGCTGCTGAAGAAGAGATCCGTGGCCGAAATCCGCAAGACCCGCACGCGGCAGCTTCTGCTGCCCTTCGTGTTCGGCGTTCTCGTGGTTGTGCCGCCGCAGGTCTATTTCTCGCCTTACAACTTCGCCCCCGATCTTTCCTATTGGGAATTCTGGAAGACCTATGTGGTCTCCGGGCTTCGGCTTGAGCATATGTGGTTCCTGGCCTATCTCTGGATCTATGTCATCGCTTGGTCGATTGCCCAGCCGCAGCTCGCGCGGCGCTGGCCCGGCCTATCGGCGTCCCTGGCGGCGCAGCTGCGGGGCAGGGTATTGTTCGTGGCGCCTATCGCGTTTCTGTCGATCCTGAGGCTGTGTCTCTATCCCGTCTTCCGCGAGACGCTGGTCATCAGTTCCGATCTCTATTCTCACGCCGTGTACTTCTCGATGTTCATGTTGGGCACGCTGCTCGCCAACGAGCAGAGCTTCTGGCAGGAGATCGACCGCCAGCGCTGGATAAGCCTCAGCGTTGCCACGCTGTCGCTGGCGGTGCTTGCGGCACTCTCCGTGTTCATCCCCAGGGAAGCGCGGCCGGAGGCCCTCGTGTTCGCGGTCAGGATCATCCGCTCGGTCTTCCAATGGAGTGCAGTGCTTGTGCTGCTCGCCTTCGCGGGCAGGTTGGCCAGCCGGCCTAACCGGGTAATCATGCATCTGAACAAGTCGATCATGACCTACTACTACAGTTGCGTTTGATGGCGTGTTTTGTAGTGTGAGTTCATTGCGGAAGCCTGGTGGGTTCGTCGCCATAGGGACCATGCGAGGATATATCGAACTCTGATCGGCGGCGGCATCAGTAGACGCATAATCAAATAGCGGATCTCCGCCATGCATGCCACGAGCGTGCTTCGCAATGATCCAGGCCAAGGTCATCCTTAGCGCGTTGAAAGCATTCCTCCACTGTCCACCGTAGCCCGGCAGCACCAGCCAACTCGCTAAGTTCTGTACCGGCACGCGCAAAGACAAAATAATAGGCGTGTGCGCTCGGTTCGCGACGGCTGCGACGGATGAGAATCCAGCGCTCCCATTGTCCATCAGGACGAGAGCTCAGAGGAATACGAGCCCAATCGTACAGCCGGAGACCCTTGGCACCTTCTCCGGCTGCATGACTGGACCAAGCCCCTGCCTCCAGTTCGTCAGCCATTGTTTCCGGATCGGTTTGCTCGACGTGTTGCTCTCGGACAAAGCGTAGGCAATGATTGGAACGAACGGCCAGACAATACGGCTGGCCGCGGCCTTCCAGCATACGGCGTAGTTTGGAATCCGATCCATAGAGTGCATCGGCCAATACCCATGCGCAGGGCACGCCTGCATCGAGCGCATCCTCAATAAGCTTGGCCGCGATGGTTGGCTTGGTCGCGAAGGCCTGCTGCTGTGGGACATGAGCCGCAGCTCGACGTGCTGCGTTTTCACTCCAGTCTTTGGGTAGATAAAGCTGCCGATCGATCAGGGTTTGGCCGTAACGGCTTGCATAGGCAAGAAAGACGCCGACCTGGCAGTTCTCAATACGTCCAGCCGTGCCCGAATATTGTCGCGCGACACCGACCGACTGGGTTCCTTTTTTCAGGAACCCGGTTTCATCGACCACAAGGACGCCGTCCGCATCGCCAAGTGCCTCAATCGCATAACCGCGAACCACGTCGCGCAGCGTATCTGCATCCCATTGGCTACGCCCCAACAACGATTGCATCCGATAGGGGCTCTCCAGCCCTGCCTGTTCGGCCATCATCCAGCCGGTCTTGCGCTCAACGCCAGACAGCAAACCATCCAGGAAGGCACTGGCCGATGCCCGCAGTTCACGCCGAGCAAAGACCGAGCCTAGCCGCTGCTTCAGTGTATCAAGCTCCTGCTGCCAAGCCACCATTGATCCAGACCAACCCGAAACCGACATCGAATTCCCTCCCGTCAAACACCAGAAGTGAATCACGATTTCGAGGCAAACGCAACTGTAGTA